>JBLHZD010000223.1:0-7136 GCA_047631095.1 Alphaproteobacteria bacterium
GCGCTTTCCGATAACATGAAGGAAATTCTGGCGGGGGTGAAGACCTGGTGTGTGGGCGACCGGTTTAAGCTAACTGGAAAATCTGCGCGTAAAGATCGTTACGGAGGCAACAAGACGATGGCCGCCAAGATCCAGGACCCCGGAAATTTGCAAACTGAATCGGCGCATCCCCTGTTTCGCACGCATCCGGAAACCGGACGAATCTCGCTTTATATTGGAAATCACGCCCAAACGCTTGAGGGTTTCAATGAGGCGGAAGCAGAGCCGCTGATGAAGTTTCTGCGCGAGCATTCCATTCGGCCGGAATTCACCTGCCGGGTGAACTGGCGGCCCGGCACCTTGACCCTATGGGACAATCGCTCCGTCCAGCACTACGCCGTGCCGGATTACAATGAACGCCGCCGGATGCACCGCATCACCATTGCGGGCGATACGCCGTTTTAGGCGCCGCCCGCCGGTGATTTAGGCCATATATTCGCCGCCATTTACGTGCAGCATTTGACCCGTGATGAAACGGGAGGCCGGGCGGCAGAGTAATCCGACCGCGTTGGCGATATCTTTGGGTTCGCCTTCATACCCGATGGGTAGGGAATCCGGCACGTTTTTGGGCTGCGGCCCGGAGGATGCGGAACGCTCTCCACCGATTTTTCCGACATTGACGGTGTTGACTGTAATGCCTTTGGCGCAAAACTCGCTGGATAGGCTGCGCGTCATGGCGTCCAGGCCGCCTTTGCCCGCATGGACATGCAATCGCTCTGCATAGCCGACAAGGTTGCCCGACCCGCTGATATTCACGATACGGCCCCAGCCTTCGTCGATCATATGGGGCAGGACGGCGCGGGAGCACAGGAACACGCCGTCGAGGATGATGTGAATGATGCGATGGAATTCCGCCAGCGATAATTCCAGTGTCGGGATGCGTGCGCGATCCGCCGCGTTGTTGATCAGAATGTCGACGCCGCCCAGATCATGGCCGATGGCGTCCACCATATCGCCCACCGCCGCCTCATCGGTGACGTCGGCGACATAGACATTCGCGGTCCCACCCATGGCTTCAATATCGCGTTTTACGCCTTCGGCTTCCTCACGGGAGCGTCGAATGTTGATGGCGATGGCGGCGCCCAACCCGGCTAATTCCAGCGCCGTAGCGCGACCGGAACGGCGGGCTGCAACGGTAATGAGGGCGGTCTTGCCCGTGAGGACGGGTTCGTTTGTTTCGCTCATGGCAAATTTCCTGTTGGTTTATTTGACGAGATACCAGGGATGCGGCTGGCCCGGTGTTTTGACGCGCAGTGTGTAGACCGTGGTATGGGCGCAGACGAACAGCGTTTTCATGTCATCGCCGCCAAAGGTGAAGTTGACCGCTTGTTCCGGCAATTTGATGATCCCGACGCGGGTTCCGTCCGGGTCCATGACCCAGATGCCGCCGGGACCGGTGCAATAGACGCGGCCCAGCGTATCAACTTTCATCCCGTCAGGAATGCCTGGCTCGTCGCCTTCGCTTAAATCGGCGAAAATACGTCGCCGCTCCATGGCGCCGTCGCTATCGATATCGATGGCGTGGATGTATTTCGTCGAGCGTGTATTGGCCACATAGAGTATTTTTTCATCCGGTGAAAACGCCAATCCGTTTGGGTATTCGCAATCCACGACGGCGGTCGTGGTCCCATCGGGGGCTACCCGATAGACGCGCGCGCCGGCCCATACGCCTGCATCGCCCACTGGGCGGGGTTGTTCGCGGTTTGAAAAGGGAACGCGCATGGAAGGGTCGGTGAACCAGATACTGCCGTCTGTATGGCAAATCACGTCGTTGGGACGATTGAAACGTCCGCCCTCAAACTGGTCAATCAAGGTGGTGACGTTACCATTCAGGTCGGTTCGGCTGACGAAGTTTCCTTCGCCTTCGCAATGGATCAAATGCCCGTTCAGGTCAAAGGTCATGCCGTTGCCGCCATTGGTTTTGCGCACCAATTCCGGCGCTTCGCCCAGCTTCAGGCGATATAGCGTACCGGGTCGGATATCGTTGAAATAATAGAACCCGTCGGGGTGCCATAAGGGGCCTTCGGTAAAGACAAATCCGGTCGCTTCCTGAACGGCTTCGGTTGTCTCAAGAATTTCAGGCAAATAATTCATATTATGACCTCCAGACAGTGAGTGGGAATTTGTGTCGCGAGAAACGAATTGGGGGGTGACTATAGATAAGGTGGGGACGACGATTACGTGGGGTGGGCTGTTAGCGTATGGCGCGTTTGGCCGACCGAACTAACGCTTCATTTGACTTGTGGGCGCGCCGTATTCCTCGATGAAATCTTCAAAGGCTTTATCCAGATTTTCAGGATCGGCGAATTCATCAAGTTTTTCAAGAAGGACGACAAGGAGATAATTATTGCCCAGGCCCCAGCGCTCATTCAAGGCGCGTAGTCTGGCGTAAGCGTTTTCACTCAGCGCGGCGTTGAACCGTTTCGGCAGTGGGTATCGTTTGGCCATGACTGATTTCCATCTTCCTCAATGTCCCCATGAGGGTCGCTGGAACACACAACTATAGTCCAGCAATTAATTTGTGATCTCGCTATAGGGATGGTCTTCTTGCTGGAGAAGATCCAATATTCAACCGGGTTTTGGGAACAATGTCGGCAACTGAGGGTGCGCTTATGAGTGAACGAGGTCGTTATGATCCAGAGGCGTTCGAAGGTCTGAGCTTTCATGATGCGGCGCGCGCTTTCAGCGACGGCGCCGATACGCCACGCGATTATCTGGAGCGATGCCTGGCCGAGATTGCGCTTAAAGAGCCGTCCATCAAAGCGTTTGTCGCAATGAATGAAGATGGCGCACGCAAGGCGGCCGACGAAAGTACGGTGCGCTGGAAGGAAGGGCGAGCGCTTTCCTCTATCGATGGCATGCCAATCGGTATCAAGGATTTGCTGGAAACGCGGGACATGCCGACCCAGATGGGGTGCGACGCGTATATCGGAAACTTTCCCAAGCGGGACAATGCGGCGGTCTGGGCCTTGCGTGAAGCGGGCGCGGTGGTGCTTTGCAAGACGGTGACGGCGGAGCTCGGCGGATCGCAGCCGGGCGGCGATACGGTTAATCCGTTTGACGCCGGGCGCACCGCAGGCGGCTCGTCCACCGGCTCGGCGGCGGCGGTCGGATCCGGGATGTTGCCCGCTGCGATTGGCACCCAGGTTGGCGGTTCGATCATCCGTCCTGCGGCCTATTGCGGGAATGTCGCCTTGAAACCAACGCAGGGCGGCATCAACCGGGGCGAGCGGCAGGCGACCAGCATGAGCACCCACGGCGTTCATGGAACCTGCGTTGAAGATATGTGGCGAACCGCGATTGAAATCGCAAAACGCGCAGGCGGTGACCGGGGATGTCTTGGTCTGTTTGGGCCGGATCAAGCGCCAGCGGCGTCGAAACCTCATCGACTGGTGGTACTTGAAGGCGACGGTTGGGCGGTTACCGACGATGATAGTAAGGCGGGATTTGAGTCGATCCTCGAGCAATTGCAATCAGCGGGGGTGGAGGTTCTGCGACGCGGCGACCACCCTTACGTTGATGCGCTGGAGCGCGCGGTCGAGGGCGCCGGTGGCACCTGCAACGCCATTACCGGGTGGGAAAACCGCTGGGCGCAGCGCAATCTTGTCAATGAACACCCCAATGGCGTGAGCGAACGGTTAAAGGCGCGGCTTGCAAAAGCCGAGGCGATGACGCCGGACGATTATCGCGCAGCGCTGCTAACACGGGGCGCCGCGCAGGGCGTGCACGAAAGTCTGACCCCTTTCGCCGATGCGGTGATCGGGTTTTCCTGTCCTGGACCAGCGCCCTTGTGGTCGGGCGACGTTCCGGGGGAAGCACTGGCTCCGCGCCCGACCGGCGATGCGATTTGCAATACCCCAAGCTCCATGTTGTTTGCGCCTGTGGTGACGATGCCGCTGTTGGGAATCCGTGGGATGCCGGTTGGCGTGCAAGTCATGGGCCAGCAACACAGCGATGCGCGTATGGCCGGGATCGCGCGGTGGATGCTCGAAAACATCACGCCGGTGACGGTGAATTAGGCTGGGTAGGCCCGTGCGGATTAAAATTTATTAGATCGGGGAAATTGCGATGAGTGAGCGTCAAACGCCCTATGCGGAATGGATCATGACAACCGTGGTCGGGACGGGGGCGGCGGGTTATTCCGGCGATGGCGGTGCGGCCACGAGTGCGATTCTGAACAACCCCTTTGATGTAATATTTGATGTGTCGGGCAATCTTGTTTTTTCCGATACTTACAATCACTGCATCCGGCGGGTCGACTACCAAACAGGTGTTATTGAAACTGTCGCGGGGACGGGGGCGGCGGGCTATTCTGGCGATGGCGGCCCCGGACAGGGCGCGACCTTCAATCAGCCCTATGGGCTGGCCATCGACGGCGACGGGGCGATTTACACAGCCGACCGGCTGAACGGCGTGGTGCGACGGATTGATGGCGCAACAGGCGTGGTCAGCACCGTTGCAGGGACGGGTGAGAAAGCTTTTTCCGGCGATGGCGGCCCGGCGCGTGAGGCGGGAATGGTGGAGCCGAACGGGCTGGTCTTTTCGCGGGATATGAACCGCTTGTTTATCGCCGACGTTGCGGATAACCGGGTGCGTGTTCTCGACATCGCCCGTGGAGAAATTTCGACATTCGCGGGCAATGGCGCCGCCGCCCATGATGGCGACGGCGGCCCAGCGGTTGCGGCGGGTGTATTTGGCGCACGCGCCGTTGGGATTCGGTCCTCCGATGACGGCGTTTATATTATGGAGCGTCAGGGAAGTTCCGTGCGATTAGCGTCTTCCGATGGGAGCGTCATTTCCACCGTCGCCAGTACCGGCGAGACCGGGTATGGCGGTGATGGCGGCCCTGTATCCGCTGCGATTTTTGACCGCCCGAAGGAAATGACGGTCAATGGGAATGGCGGTATTCTGGTCGTCGATACGGAAAACCACGCCATTCGCTTTATCGATTGGCGCGCGGACCGGGTTAGCACGATTGCGGGCGATGGCGCGGCCGGTTTTTCCGGAGACGGTCTTGTCGCAACGCAATCACAGCTCGCGCGGCCCCATGGCGTCACGATTGGTCCCGATGGCGCTTTTTATATCGGCGATACGGAGAACAACCGTATCCGCAAAGTCTTTCGACCGGATTAGGTTTTGGCGGCGCCTGCATTTTCGGCGGCGGTGCGCGCGGTTTGCGCTTTTGTGGTGATCCCCGCCCAGTCGCCCGCCGCCATATCCTGCGCGGTGGCGATCCAGCTGCCGCCGACGCACGCGACATTCGAGAGCGCCAGATAATCGGCCATATTTTCCGCGTTTACCCCGCCGGTGGGACAAAAGCTCATATCGCGAAACGGCGATGCGAAACTTTGGATCATCGGCCTGCCGCCAGCGGCTTCGGCGGGAAAGAATTTGACGAAGCGAAACCCGGCGCGCCGCGCCTGCATGAGTTCCGAGGCGGTGGCGATTCCGGGTAAATAGAACAAATCGAGCGTCTGAGCGGCACGGGCCAATTCCAGATCAAATCCCGGACTGATGGCGAATTTCGCGCCTTCGTCCTTGGCGCGCTTCATTTGATCTTCGTCCAGCACTGTGCCGACGCCGACATGCGCGTCTGGATACGCCGCGATGATGTTCGCTAGCGACGTCCAGGCGCTATCGGTGCGCAGCGTGACCTCCAAAATTGGCAAGCCGCCGTCGATCAAGGCGCCCGCCGTGGCGGCGGCGTGGTTGGGGTCGGGAAAGACCAGCACGGGAATAACGCGAATTTGTTCGAACAGGTTTTTCATGATTTTTCGCCTGAAATGAGTGCGTCGGGCATGGCCGCGCGCGCCATGATCGCGCCAGGATGCATGATGACTTCACCGGCTAGTAAATGCGCGCGTTTGGCCGCCGCTACAGGGGAAGATCCGGTAATCCGGGCGGCGAGGTAGCCGGCATTGAAGGAATCGCCGGCGCCAGTGGTGTCGACGGCGTCATCCCGCGCGACGGTCGAGATAATCTCCCGACCGCTGTCATTGGAGATCAGGCATCCTTTGGAATCCATTTTCACCACGACTTCACCGACGCCCGCTGCGTGAAGCCGGTCTGCGCAAGCCTCGGCGTTAGCGTCGCCAAAGACCTGTTGGTCATCGTCAAAGGTCGGCGTGGCGATGTCTACGCGGCTCAATAAATTCGTAATTGTTTGCTGCGCCGCCAGCGGGCTTGTCCAGCCACGGGGGCGATAATTGGTGTCGAATACAATTTTGCATCCGGCGGATCGGGCTGCGTCCAGGGCGGTGTATAACGTCGTCAATTGTGCGGGCGTATACAGCGACAGGGTGATGCCACTTAAATAGATAAACCCGAAGTCTCTCAATCGCTCACTGATGTCACCGCCACCCGGTAGGGAGAATAAATCTCGCGCCGGGGCCTGGTCGCGCCAGTAAAAGAAACGCCGCTCGCCGGAATCGTCGGTCTGGATTGCGTACAGGCCGGGTGTCCGGCCTTCCACGCGCAGCGTCAAATCAACGCCGACGCCCTCCGTGCGCCATTGCTCAATCATCCAGCCGCTATACGGATCGTCGCCCAGCGCGGTGACATACTCGACGTCGACGCCCAACCGGGACAGATAGACTGCTGTATTCAAGGTGTCGCCGCCATAGGACAGCGCCATCGCTTGAAAATCGCGACCGCTCAACTCCAGCATACATTCGCCGATGCAAGCCACGCGAATCATCGTCACCGGTTCCTTTTCTATCAGGCTGAGGGAAGTCTACGATAAATTGTCGTAAACCGCCGTTTCAAAATCCAGATACAACGTTAAGGCCCGTGGTCTGCCCCCATTGAATGGTCCAGTTTGAATGTTAGTGCATGACCGGCCTTGTCGCCATCATAACGATTGCTTCGGGGGCTGGCGGTCGGTAGCCCAATGAACTGTGCGGTCTCTGCGTGTTGTAATGCCTCCTCCATTTTTCGATGATGATTTGCGCTTCCTTCAGCGTGTAAAAGGTTTCACCGTTGAGTAGCTCGTCCCTGAAGCGGGCGTTGAAGCTTTCGCAGTATCCGTTCTCCCAAGGGGAACCCGGTTCGATGTAGGCCGTCTTTGCGCCGACGGCGTTAATCCAATTGCGAACGGT
>JBLHZD010000224.1:0-7103 GCA_047631095.1 Alphaproteobacteria bacterium
TCACTGTTCTCGGTTTCGACGATATCGGTGGATTGCGCCTCTTGATCGTCACTTTGGCGGGGGCGGCGGGGGCGACGTTTTCGCGCCCCCTCTTCGTTTGAGGCGTTCTCTCTGTTTGCAGGCGCTTGCCTGGATTGCTCAACAGGAGCGGAATCACCTGGTTGACGTTCCCGTTCCAATCTGAAGTTTGGCGGCACCAACGTGTCGTCCGCTTCAATATTGACGGTGAAGGAATAACGAGCCTCGACTTCGGTCAACGCCGTGCGTTTCTGATTCAGGATATACAGGGCGACTTTCGTCGGAACGTGCAGGGTAATTACGCCAGATGGTTGCCGGACGCCTTCTTCCTCTAACATGCGGATAGCGTGCAGGGCGGCGGATTCTGTTGAACGCACGTGACCGGCGCCACCACATACCGGGCAAACGTCGCTGGAGGCTTCAATAACACTGGGGCGGAGTCGCTGACGCGACATTTCCATCAGCCCGAAGGGGCTGATCCGGCCAACCTGAATGCGGGCGCGGTCGCCTTTCATGGATTCTTTTAATTTGCGTTCCACCGCGTGGATGTTGCGCGAATTTTCCATGTCGATGAAATCGATTACAATCAGTCCCGCCAAATCGCGCAATCGTAATTGCCGGGCGAGTTCTTCAGCGGTCTCCATATTGGTTTTGAAGGCGGTCTCTTCGATATTGCGTTCTCGCGTTGAGCGGCCTGAATTTACGTCGATTGCGACCAGCGCTTCAGTTGGACTAATGACCAGATATCCCCCGGAGCGTAACTGAACGATGGGGTTATGAATCGCGTCAATTTGGCTTTCGACCTGGTAGCGGTGTAAGACCGGCACCGTCTCATTCTTGTACTGCTTGACCCGAACCGCATGGCTGGGAATGAGCGCTTTCATGAAGTCCTTCGCGAGACGATAGCCTGCGTCGCCTTCCACGAGGACCTGCTCGATTTCTTTCGAGTACAGGTCGCGGATAGACCGCTTGATCAAATTACCTTCTTCGTTAATTCGGCAAGGCGCGGTCGATTCCAGGGTCAGCGTGCGGATACTGTCCCATTGGCGCATTAAATATTCATAGTCCCGCTTGATCTCGGGTTTTGATCTGTCGGCGCCGGCCGTGCGAACGATCACCGCCATGCCGCTGGGGATATCCAGGCCATCGACGATAGATTTGAGGCGTTTACGATCTTTAGGGCTGGCGATCTTCCGACTGATGCCGCCACCGCGCGCGGTGTTGGGCATCAAAACGCAATATCGACCGGCCAGTGATAAATAGGTTGTAAGCGCTGCGCCCTTGTTGCCGCGCTCCTCCTTGACCACCTGCACCAGCAAGATTTGTCGGCGCTTGACGACCTCTTGAACTTTGTAACGGCGGAAGGATTGAGGCCGCCGGCGCTCTACTTCCTCTTCCACTTCGTCGCCGCCGACAGTTTCGACAGCGGAACCTTCTTCAGGTTCTTCCGTATTTTCTTCTGCGGATTCCGCTTCGATCAGCTTTTCGCGATCAGAAACCGGGATCTGATAATAGTCGGGGTGGATTTCGCTAAAGGACAAGAAACCGTGTCGGTTTCCGCCGTAATCAATAAAGGCGGCCTGTAGAGAAGGTTCAACACGGGTTACCTTCGCCAGATAGACATTACCTTTTAGTTGTTTTTTGCTGGTTGACTCAAAATCAAATTCTTCAAGTTTAGAGCCATTTACGACCGCCACACGCGTTTCTTCGGGATGCGTAGCGTCGATTAACATTGTTTTCGTCATTGTTACTCTCCAGCGCTCGCGGCTGCGCACGGTGCGTGATATCGCCGTGCAGATACGATGCGCTATGTTCGGGGGGGCCGAGTACGCCGTTAATCGATTTGTCGAACGGGAAGATCATATAAATCTAATCCAGGACAAAGATTTTACCTGACGGTCGTATTCTCCAGAAAGGTCGAATTTCATAATTTGCTGGAGCCCGGCTTAATCTAATAAAAATTGACAACGTTGCTTGGGCGTCGTTTCACTTGGACCAAAAACAAGGGCGCGGAACCAAATATTGTTCGCGCTAAACAGCAAAAACGACGCATTCACATTTTAATCCAAGGCGAACCTTGGTCCAATAAACGTAGTCGAACACGCGGAGGTAAACTACGCCGTTGCGACAACTTCCACAAATGGTATTTTTATAATTACGTTGACGTCAGTTTCGCCCCAAGTTGGCGTAGTGTGTTATAGGCTTTACGGCGAATTGCGAATATACTGATGTGTATGGATAATAAGAATCTTTCGCGCAACATGTGGCGCAATTCCGCTGTTCTGATCTGGCTGCTTGGTTTCTTTATAGCGCCCGTTGCGGTTGCGGCGCCCGAGGTTACTGGAGCGCGCATCGGCGTTCATCCGGAATCGACCCGTGTGGTGCTCGAACTCAGCGAATCCGTTGACTACCAATTGTTCACGCTCGCCAATCCTTATCGCGTGGTCATCGATCTGCCGGAAGTGCGTTGGCGGGTGCCTGATAAGCGAATGCGGGCGTCGGAGGGATTGGTGAACAGTTTTCGATTTGGACTTTTTCAAGCCGGAAACAGCCGAGTGGTGCTGGGGACCAGCGTTCCCACCAAGATTACGAAGCATTTTTTAATTCCGGCGGACAATGAAAACCCGGTTCGTTTCGTGCTTGATCTGGCGCAAATAAACGCTTTGAAATTTACGGCAGGTAGAAAGCTAAAGTCTCCGGGTTGGAAATCGGTCGCGTTGCGGAAACCGCGCGCGACGGCAGGCGGCGCGCGGAAAGGGCGTCGTGTTATTGTCTTGGACCCTGGCCATGGCGGGGTCGACCCCGGTGCGATCGGGGTGACGGGCGCCTATGAGAAAAAGATAACCCTGGCGATTGCCCGCGAGGCGAAAAAAATGTTTGAAGCCACGGGGCGCTACAAGGTTGTTTTGACGCGGAAACGAGATGTCTATGTACGATTGCGGGATCGTTTTGAAATCGCACATCGCCACAAAGCGGAGATATTCATTTCTCTACACGCCGATTCTATCAAAAACCGTAAGATTCGCGGCGGTTCGCTTTATACGCTTTCTAACAAAGCGTCGGATCGTGAGGCCGAGTCGTTGGCGACGCGGGAGAACAAATCAGATATCATCGCAGGCGCAGATTTGTCCGGCTACGCGCCGGAAGTATCCGAAATTCTGATTGATTTGGCGCAGTCGTCGACGAACAAGGAATCCTGGCACCTTGCGGAGATTATGGTGAAAGCGTTGGGGCGGCGCACCAAATTATTGCGAAACACCCATCGGTTCGCCGGTTTCGCTGTTTTGAAGTCGCCCAATGTGCCTTCTGTTTTACTGGAGCTTGGGTATTTATCGAATCGCGCGGATGAAAAGATGCTGCGAAACGCGAAATACAGAAGGCGCGTAAGTCGTTCTTTGCTGGAGGCGGTCGATAATTATTTCAAGCGAAAGTCATCCTTGCAAAAACCCTAGAACTGAAACGGCGCCTCGCCGTAAGATGGCGTCGGCGTAGCCATAAGGCCGCCATAATCTCCCCTGACTATAAGTGTTACGCCAAGTGGGAATGGCCTGTAGGTAAATTGAGACGTAAGCGAGCGAATGAAATTTCTGTCTAAATTTCTGATTATTACCCTCTCGTTAGGGATCGTCATGCTGGCGGCCGGCGCCGGCGGCGCCGCGTATATTTTTTGGCGTTTTGGGCGCGACCTTCCCGATTACAAGCAATTGGTGAATTATGAGGCCGCCATGATGACGCGGGTGCATGCGGGCGATGGTCATCTTATCGCTGAATATGCGAAGGAACGCCGCGTCTTTGTTCCTATCGCCGCTATGCCCAAGCGGTTGGTGAACGCCTTTATCGCCGCTGAGGATCAGAATTTTTATACCCATCCCGGCGTTGACCCGGTCGCCCTGGCGCGCGCCGTGGTTATGAATATCGCCAATTACGGCAGTGGCCGGCGCCTGGTCGGCGCTTCGACGATTACCCAACAGGTTGCCAAAAACTTCCTACTGACCAATGAAGTTTCCTATGAGCGGAAGATCAAGGAAGCGATTCTGGCGTTGCGCATGGAAAAGGCGATTTCGAAACGGCGCATTCTGGAATTATATCTGAACGAAATTTATCTCGGCTATGGGTCCTATGGCATCGCTGCGGCCGCGTTGAATTATTTCAACAAATCACTGGATGAGTTGAATACGGCCGAATCGGCGTATCTGGCGGCGTTGCCCAAGGCGCCGAATAACTATCATCCCCTTCGGAAAACCGCCGCGGCGACGGCCCGGCGCAATTGGGTCGTCGGGCGTATGCTGAAGGAAGGCTATATTGACGCCGAAACGGCGAAAGGCGCGACGGATGCGCCGCTTCGCGTGATCCCGCGCACCGAAACCAAATTTGTCGAAGCGGATTATTTCGTTGAGGAAGTCAGGCGCGAATTGGCGAGCCAGTTTGGCGAAGACCAACTGTATGAAGGCGGCCTGTCGGTGCGCACCACGCTGGATTCTCGCCTTCAGGGGTTCGCTGAAAAGGCGCTGCGTCAGGGATTAGCCACTTATGACCGTCGCCACGGTTGGCGCGGCTCTATTGCAACGGCGCCGGTTGATCAGGGATGGTTCGGCGCGCTTCGCAATGTGGAAGCGCCGCTTGGCGTTGATGACTGGATCCTCGCCATCGTCATTGGCCTTGATGAAAAGGGCGTTGATATTGGCTTGGACGATGGGCGCGTGGCGCGCATGCTCTTGTCCGGCATGTCCTGGGCGCGCGCGCCGCAGGAAAAGCGTCGGCTGGGCCCTAAAATCAGGCGTCCCGGCGATGTCCTGAAGCTCGGCGATGTGGTTCTGGTTGAAGAGGTCGTGCTCCCGGTTAAAAAAGCGAAACCGGCGGCGAAAGATGAAAGCGCGGCGTCGCCCCGGATGGCGTTTGAATTACGTCAGATCCCCGAAATTGATGGCGCTATTGTTGTTTTGGACCCGCATTCCGGGCGTGTCCTCGCCATGAGCGGCGGGTTCCACTATGCGCTGAGCGAATTCAACCGTGCGACCCAGGCGAAACGTCAGCCGGGATCGGCGTTCAAACCCTTCGTTTATCTTGCGGCGTTGGACAAGGGCTATACGCCGGGCACCTTGATCCTCGATGCGCCCTTCGTGCTCGACCAAGGTCCGGGACTGAAGAAGTGGAAGCCCGCAAACTACTCCAATAAATTTTATGGTCCCAGCCCGATGCGGCTTGGCATTGAGAAATCTCGAAACCTGATGACGGTTCGGTTGGCCCGGGCGATTGGCATGGAGACCGTCGCAGAATATGCGGAACGTTTTGGTATTTTCAAGAATATGCCGCAGCAGCTTGCGATGTCTCTGGGCGCGGGCGAAACGGTTCTGCTTCGCTTGACCACGGCCTACGCCATGTTGGTGAATGGCGGAAAACGCGTGATTCCGACCTTTATTGATCGAATCCAGGATCGCAACGGCGCGACGGTCTTTCGTCATGACGCGCGGCCCTGCGAGCAATGCCGGGATGAAGTCTGGCGTGGACAGGCGGTTCCAAAAATTCCCGATCAGCGCGAGGTCGTTACGAGCCCGGCCAGCGCCTATCAGATCGTCTCCATGCTGAAAGGCGTCGTGCAGCGCGGGACGGGCCGTCGTATTCGCGCCGTTGGAAAGCCTTTGGCCGGTAAAACCGGAACGACGAACCAGGAAAAGGACACGTGGTTTATCGGTTTTGCGCCTGATCTTGCGGTCGGCGTCTTCGCCGGGTTCGATACGCCGACGCCCCTGGGGCGACGGGAGACCGGGTCGTCTGTCGCGGCGCCGATCTTTCGCGATTTCATGGCGTTGGCGTTGAAGGATAAACCAAGCGTCCCATTCCGGATTCCTGAAAGTGTGCGTCTTGTGCGCGTGAATGCGGTAACAGGCCGCCTCGCGCGCCCTGGCGATAAACAGGTCATTCTGGAGGCCTATAAAAGCGGCGTGGCGGAAGGCCAATCCGTGCTGATTGATGGGTCGGATGGATCTGTGTTGGGCGCTGCAGCGCCGGCGCAATTGGGCGGAAAATACTGATTTTGAATGCAAGTTTGTCGAACGTAAGTCGAAAACATCGCGAACAGGGCTTGCTTTGCAGGTGCGGATTTTGAATATACCTCCATTATTATAGAACCGCTTTATTATTGAACCGCTTTCAGGGAGTATCCGATGCGCGCGGAAATTCAGTCGATGGTCGAGGAAATCAAGCAGTCGTTGGAACTGCTGAGGAGGTCTCTTTGACGTTGATTCCGCACGAATGCGCCTCGATGAACTAAACGCGGCCGCTGAAGACCCCGACCTCTGGAATGATCCTGAGGCCGCGCAAAAGGTGATGCGCGAGCGAACCAAGCTGGATGATGCGATTTCCATTATCGAGACTATGGAATCGGGGTTGGTCGAACATCAGGAATTGCTGGAAATGGCCGAGTCCGAAGAGGATTCGGAAATGGTGGCGGAGGCCGAGGCTGCGATAACGGCCATGCGCGACATTGGCGCCAAGAAACAGCTGGAAAGCCTGTTGTCGGGGGAGGCGGACGGCAACGACGCCTATCTGGAAGTACATGCGGGCGCGGGCGGCACTGAATCTCAGGATTGGACGGAAATGCTGCTGCGCATGTACACGCGCTGGGCGGATTCGCGCGGCTTCAAGGTCGAGCTTCTGGAAGAAAGCCCTGGCGAAGAAGCTGGTTTGAAATCGTCGACGATCCGGATAATCGGATCAAATGTCTATGGCTGGTTAAAGACCGAGGCGGGCGTGCATCGCCTGGTGCGGATCTCGCCGTTTGATTCCCAATCGCGCCGCCATACGAGCTTCGCCTCCATCGATATCTATCCGGTCATCGACGACACGATCGAGATCGAGATCGAGGATAAAGATATTCGCATCGATACGTATCGTGCCTCCGGCGCGGGTGGGCAGCACGTTAACCGGACCGATAGCGCGGTGCGCATCACTCATGAACCGACGGGTATCGTGGTTCAGTGTCAAAATGACCGGTCACAGCACAAAAACCGGGCGGCGGCGATGAAGATGCTGCGCGCGCGTTTGTATGAGCGGGAATTGAAGCGCCGGGAAGATGAAACGCGCGC
>JBLHZD010000225.1:0-7029 GCA_047631095.1 Alphaproteobacteria bacterium
AAACGACCTCGTCGCCTCAAGCCACATGCCCCTAACACAGCGACTGGAAACCGTGTGTCTTCATGTGTGAATTATTTCACGATCCGCCGAACGGGTCGTTTTAGTCCAAGGTTTTCGCGCAGCGTGCGGCCTTCATACTCTCGTCGGAAGAGGCCGCGGCGCTGCAACTCAGGCACCACGAGGCGGGTGAAGCGCTCGAGACCAGTGGGAACTACCGGCGCGGCAATCATGAAGCCATCGCAGCCCTTGCCACGATACCAGGCCTCCATGACGTTGGCGACCTGGTTGGGGTCGCCTTTGAACATGTTGCCGGCCATCTGCGGCAGTATCCGCTGATACGTCTGACGCACGGTCAAGCCCTGCTCCTTGGCGACTTGAACAATTGTACGGCTGATGCCGGTCGGGCCTTCATGCTGCTCGGGGAAGTCCGGCATTGGGCCGTCGAGCGGATAACCCTTCATGTCGTGCCCGGTCATCTTAGAGAGATAGTCGACGCCAACGGCCGGCGGAACCAGATCGTCCATCTCACCGGCAATATCGTCGGCCTGCTGCTGCGTCTCGCCGACGATGATCGTTACGCCGGCTAGAATTTTGAGATCATCCGGCTCGCGCTCGTATCTCGCAAGACGACCCTTAAAGTCGGTATAAAGCGTCTGCGCGGCCGGAAGCGTCGCCTCGATGGCGAAGATGCAGTCGGCATGTCGGGCCGAAAGCTCACGGCCGGCCTCCGACTGTCCGGCGGAGAACACCACAGGGTGTCCTTGCGGTGGGCGCGGCGCATTAAGTGGCCCTGCGACCTGGAAGTGCTTGCCCTTGTGGCCAAGCACCTGGACCTTTGATGGATCGAGAAAGCGACCCGTGGACTTGTCCTGCGGAAAGGCGTCGTCCGCCCAGGAATCCCAGAGCCCCTTCACGACGTCGGCGAACTCGTTGGCGCGCTCGTAACGCGTGTCGCGCGCGACGTGCTCACTGTGGCTGAAGTTATGCGCATCGAGTGAATTGGACGTCGTCACGAGGTTCCAAGCAGCGCGGCCGCCGCTGATATGATCAAGGGAGGCGAAGCGCCGTGCAACGTGGAATGGTTCGTCGTAAGTCGTGGTGGTGGTGGCGGCGAGCCCAATGTGCCGCGTCACCATCGCCAGCGCCGACAGCAGCGTAACGGGCTCAAACACCCCCGGGCGGTCGGAGGGCGAGGTGGCGGCAAAAAGGTCCGACTTGTCCATATTTCGGACACCGTTACCGTCGGCGAGAAAGAGTACGTCCATCTTGCCGGCCTCGGCGATCTGCGCGAGTTTCATAGCATTGGCAATGTTTGCGGCCGGTTTGTCCCACGCATCAGGATGCCGCCACTCTCCTACGTGACTGCCCTGGGCGTTCGCGTTGGCGGCAAGGATCATAGGCATGGTTGGTGCATCCGGCGGCAGTGTGGGTCCAGCTATGGAGCATGCAACCATCATCCGGATCTGTCCAGCATGACGAAAATCCGACACGATGTCTCAACGAGGCCGATCAATCCGACAAGATGAATCCGTTATGGGAGGGGATGTCCCGGATAGTGCTAACTAGGTGTTACAAGGGGTGGTGTGAGAAAGAGTCGGCTCAAGAAGTATAAGCAGGCCCACCTTGCCAAGCCTTTTTTTGATGCTGGCGCGACGGCGCGAATAGCTGCGGCGTTGTGTGGGGTTAATAGCAAAACGTCGGCGTATTATTTCCATCGTTTACGGGAGACTGTGGCGCTTGAACTGGAAGCCATAGGCAAGCTGTTATTTGACGGTGAGATCGAAGTAGACGAGAGTTACTTTGGCGGCAACCGCAAGGGCTCATTTTGGGCTATTTTCAAAGGAATCCGAGTGGCTATTTAACAATGGTGAACCGTTAGATCAATTATTTCAATTGAGGCAATGGGTTAAATTGTATTTGAACTAGTTATTTGGGATAGGCTCCCTAATTAAGTCTGGGTTATCTCCAGAATAAACATGACGGTATGAATAGGGGGAAACCTCTGCATAAGGGTCTTTTTTAGACTCGAGAGCGTTAAATTTGTCAGTATGATGAGATTTTACAGCCGCAACGTCGGTTCTTCAGTGTTTTTTGCGGGTATTTTAGTGGATTACCAAAATACGTCCGTATTTATCGTACGGGGACAGATCTTTGAATACCATACAGGGTGAGAAATTTAGCACCCATGCGAATGTTACTCGCCATTGCCACCAGTCCATAAAATGACAGGTTTTTGTTCAGCCCCATAACCCGTGTTCGCTGCCAGGCCATACTGCCTTTTTAGGTGGCGAATAGGCGCTCTGCTGCGGGTGACGCCAATTTCCTTATTGCGTTCGAGATCACTCACCGACAAGGGACGGTCCCTTTAGCCTTTTCGTTGCACGCAATCGGCAATACCAAATCGGTCCAGCGCCTCTCGGGTCTCCGTCGAACTATAGGCCGCGACGGCATAAGTTGACGGTTCACCTCTCCCACAAATCGTATTGCACGAGTTGTTGGCGAGAACGGCCCAATATAGTTGCATCCGGAATACTCCCAGATAACTCAAGGCGACAGAAACGCCGGAACAACAAATCGCGCACCAGGTTGGCCGCAAGATGTTTGTCCGAAAGCTTGTGCCAGATTACCAGAAAAAACTGCGAAACAACGTCAGCAACGGATAGCTTGGACGACCCGTCGTCAACGCGTAAATTTCACCCACCAAGCCTTCAAGCCACGTCCAATCCAAAACCGCTTCGGTGTCGTCCAGGCCCATGTAAGGAAGCTGGAGCAAGAAACACGTGGCTTCCTTCAGATGCCACGAAATGTTATGATCAACTACAAGACGGGGCACGCCTTCTTATCGATGATCTTCGAATTCTATCCCAAGGAAGTCGACTCTGGCAGTGGCGTGGCAGCATTCGTCAATCATTACGCTTAAACGAAAAGTCCACCTGATTACGAACTGCGATATCGAATATATGACTAGACCGTCAACCACCCCTAAGGCGCGACCACGCAAATACTATGTATAACGCACTCTAAAATTCTTGGCTTAAACCTTGAAGAAAATCACGGCTTGGCGATTGCGCTGGGCAGTAGGAGAACAGTCGCGAAGGTGCCTGTTGCACCTATAGCCATCACAGTGAATAGAATGCCGAAGCTCCATTCGGCGTGAATCCAGGCAATCAATGGCACCGCCGTCGCGGCAACTGTGAACGTGATTATGTATCGAAGAGCGTAGGCGCGACTACGCCATTCGCTCCGCGTAATACGACCGACAAGCACGTCGTTGATAGGAATTTGTCCGAAGACCATCAACATGAAACCAAAAGAAACAAGTAATGCCGGGAGCCCGGTCAAATTTATCATAACAACGAAGAAAACGGCCTGCAGAGCCGCCAGTAAGGTAAAGATAATTCGAATGGAATAGCGGTCGACAAGATAACCCACAGCGAGTTGAGCAAACGCAGCAAAAGCGAAAACTAAGAAGCTGTACGTCCCAATTAAAGTTGCACTATCGGCTAAATCTGTAAGCCGCTCCTCAAATATTTTGGGTAAGGCAAAGGTTGTGCTGCGAATGATAAAGCCACCAATCGCCGTGGTAGTGAAGATGATCGCGAAAGTCCGAATAATTAGCTTCCGATCGATCGTCATTGTGCCCGCGACAGCTTTCTTGGCGGCGGCGCCGCTCTCGATCTCGGCCGCACGTGCGGCGCGGCTGGCGCGAATGAATAAGATGTAGGCGAAGCCACAACCAATCGAGAGGATACCCGGCAGGACAAAGGCGGCGCGCCACCCATTTGTGTCGATCAGCAATCCGGTCATGAGCGCAGCAACCGCTATTCCCATATTGCCAAAGATGCCGTTAATTGCGAGAGGGACACCTGTCTTTTCGCGACCATGGACGACCATAGCGATGCCAACGGGATGATAGATTGCGGCAAATACGCCAATGAAGAGTAAGCCGACCCCGATTTGCAACGGTGTCTCAGCGAGGGCGGTAAAAGCGGAGCTTGCGCCGATACCGATGAAGAAGATTGCCAACATGCTCTCACGGCTCCATTTGTCTGCTAACCATCCGACAGGTAGGGCTAGAGCGCCGAAGGCAACAAGCCCCGGGGTCGCGTAGGGAATAAGCTGCGAATAGGTCATGCCCCATTCAGTCGTTAGACTTAACGCCGCGACCGTGGCGAAGATCAAAACAAACATATGATCGAAGAAATGGCCGATGTTTAAAAAGAAAAAATTAATCTGGTGATGAGTCATATGTCCTATCTCTTTTCGGGAAACTAGCCAGGCCTCTGATGATGTTGGGTTGTGACATTGGAGTCTGAAAGTTGCGCCGACGTTCAATCGCGCCAGCCTCGTCGACCTCCATCAGTCGCAGGGGACCAACTGTATGGGCTGCGGGAATAACAGCAAGCTTCCGCTTTAATTGATCCGAAGTCATGAATTAAAATTCCTGAGTGTAAAAAGTTCGATTTCGCAATTCTAGGAACGCGTAAAACCTGTGTCCATGATAACGAATTTTTCAAATTGGCCCAAACTGGCTTACCTGACTAATAGGGGACATTGAATCCAAAGTTATGGTGGCGATAATAGATACTTGTCTTGCGCGTTTGCCGCTCCATTTTCGTTCTTTAAAAAGTTTTCCATCTGTCCCGGTTCCTTGGTGCTTAGATAAAGCGAGTTTAATTTGGATCGACCCAAGTTTGCGACTGGTGGGTGGCTGTAAAAATGAACCACATCAGCGAGCGTCAAAAGCTTCCACTTTTCAAGTTGGGATCGTTACAGGCGCTAGCGCGGAAATTGCGGTTTTAAGATACGGTCCGCGAAGAGCGCCGTTTGCGGACATGCGACTGTTGGCTTACAATGATGCTTTAACTAGATGCGGATAGTCGGTATCAGACGAGGCCATGTCGATGGATCAAGTGCGCTGCCTGCGCGACATTCAAACTGGCTAGTTAGGCAGCGCCAAGCTTCCGGCGAGACGTCTTCCACCTCCATAAGGGCAAATAAACGGCCACTTTGGCGTTCAACAGGAATAAGCGAATGAAAAAAATAGGTGCTTTGGTATTTCCCAATTTTGAATTGTTAGACATGTTCGGTCCCTTGGAGATGTTTGCCTTAATGGATGATGAAGTCGAAGTCACCATGATCGGACAGAACGGCGGCGTCGTAGGTGGCCGGGGTGGTCCCAAGACCCAATGCGATCTCAGCTACGACGACGATGCGGCGTTTGACATGCTGCTGGTGCCGGGGGGCGCCGGTACCCGTGAAGAGGTGACGAACCCGGTGACGTTGAATTGGCTGCGGGCGCAGTCGGAGAAAACCGAACTGGTCATGACGGTTTGTACCGGCAGCACACTGCTGTCGGCGACCGGACTTTTGGATGGCCGCCGCGCTACCACCAATAAGCGGTCCTTCGAATGGGCCACCTCCCACGGACCGAATGTCGATTGGGTCAAGCAGGCCCGCTGGGTCGAGGATGGGAAGTATTTCACCTCGTCTGGGGTGTCCGCCGGCATGGATATGGCGTTGACGGTGATTGCCCAGCAGTTCGGCCTGGAAGCCGCGGAACGCACCGCTATAAGAGCCGAATATGATTGGCATAGGGATGCCGATTACGACCCCTTCGCCAAAATCCATGGGCTGGTGTAATTTTTAAAACAGATTATTAGAGCAACCAGCGTTCATTCGAACGCAGATAAGTTGCTTTAATATATTTGATCGTATTCACCAGATGATTGATAGGATTATAAAAAAGTAACCTTTAAATCCCCGCTGATTATTTTGGGTTACGTTCTCGACGTTCGGTTTCATTTGTTTTCCGGTGTTGATTCTTGGCGGTGCGGCGTTGTTGCCTCCGAATGACCACAAGGCAATGAAAAAGCCCCGCTGGGAGGTCGGGGGCAATTTCCCTCAGGAACCCCAGAGCTTCCCCTGTCCGACTCCGAACAACCTCATTTAGTCGCACCGTCGTGCGTTGTTCGATTTTTTCGTTTAAACTGCTTTCCCATCGATAGTCAAAGTTCGCCGGATCGAGTTTGGAAGGAGATTGAGCATGACCAGGACGCTGACCCAGGAAGAATTGGATCGCTACGACCAGGACGGCTATTTGGTGATATCCGACGCCGTACCGCCACAGCGCCTGGCCGACGCGATCGCGGAAACAAACCGGATGCTGGATGTCGCGTTCACCATCACCGAAGGAAATACGATGCTGGACGTGGACCCGGCCCATACACCGGAGAACCCGCGGGTCCGGCGCATTAAGTCACAGCATGAACATTCCGATTTCTTCCACGCTTTCGCCGCTGAGCCCTTCATCATGGAGTTGCTCTTGCCGCTGATGCCGTCCGGCGTCCGGCTGCATAACACGAAGATCAACATGAAGGCGCCGCATGTTGGCGAATCTGTTGAATGGCACCAGGACTGGGCGTTTTATCCCCATACCAATGATGACGTGTTGGCCATCGGCATCTACCTGGACGATTGTACCGACGTAAACGGTCCTATGTTCGTGACCCCAGGAAGTCACAAGGGCTCGGTTTACGATCACCACGAACATGGATATTTCTGCGGTGCCATCGACCCTAACCTGATTAAGCCAGAAATTGAACGCGCAGTCCCGTTGATCGGCCCGGCGGGGACGTTGACGATCCACCATGCGCGGCTTTTGCATGGCTCGGCGTTTAATCGTTCGACTAAGCCGCGCCGGCTTTTGCTGCAGGCCTACGCCGCTGCCGACGCCTGGCCGCTGGCGGATTTGAAAGGTGGGTTGACCAGCTTTAACGACAGAATTGTCCACGGCAAACCTACGCTGCAGCCCCGCATGGAGTCGCCGCCGGTGCGCATTCCGCTGCCGCTGCGTCCGGATGTGATTGTCGGGTCCATTTATGACAATCAAAGCATTCTAGAAAACAGGTTCTACAGAAATTTGGACAAAGAAAAACAGGCCATTCTGGCGGAATAATTGACACAACGTTAAAGGCGGGACGCGCCACGATGCATATTCATAATCTATACGAAGACGAACATGGCGAG
>JBLHZD010000226.1:0-6987 GCA_047631095.1 Alphaproteobacteria bacterium
GATTAAATAGAGAATTTCATTGGGGCTGTCCAGCCCCTTCAACGGTCGATTTCGGCGTCGAAGGGGATCGCTTCGCCGGGGTCGGGCTCTTCTTCGGTTTGAATACGGTACCCGGTGGAAAGCCAGTGATTAAGATCGACATCGGCGCAACGCTTGGAACAAAAGGGGTTATACGTTTCCTGAACGGGTTTGCCGCACAGGGTACATTTTTTTTGGTTTCTATTATCGTTTGCGGTCATTTGCGGGTTACCGTTCCTGTATTTCGAAACCGGCTTTTAAATGTTCAGACTTCAAGGATAAGGGGCGACCAAGCTTCCGGTTCACTGTCTCCAGCGCGCTTTTTAAGGGCCCTTCCAGCTGATTTATAATTCCCGGCGCCGCTGTCAGCGTCAAGTCCTTGGCGCCACCTTCCCGCAAGGCTGTCCGCAATGCTTCGCATGCATCCGCGCTGGCGTCTCTCGGCGTGGTCGCCGGGGCGTTGAACCATGTCGACAACGCTGCGCCCGTCCGACGTCGGGTGATCTCCAGTAAGCCAGCGGATGTGATGCCCAAAACGTCCGTCATGGTGGGGTCGCTTCGAAACGCCTTCTTCGCTGCCTGCACAAGGACGCCTTTTTTCGCTTTATGGCGTATCGATAGCAGATCAATGAGGATTAACCCGGCGACATTGCGCAGCCGTATCTGACGCGCGGCCTCTTTTGTGGCGGTAATGTTGAACGCCAGTATAGCGTCTTCCCGCGATCCACCACCTGAAGCGGCGCCGCGATCCACATCGATGGCGGTTAACGCTTCCAGGGCGTCGATCGTCAAGCGGCCGCCGCCGGGGAGGGGCACGACACGATCACCCAGAGTGTCGACCTCGTCCGCAATGCCGATTGCTTCAAAAATCGGGTCGGGTGTTTCATGTCGGCGAACCAGACCGTAAAGGTCGGGCATCGTATCGCGAACGAGCGTCAGGGTTTCGTGAAAGGCTTCCCGGTCATCGATAATGATTTCACCTTTCGCCGCCCGGTCACGCAGGATGCGGACGATTCCGTTGGGCGGCGGGGCCAGGAGCGCAGGCGCGGATGCGGAATCCGCAATCTCGGATATTTCCGACCACGCTGTGAACAGCCAGTCCGATTCTTCGCGCAACGCTTCTTTCTCGGCGAAGGCGGCGGGCGGTTTAACGATTATTCCGAAACCATCGCGGTCGAGCTCGGGTGAAAATTCCTCCAGCTCCGCATGGGCGAGGCCGGCGCCCAATCCCTTGTCGAGGGCGACGCCCCGACCGTCTGGCCTCAATGTAATATAGCGTCCCCGCATGGCGGGGCGGCGGCTCAAGGTCGGGCCTTTGTCGCCGGCGGCGTCGCGTACGACCTGAACGACAAGCGATTGGCCTTGAGTCAGGCTTTTTGATTGGCTCAGGAACCCTGTGATTCCATTGGTGATTTCAACGAACGCGCCGCCTTGCGCTCTTTCGATGTGGCGGACGCGGCCCAGGTAAATGCCATCGATCAACGATTGTTGACCCATGCGGTCGATGAAAAATTCGATGAGGCGTTGATCTTCGCCGATCAGGGCGGCGCGCGTTTCCCCAGGTGATACTTCGATGGCGATTGTTCCTGGTTTCACCAGCTATACCCCACGCCACGCAGCATCTGCGCAGTTTCAAATAAAGATAGACCAACAACGTTGGAATAGGACCCGTTGAGTCGTTGTACAAATTCAGCCGCGCGGCCTTGAATGGCGTATCCGCCTGCTTTTCCGCGCCATTCGCCGCTTTCAATATATCGTTCAGTTTCCATATGGGATAGTCGCTTGAACGAAATTGCAGTCATGACCAGACGTTGCATGACGCCGCCGCTGGCCGTGATGATGCAAACGCCGCCATAGACGCGATGTTTTTCACCAGATAGAAGCGCCAGACAGGCCCGGGCGGTTTTCTCATCTTCGGCTTTTGGCAGTATCCGCCGCCCGCGCGCCACGACGGTATCTGCGCCCAGCACGATGGCGCCGGGATTGTCTTCTGCGATTGCGCGCGCTTTGGACTCCGCAAGTCGGGCGGCGTGTTGACGGGGCAGCTCGGTTGGCAGGGGCGTCTCGTCAATGTCCGCGGGTATTATGGCGTCCGGCGACAGGCCGAGTTGCTCCAGCAACGCCACGCGCCTTGGAGAGGCGGAGGCGAGTATAAAGGGCGGCTTGGGAGCCGGTTGAGGCGTTTGGTTCGGCGTCATTGTGACGTTAAATATCGGATGGCGTGCTTAATGGAAAGCGCTGCTTGATACGTTCGACGATCTGATCGCGAATTTGGCGATATATCATCAACCGGGATTCCCTGTTACCCTCAATGAAACTGGGGTCCATCGTATTCCAGAAGACGACTTCCGCCGCCATGGTGCGCGTCATTTCCACCGCATGATGTTGCGCTTCGGGCGAAAGCGTAATGATGAGATCATAGGACGTGTCTTCCAACTCATCGAATGTTTTGGGTTTATGCTTGGAAATATCAATGCCGATTTCATCCATGACTTCGATGGCGAAAGGGTCGAGCTCCCCTTTGCGGGCGCCGACGGAATCAACATACACCGTACGCCCGTGGAAGTGCTTCAGTATTGATTCCGCCATTGGCGAGCGAACGGCGTTCATCGAGCAGGCGAACAGGACAGCGGCGGGAATCTCTTGGGCCAGTTGTGCGGACGGGTCCTGACCAGTGGCGGTGATGTTTCCCGGCGAATATGGCCATTCAACCGCATCGGCCATGCCATCAACCTTTGATATGCAAGACGCAAACGAGCGTGAACAGACGCCGTGCGGTTTGTTGATCGATTTTTATTTTTTCGCGCAGGCGTTCGCTCAGGATGTCAGAGCCTTCGTTGTGCACGCCGCGCCGCGCCATATCGATGGTTTCAATTTGCGAGGGCGTCATTCGTTTTATGGCGTCGAAATAACTCTCACAGATTTCGAAATAATCTCGAATAATGCGCCTGAAGGGCGACAGGCTCATCGTAATTTTCGTAATTGGCGCCTGGCTGGCGTTCTTGATGTGAAAGGCCAGCCGGTTTGAATCTTCAACCGCCAAATGCACAGCGTAGGGGCCGGTGAATTCGCCGACGAGCGAAAAACTGTTTTCTTCAATCAAGTCATAAACGGCGACGGCGCGTTCGTGCTCGACTTCGGGGATACTGCTCACCAGCGACGCTTCATCGAGGGTGATTTCGATGATTCGATCGTTGGACATCGCCGGTCAGCCTTCGCTTCTTGCGTTCATCCTGATCGCGATGGAACGCTCATGGGCGCCTAAGCCTTCGGCTTTCGCCAATGTCATCGCCGCCGGGCCGATTTTGCCTAAATTGTCCGGGGCGCAGCCGACGAATGTTGTTCGTTTCATGAAATCATGAACGCTCAAGCCTGAAGAAAAGCGGGCGCTTCGGGACGTCGGCAAGACGTGATTGGGTCCCGCGATATAATCGCCGATGGCTTCCGGCGTATGGCGCCCCAGAAAAATTGCGCCCGCATTTCGGATTTTCTCGGCCAATATGTCCGGGGCGTCGACGGCAAGCTCCAGATGTTCGGGCGCAATACGATCCACCAGCGCGACGGCGTCATGAAGGGAAGACACCGTGAATATTGCGCCGTGGTTCCGCCAGCTTTGCGCTGCGATTGCCGAGCGCTCCAGCGTTGCAAGCTGTTCGTTGACAGCGCGTTCCACCGCATCGGCGAACGCCTTGTCGTCGGTAATCAGGATGGATTGCGCCGCGACGTCGTGCTCGGCTTGTGATAGCAAATCTGCGGCGATCCAGGCCGGGTCGTTGTCTTTATCCGCGACGATCAGAATTTCAGACGGTCCTGCAATCATATCGATGCCGACAATTCCAAATACTTCGCGTTTGGCGGCTGCGACATAGGCATTGCCGGGGCCGGTGATTTTAGCGACGGCGGGGATGGTGTCTGTCCCATAGGCCAGCGCCGCAACGGCCTGTGCGCCGCCGATTTTGTATATTTCCGTAATGCCGGCCAAATGCGCCGCCGCCAGGACCAGGGGGTTTAACGCGCCCTGTGGCGTCGGGACAACCATGGCGATGCGCGGTACGCCCGCGACCTTGGCCGGGATGGCGTTCATCAGAACGGAACTGGGATAGGCGGCGGTGCCGCCTGGGACATACAAGCCCGCTGACTCAATCGCCGTCCAGCGTGCGCCCAATCGAACGCCGTCTTCATCATGGTAGTCCAGGTTCGCCGGTAACAGTTTTCGATGAAACGCTTCGATCCGAGACGCGGCGACTTTGAGCGCCTCCAGGGTTTCGGGTTCGCATTGGCTCTTCGCGTTTTCAATCTCTTCCAACGTAAACCGCAGGGAGTTGGGCGTTAGCGTAAGGTGGTCAAATTTTTCGGTGTATTCGATAATTGCAGCGTCGCCACGCAGTTTTACGTCGTCGAGAATTTCCCGGACCGTGGCTTCAACGTTGGCACCAGAATCCCGATCAGCGTCCAGAAAAGATTGAAACGCAGCTTCAAACCCAACATCGCGAATGTCGAGATTAAGCGGCATCGGCGACCTCTTGGAAACGGTCGATCCAGCCCTGAACCTGAACGGGCGCTGTCTTGAGGGTCGCCCTGTTTACGATCAGACGGCTGGTGACATCTGCGATTGTTTCGATCTCGATCAACCCGTTTTCTTTCAAGGTCTGTCCCGTGGAGACCAGATCTACAATACGTCGGCACAGGCCAAGGCCCGGCGCTAACTCCATCGCGCCGTTGAGCTTTATGCACTCTGCCTGTACGCCGCGGGCGGCGAAATAGGCGCGCGTGATAGACGGGTATTTCGTCGCGACGCGAATGTGGCTCCAGCGGCTGGGGTCATCGCTTTCGACCATGTCACGCGGTTCCGCCATGGCCAGGCGGCAGGCGCCGATTTTTAAATCTACGGGCGCGTAGTTTTCCGGATAATCAAATTCCATAAGGACATCATGGCCGGCGACGCCCAGATGCGCTGCGCCAAACGCGACAAAGGTGGCGACGTCGAAACTGCGGACCCGGATGATCGACAGTTCCGGAACATTGGTCGAAAATTGAAGCTGACGCGCCGAGGGGTCATTGAACGCAGGCTCGGGAATGATCCCAACGCCGGAAAGCAATGGCTCTAATTCTTTTAGAATACGGCCTTTCGGCACGGCCAGAATCAAGGGTTGATTCTCACGCACGATCTTCTTCTCCAACAAGCCCTTAAGATGGCCTCTACATCGCACAAGGCCGCCAGCGGCGCCAGTCTCATTTCGCCGCATTAACCACCGATAACGCCGTCGCGACGCGCCGAATTATCCCGCGATTACGCCCGATACCGGGTTCGATACGTCGGCAGCGCCCTGGAATTCCCCTGTATCAGGGTCTTTCATGACGCCATTTGGCTTGGCGAAGTTGTTGGGCAATATGGTCTGTTCTTCGCGTCGGGTTGGCATATGCGCCGCAATAGCGGCCTCAACATCGTCGCCTAACCTGGTGTCAATCGCGGTTGAGCCACCGCCGCTGTAATCGATCCTCGGCTGATGGAACGCGGAGTCGAGATCCATACCGCAATCCACCACCATCGACGTCAATTGCATGACCGCCGACATGATTTTGCGTCCGCCAGACCCACCGGCGGCAAACCAGGGTTCGCCATCCGCAGTCACGATGACAGGGCACATATTGGAGAGCGGGCGTTTATTGGGGCCGAGTGAGTTTGGCAAATCTGGACGGGGATCGAACCACATAATCCCGTTATTCATCAAAATTCCGGTTTCCGGCAGAACCACCTTACTGCCGAAAGCGGACAGCAGCGTTTGCGTGAAGCTGACGATATTACCCTCGCCGTCAATGACCGTCAGATGGGTTGTGGAGGCGGGGTCACGGCTATCATCGACATCGCCCATTGTATCAAACCGTGTTTCAAACGCATCGCGCATCGCTGTCGCCCACAACCTGTAATCATTGGCGTTTGGTTCCTTGTCGCCTGTAATTTTGCCGGCGAACTTGCTCATTGCGTCGGCCATCGTCGGTCCGGCGGTCAATCCGGGCGCCGCATGAACAACGGCGTCGCCATGGGGGATCGCCAAGGAAGCCAGTTCCTGGGCTTGATACTTGGCTAGATCCGCCGCCGATAAAGACCCGCCCCCGGCTTTCATGTCCGCGATTATCTGGGCGGCGATCTCGCCTTCATAAAAATCCCGGTGGCCCGCCATCGCCAGGCGTTTTAGCGTTCGGGCGAGATTCCCCATAGGCAGGTGCGGGACGGGCTTTCCGCCAATTGCGACCGGGGGAAAGCCGTTGGGCATATAAATAGATTTTGTTTCGGGGTAATTGGCGATGTCCGGCGCCGCGCCAGCGATGTAAAGCGTCGTCGCCCAGTTCGCCGGAAGGCCGCGCTCGGCCATTTCCGCTGCGGGGGCGAGTAGTTCCGCCCAGCTTTTCGTCGCGTATTTGTCATGGGCCAACCCGACGGTGGCGACGTATCCAGGGGTCGCGATTGAATGGTAGCCCTGGACGTTTCGGTCGTCTTTAACGGCGGGCCAGGTGAACAGGTCTCCGCTTTCGCCATTGGTCATCGGGTAGTTTGCAACATCCAGTCCGCCTGGAGAGATAGCGCCGCCATTGATGCAGAGAACTCTTTTTTCCTTGGCGAGGTAGACCATCATATAGCCAAGGCCGCCCAGCCCGCTCATCCAGGGTTCAACCACGGATACCGCGAAGGATGTGGCAATTGCGGCGTCGATAGCGTTCCCACCGTCGCGGAGCACAGCGGCGCCGACTTCCGCAGCGGCTTTGTGATGGCTGGCGACAACGCCATTGGCGCCCGTGGCGACAGGTTTCCGGACATGCCAGTTCTGATAAAAATTCGTATCCATCTGACTAAATTTCCCCGTTGAATTGGCGGTCTGGTTGGCCGCTATTGTTTCGCGAAGTCGCTACCCGTTATAGAAAGGGCACCCGGAATCCCGCAGCCACAATCGAATGAGGCGCCGCTTGCGT
>JBLHZD010000227.1:0-6985 GCA_047631095.1 Alphaproteobacteria bacterium
AGGGACTGGGAAAACCTCAACCGCAACGCGCTCGCCTTCCTCAAGCTCGCCTCCATCCGACTCATGCTCCGAAAACTCTGTAATCCTTCTTAAAGTCTCCGGACGGACTCTAAGGGCGCTTCAGATTCGGAGATCGTCGATTGATGAACTTTAATTTTAAACTTTTCTTCATTTCCCAGTAATTTTTTGAGTTGACCATTTACGACGTCAATATCGCCCGAAAGTGGATCAAATACTTGTTGAAATTTGAATGGCTGAGGGCACGTGATTTTATCCGCTATCGCCTTCTTCGCGAAAATATTAAACCCACCATCAGCGGCACCCCCCACCAATTTGGCAATTTCGATAAGAATATCCGCCGTTCGATCCGTACTGGTCGCCGTTGCCGATGACAACAATCCATTCTCGCCTACGGAAATGAGCAGCTCGTCGTCACGCCATGGTAAATGATTTAGTTTTGCAATGTAGTGGAGTTTCGAATTTGGCTCTGGCGGCAACAATTCGAGCTTCAGGGAAACAACAAGTTTACAATCCTTCGAAAGACCATCTGGCGGCGTCATATAACGCGTAATCAGATTATCAAGTTCCGTTTGCGCTTTATCCCAACCAGCTTTCGCTTTTATCAACTCTCCAGTGGCTTTCGCAAGGGCTGTATCCGCACTCTTTATGGCAGCGGCGTTCTTCCCTATCTTGGGCGCCTTTAACGTCGCCGACCGTTTTATCGTTTCGCCTTTTGCGACGCCATGGGCACTTTTGGCCATCGAAACAGTGACGATCGCCTCGTAGATTTTACCCTGTCCGACCTTTAGCGGGCGTTTACCGCTGGCGATCAATCGCATTCGCCGTTGGGGTAAAAAGTAGCTGACGCCTACAGCAGTTTCAGGGATCATCTTTATGCCGGTAATTTTGTTGGGGTGGTTCGACGTCTTCACGGTATCGGCGCAACCGGAAATAAGAAAAACCAAACATACAAAAAGGCTTTATCGAAAAATACGCGTCGTGCACGGTGCTGAGCTATTCATCATTCGCCCCTCAAAGAAACTTGACCAAATTCTCAATCCAAAAAAACACTACATTAAGGATATATTTCCGTCGATTTACTCGTATAGGTAATATTTTATAATGACTTGGCTAAGCGGGTTACGCGACCGAAATCCTATTACGCAAACTACTTTGCAGGGTCGAGTGCAGGAAGCAGGTGCGTTTTGCGGAATGCGCCAGATCACGGGCGAAGTCTTCGTCCGGCTCATCGAGGTTGAGGAACAGTTTGGTGCCGATGACCGGCGTTTGGCTGCCATCGGCGCCCGGCAAGGGGATGTCGATAGACTGGATCATTCGGTAATCATGGACCGGGCGTTTTTTGGCCTCCGCATAGCGACCCAGTTGGGTCATGTAGCAAAAGCCGATGCCCGCTGCGATCAGGCACGCGCTGGACGGCGCCGCAGCGACGTCTCCCGCGCCCGCGTCCGAGGCGCCCAGAAACGAATAGACGCTGGCGTTTGGCCGCGCGATGCCGGCGTCGAGCGCATAAACGCCCTCGGGGTCGGCCTTGGCGTTGGCGGTGACGGTTATCGTACGGTTTTGCACCGTATCGAGACCCGACCCACCCACATTGTTAAAATCCGGATCGTCCGGCCGCATGGCGATCTTAGACACATACGCCGCGTCGCCGTCGCTTGACGCCAGCGCGGCGGTCGGCAACGTATCGGCGGCGAGGTTACGGTCCCAATGCGGCAGGTCGAGTGATACGGCCGCGCCATTGGCGGTCAGGCTGAACGCGCTGGTGAAGACGCTTTTCATCAGATACCCGGCCAACACGCTGGACACCGCCTCCAGCACCAGCCCTGATTTTTCTTTTGGCGACAAATTCGTTCCGTCGATGGTGACGGACACGTCCGGGTTCTGCCCCATGCCTTCCATGGTGCCGCGCAGGATGGAGCCGCTCAGGGTGTAATGATTGGAGAGCGAAACCGAGATCGCCTCCGGCGCAACGCCGTGCGCGGCGGCTTTGGCGATCACCGCGCCGGTGACCGAACAGGCCAGTCCGGCGGCGAAATAGGCGAGCGGCGGCGGCGCCCAATCCGCCCCCCCCAGCGCCACGCCCTCGTCGCATAAAAGTTGCCAGACCTCGCCCGTTTGCGGTCGCGCGATCTGCCCGCGCTTTTGCATGACCTCCATAGGCTCAAACGCCGCCCAGACACGCTCAAAGCCCGGCGGCGGACCATCCAGATCGGCGCAACAATCCAACAGGGTTTGCGATGCCGGTCCGGCGCCCTTCAAAAATGCGTTTGCTTCGGGAAAGGTCATAACAGACTCCTATCGGGGCTATATTGGCCAAGGTAACGATTAGAGAGGTTAGGCTGGTTTAAATTTCGGCAGAGTCACCTCGTCGGTCACATCTTCAAAAACGACGGTGACCGGCATGCCGATCGTGACCGATTCCGGATCGCAGCCGACGATATTCGTCATCATCCGGGGGCCTTCCTCCAAGTCGACAATCGCCAGCACAAAGGGAAGGTTGTCGGCGAATCCGGGATGGGGCGCGCGGTAGTTGACGGAAAAAGAGTAGACTTCCGCCTTGCCCGAGGCGTCGCGCCATTCCAGCGCGCTCGACAGGCAATGGCTGCACACACCGCGCGGATAGAACTGATACTCGTCGCACTCGGTGCAATGCTGGATGATGAATTTGTGGTCCTTCGCGGCCGCCCAATAGGCCGCCGTATCTTGATACGGTCGTGGAAGCGGTGGGGTCGCCATGATCAATCCCTCCCCAAAATAATAGTACCCGTGGACGACAACACGCCGCCCGTCCCGTTACAAAGCGCGATTTTGGCGTCCGGCACTTGCCGGGGGCCGCATTCGCCGCGCACCTGGCGCACGCCTTCGATCACCGTGAAGATGCCGAACATCCCCGGATGGGTATAGGACAGCGCCCCGCCCTGGGTGTTCATGGGGAAATCGCCGCCCGGCGCCGTGCGTTGGTTCGACACGAACGCGCCGCCTTCGCCCTTGGCGCAAAAACCGAGGCTTTCCAGCGTCAGCAACACGGTGATGGTGAAGGAATCGTATATTTCCGCTACGTCAATATCCGAATGGGTCAGCCCCGCGCGCTCAAACGCCAGCTTGCCGGAAATCGCCGCCGCCGTTTGCGTCAAATCGGGCATCTGGCTGATCATCCGATGGGTATGCGCCTCACCCGTGCCCAGCACGCGGACCGGTTTTGATTTCAAATCGCGCGCGCGCTCCATGGAGGTCAACACCACAGCACCACCCGCATCGGTGACGATGCAGCAATCAAGCAAATGCAGCGGCGAGGCGATCACGCGGGAATTCATCACGTCGTCAATGGTGATCAGGTCGCGCATGCGCGCCTTTGGGTTCATGTGCGCCCATTTTCGCGTCGCCACGGCGATCTCCGCCAGCTGCTCGCTGGTCGTGCCGTATTGATGCATATGCCGCTGCGCCGCCAGCGCATAGCTGCCAACGGTCGAGGCGCCATAGGGCTCCTCAAACTGGGTCGGCCCAAACACACTGGACGTTTGCGAGACGGGCCCGCCCTTGCCGCCGCGGTCGGAAATATTGGTGCTGCCGTGGCAGATCAGCGCCACATCGCACAGCCCGGTGGCGATCGCCATCGCGGCGTGCTCCACATAAGCCACGAAGGATGATCCGCCGATCGAGGTGGAATCCGTATAACGCGGCGTTATGCCCATATATTCCGCCATCATCATAGAGGAGAATTGACCGCCCTCGGTGATGATGGTGGTGAACAACCCGTCCACATCCTTGTTGGTCAGTCCGGCCTCATCGAGCGCCGCCCGACTGGCTTCCGCCGAGAGTTGAAATTTGCTCTTGTTGGGCACCTTGCCCAGATCAGATTCAGCGACGCCGACTATAGCGACGTCCCGCAAAGCGTTCGCCAACCTGCTTCTCCCCCAAAATTATCCGTTTGAATATTTAGCCTTTGTACCATAATGGTAGCGACTTGGTCCGGACATGAAAACACCTGACATGCGCCGCCTATCTGGAGGCGCGAAATTCCCGACGCAAAATATACAGACCGCTGGCGATCACGATTGCGGTGCCTGCGACCGTCCAGGAATCCGGCAAATCACCCCACACCATATACCCCAGAATGACCGACCAGATAATCGCCGTGTAGCGCATGGGCGCCAGCACCGTCGCCTCCGCGTATCGGAAGGCGTCGATCATCAGATATTGCCCGACGCAAACGCAGAGCCCGGTGACGATTCCCAATGCCAGATCCCCGATTGAGGGAACGATCCAACCAAACGGCGCGGCGGGTAAGGACCCGACCATGGCGATCAGGCTGGAGGTCAGCAGAATCGATGTCGAGCTTTCCAGCGCGGTCATCTTGCGCGACGCAATGTCCCGCAGCGCGCCGCTCAACGCGGCGGCCAGCGGAAACAGCGCCACCCATTGAAACGCAGAGCCGGACGGCCGCGCAATCAGCAGAATTCCCAGAAACCCGACAAACACCGCCGCCCAGCGATGCGGCCCCACGCGCTCCCCCAGCATCAACGCGGCCAGCGCGGTCAGAAACAACGGCCCGGCGAACGTGATGGCCATAGTGTCCGCCAGGGGCAAATAGCCGACGCCCAGAATAAAAACGATGGCGTTGAAAAACTGGACGGAGCCCCAGACCCCATGGCCGCGCCAGCTATGAACCCGCAACAACGCGAAGCCCGTACCACGACGGTGTTGGAGAATGCCGGCGACGACCAGCAGAACGATGACAATCACCGCCGAACGCAGAAACAAAATCTGCGTGGCGGGCATGCCGCCCGACAGCCATTTCAGAATGGCGTTATTAACCCCCATGAAGAAGATACTGAGGACAATCGCCACAATACCCTTCAGCCCATTCGATTCATGCGAATTTTTGGATGTTTCGCCCGTCACTGCGCTTCCCCTGCGTCTATCATTGCGCACCGCAGCTCGACGCTAAGGCAGGAAACGAGGAAGGGCCAGACGGAAAATTACATGACAACGCATTCTGATCAAAATTTCAAATACCCTAACCTTAGGTCGCTCGCGTTGATGCAATTTAAATGCAAACGGTTATATATTTTTTAGATATTGAATTAGATTCGACAATTTTAAATACTGATATTAATCTAATCATCTCGCCATATTTGTGATTATTAAAATCGCATGCAATTCAAGGAATTATAAAATAGGGAGGTAAATATGCACCGTACTTTTTGGAAAACCGGATCGAAGTTTATTGCCATACTCGCGACGAGCGCCAGCATATCAGCCTGCGCGCTTACAGAGCCCGGCAACAATTACGCGACTGAAGCTCATTTAAAAAAGGACAGTATTCCCACAGATCCGGACAACTATTTCACAGAATATGTCGCTTCATATGATAATCCCACTGACGGCCCCAAAGCGCAAATATATGTAACTCGTGGCATTAATCTGACGCGTACAGTCTGTCACGAATTCCTGGAATCAATGGAAAAAAAGGCGAACAACGTTAATGCCAGTAAGAAAATAATAAATATCACAGCTGTTCTTACGACCGGCATCCTCGCCATGTCGAGGGTCGGCGCCGATGCATTTACGGGCGTCGCGCTCGCGACATCGCTTGCAACCAGCGGCGCCGACGTCTTCCGAGATTACTATCTCCTGGCTCCCGACGCGGATGCAATCATCGAATTAACCAAGACCTCGATGAAAGTCATGGAAAAAGCCATTGCCGACGCGCCTCCCACAAGCTTCGATATAGCGTTCGCCAACCTTCAAAGCTATTCGAAGCTCTGCACGTCCAGTGAAATTCGGCGACTTGTGAGAGCGGCCTTGAAAACTGCCAACCCGCAGATGGATTACACCGGGGAGCTTTCACGCACGCAAGACCGAATTGTAAAGCGCAATATCGCCAAGGAGATTGGCACGTGGGCGCTAACGCCCGATCAATTCCTTGGCCTTTTCTGGGTAACCACAAATGGCGTCCAGACAACTGCGCACCAGACAGAAATTGACAACAAACTGCTCGGTGCTGGCGTAAAGGCCGCGCTTTCGGGAAAGGAATATAAAATTGGAGACCTTTTTCGAACCTTGAGAAACGACACACTTAAAAGTTATGAAAAACAAGTGAATCAGAAAATCGCTTCCTTGGCGGCCGCAGAGGCGAAGGCAGCGGAAGCGAAGGCTACAGCAGAGGCGGAGACAGAGGCGGCGAAGGCGGCCGTCGCGGCGAAAGCAGCGGCAGCGAAGACAGCCGTGGCAGCGAACGCGGTGGCGAAGGCGGTGACGGCGGCAGCGAACGCGGCGGCGAAGGCGGACGGCAGCTCAGTAGTGACTACGGCGACGACGGCAGTGGCGACGAGGGCGACGACGGCAGTGGCGACGAGGGCGACGACGACGGCAGTGGCGACGAGGGCGGCGACGGCGGCGGCGAAGGCAGCCGTGGCGAAGGCGAAGGCGGTGAAGGCAACGGCGGCGGCAAAGGCGGCGTTTCAGCCCGTTAAGGCAAGTTCAGTCAATAGCGGCGTTCTCCGGGTTGAAATAAAATAAGACGCGGTTGACGCAATCAGGCGCCGGGCCTCCTGAAACAGAGTCCAGCGCCTGATTTTCTCTCTATTAAATTTTCCGTATTAAACTTCCCGCGGAGGTCCTTTCCGATCCTCCCTTAATATCGCCCGAAGCAACACGACATTTCGTCTTTTACCGACAGATGAGTTTCTATCAAGCGCCTATTTTTTGATCATTAATGCCTATTTTGTAATCGCTCTTATTTATGTTTATTTCTTGTGCATATTTTAAATTTCATTTAGAACTCCGCCCGTTAAAGGAAGATCGTTTCTAGCGATTGTCGTTTGGTGGCGAACCCTAAGTGTCCGTCCGAAGACTTAATGGGTCGGATGAATTGGTTGTCCGGTGCGCTTTCTTGAATTTCGGAATTGATTTTGATTCCCTTTGCGGAACCGAATCGTTTCGTGAGGTGCGCCATGTGGAC
>JBLHZD010000228.1:0-6984 GCA_047631095.1 Alphaproteobacteria bacterium
CCTTGGTCAGACCGTCGGTATCCGTCAGGCCTGTACCCACATCCTTGGCTTCTTGCGACACGCCCAGTTGATCGAGTTCGGTGATGACCAATTCATCGGTTTTTCGACCCAATGCGTAAGCGCCGGGGTTGGCGATCACCTTTCGCTCGTCGATGTTGGTCTTGATTTCGTCGAGTTTATCGACCCAGTCACCCGCATAGAAATCCGACAACACGCATTCAATAGGCGTGTGATCGATGTTCATAACCGGCACTTTACCATGACGCGCCTTGGTGGATGCGGCGCCTTTTCCAACTTTTTGAAACGTCGTGGATGACCCAACAATATTGTTTTTCCCGCGCACTGTATTACGCAGTTTGGAGCCGATCCGCTGGTACGCCTCATGCACCTCCGCTTCAAAATTCCGCACAAAGGCTTGTTCAACCGTTGTGGACATATGTCTTCCTTTCGTTTTTTTAAAATCCAGATTTTTCGACAAACCGCCCGCAAGGTTGTCCTCAAACGCCCTGAAATCTGGGCGCAGGAAGGCCAGGCGCGGCGGCGCTTGGAATACGGGCCGCACGGTGCGGTTATCCGGAAATTCAATTGTGGTGTGACGAACTTCGTAAGGCTGGACTCAATTTGGGCTGGCTGGGCGCATGACCCAGCCAGCCCGCCAGCCCCTGAAACGCCCGGCGCAGCGCCCTGTCTTTTGTAAAAACAAAGTCAGGGTCGGCCCGCGCTGGTCACGTTCCAGGTATTGCGTAATCTCGTGTTATCCGGCTTGGGGAAACAAAGCCTTGAAGCCCTTTTCAACGCGCGAAACCACAGCAGCGTCCTTTTCCCGCCAATAACGCGGGTCGCGCATCAAGGCGCGAAGCGTCGCTTCATCGTCCTTTCCGCCCGGCCGGTCGTCGCGAGCGTCCCCATCCTCGTCATCTTCGGTAAAGGGCGACAAGAGCGCGCTCATTTCAGCGCCGAACGCTTTTACAAACAACGCCGCGACTCTGGGCGTTATAATTGTGTCTAATTCCGCACGCTCGTCCTGCGACAGGTATTCGGAGAGTGCGACGGCGATAGCGCCCGTGATCGTTTTGTTGTCCATATCCTTGGTCCTTTTTCGAATTTATAAATTTTGGCTCAGATTTCTCCGAGATAAACTTTCTCGAACCCGGCCGTTACCTCGCGAACAAAGTCGGGGTCCCGGTCACGCCAATAACGAGGGTCACGGATCATGCGTCGTAAATCCGTCGCGTTGGTCGAACGTCCCACCCCACCTGACTGGACAATTTGCGGTTCCGAACCTTGCATCAACCGGTGTAGCGTCTTCACGCCCTCGTAACTTGAGGCGAGACTTTCAAAAGCCTCCGTCGGTAAATTGGCGCCGCCCCAGGATTTCAGTTGTCGTTGGGTTTCGCGCCATTTTCCCGCCCCTCCGAAATGCGCCTCAAGGCGCCGATCATCGACTTCCGACTGCAAGGCGCCCGCAATCTCTTCGGCGACCGGCATAAGCTCCTCGGTTGCGAGGTCGTAGACCATTTGCGCCTGTTCGCCTGTAAACCCGGCGGCGCGTAATCGCTCGTTTAATTTTGGGTCCACGTCGAACAGATCATGATCCAGCGTTATGGCGTAATCTATCATCGCCTCTTGGGATTGATTATTCTCACCCGTTTCTTCGGGTTCCGAAGATTCCACCAGTCCTGGAGCGTCGTCTATTTCTTCAGGCGCCACGGATCTTTCAGACAGTTTTTCTCCAACGCCTGATAGGAGTGAAGCAAGGAATCCACCCGAATTTCAGACGATTCAGAATTCCAGAATTTCTTGGGTACATTTTCAGGCCTTTGGGTCTCTGTCTCTGTATCCTCCTGTTCCTGGATCAAAACTTCTTCTTCTGGCTGCGTTAATTCCATCACTTGTCCCCTCGACCTCGTTTGAGTAACTCCGCCATGTAACCAACCAGTTGGCGTTGGCCTTCCAAATATCGCAGCGCGGTCGCCGGCACTTCGGGGCCCAGGACACGCTCCACGGTCACGTGGCGCAAATGCGCCATAACCAGCACCCCGTCCTCACTGTCGAGACATCGCGCAAACGCCGCGGTCACATCTTCTGTATGCGGGCGCGTCGATGGCGCCGCGTCCTCGAACCATGACCAGCCAACGCCCTCCTCATCCCGCGCCATCCCGTTCATTTCACGTCTCCGGCGCCGGAGACCGATTCCGCTGGCGGCGCCTTCAACAAATCATCGGGTACATTGAAAGCCTGCGCCAACCATCGCGCTGTTTTGGCGCGTCAATGATCGACAACGCCTCTGGCCCAATCTTGCTGACAGTGTCGAACCACAGAAGCGCGTCTTGCGCGTCTTGTCTTCGTTGGTTCTTCGCCAGCGGTGACCGATAGCGTAATTCAACGCGACGGCCATCGAGGATCAGATCTTCGACCTCGCCTCGACGCCGCAGGATCGCGATCCCACGCTCCACAAGCGGATTCAGAAGCTCCGACTGCAACCGCCCGTATGTCGCGCCCAGTAATTTGGAAACCTCCGCCGACCGCTTCAAAACCTCCGTCGCGGTCATTTTCGGACTGTCAATTTGGCCCAACCTGTCCGCCAGCAAGGCGTGACGGATTCGACCACGAAGATCCTGCAATACAAGTTGGAACACATCGAAACGCCCGGGCGCCTCCAATGCTGTTAAACCTTTCGATCCGACGGCCTTGGGGATGATCGTGCCCGGCGTCAATTTGACTGTCGCCAGATTCAAAACCCCGTCGTCATCCGCCTGCCAAATACCCGACACGGCGATCGTTGCGTTCTTGAGCACAAGCTCAACGACCTTGTTCGCGGTCTTTATGTCCGGTAGCGCCTTCATAACCGGTGAGCGCCCGTAAACTTCGCCCGGCGCTTTCGTCCAACGGAAGTTTATGAAGGGCGAACGGTCGAATTCACCTGTCGCAAGAAGCCACCCATCGTCACTCCCCTCGGACAGGACCGCCGCATATTGGCGCATCCCGTTTCCGTCAGGGATGACAGCCTCAACGACTGTATGCAGGGCTTCGTCGCCCTCTCGCCCTTTCTGGTCCGGCAATTTCGCGTCCGGAAACCGTGCACCGAGTTGCGCTATGGTTAATTCAGTCGACCGGTAGGTCGTATCCAATCGGCCGGACTCACCTTCTTCCAGCGCGATCTGACCAACCGGAACAGCGGTGAACCGAAATGCGCTCGGCTCGCCAAGCGGCGCCTCTTCAAACAGCAAGGTCGCCGACCCGACGGTCACCAGATCCAGATAGGCCTGGTGGATTTCCAGCCCCAGATTGGAACGGTCAAATTGCGCCTGTAATACCGCGCTGGTTCGATCCAGAGTTGGCCCCATCGCGGCGCGTTCGTCATCATCCATATCAACGCCTGGCGCGAGTTCGAACCAGCGTAACCACGGCGGCGTCAGTTCCGCCATGAGGCTTGCGGCAAGCTGGTCAACCGCGTCGGACGCTGTCGCGTCGAACAATCGATCAACCCGCCCTTGCCCCGAGGACCGACCTGACAAGGCGCCGTCATGCTGCGGCAACGCGAAATCGTAACATTGTCCCCAAAGCGTTTCCCAGTTTTTGCGTCGCGCCTTCGCCTGACGAAACCCTTTGAGAACGCTTTCTGCGGTTAACCCGGTCATTTCGCTATTCTCCCAATAAGGTTTTGCGCTTCACGTTCGCATCGCGAGCGCGAAGTACGCCGCGCGGCGAGGTCGCCACCGTTCCGGCGCGACCGCGACGACGGCGCCCCAACTGATCTTTGCGTTTCTTTTCGGAATCATCCGCAACAACCACCGGTGCGGGCGGCGGTGGCGGAGGCGGTGGTGACGATGCGCCTATTAATCCTCCCATGAGGTCTTCCTTTCTTCATTTTCTCTTCATATTCTGCGATTTCGCCAAAAAAAATCGCCCGCCCCGAAAGGGACAGGCGAACTCAAGACGCATTTGCCGCGTTGATAAAAGGACTATAAACCTATTTTCATCTCCATGTCAACTATATTCTTGTTTTGTTCTCTTAAAAATTCATAAAATCGCCATGGGGTAAGTACAAAACTATCCCGAACGCCCAAAACTCGCTTAACCGCTTCGACACACGTAAAGGGTCCCCAGGGCGCAGCCGTACGCGGTGGCGTTTCGATCACAGCGGGCACGACAGTGTAATTGAAATGACGCAGCCAGGCGGTGGGGTCGAACCCCTGTCCGGCCGGTATGACAGAAATTTCCGTTCGGTGAGACAACGGCTCATAAACAACCCAACATTCCGGCGCTTCGACAACGAGAAAACAATGCCGAAATCCGGGCTTCAACATACGAAGCCAAGGCAATTCCGTTTGCCCGCCAAAGGCTACGAACGCGCGCTTTGATAGATTTTTTGAACCGCACGTTTCCTGGCGAAGTTCGGTTTCGCTCACGCTATAATCCCCCTTGTTCGCAACGGTGTTACAAGGATATCCAGGGCCTGATCCAATTCACCGATATGGTCCCTTCCGCGTTTTGGCAGGGTCGATTCTTCATTTTCATTCAATAAGGCCTTTACCTGATTACGGTTTAGCCGACGCTGCCGATACAGGCGCCAGGCGATTCGAATAATGTCGAAAGGTTCGCAGGGCCTTTCAATGCGGGCCAGCCCCGCCGTCACGCGAGCCCCCGCCAGTCGCGCGGTCGCGCCAGCGACAGCCCACGCCCAAGCCTCTTCAACGGAATCGAAAGGTTGCCTAATTGCATCGGACACGGGACGATAACCCACTTTTTTGATCGCATGAAATCTCCTTCGGAGTCGAAAAGTCTGTTTCCTGGAATGGTCACCGAAGCGACGCTTCTTGATATATTGCTTTTTAATCCTATGTCAACTAATATTAGGGTAATGTTCCTAATGCAATTTCTATAATAACCGTGTAAGAAGGTCTTCCCATGCTGAGACATCAAGACATATGGCGCGCGATTGACGGGTTGGCGTCCGAAAATGGACTGTCAGCGTCCGGGTTGGCGCGTCGGTCCGGTTTGGATCCAACGACCTTCAATAAGAGCAAACGCGTTGCGCGAGACGGCAAACCCCGTTGGCCGTCAACGGAAAGCGTCGCCAAAATTTTGGCCGCGACCAACAGCACCATGGGCCAATTCGTCGCTTTGTTGAGCGACAGCGCCGAGGGCGGCGTTATCCACCGCATTCCAATTATCGGTTACGCACAGACAGGCCGTGAAGGTTTTTTCGACGACGCTGGCTATCCCACCGGAACCGGTTGGGATGAAGTGGATTTCCCCAATGTCGGGGACAATCACGCATACGCGCTGGAAATCAGCGGTCAAAGTATGGAGCCGGTCTATCGGGACGGCGACATCATCATCGTATCGCCGCAAGCCAGCATTCGGCGGAGCGATCGTGTCGTCGTTCGCACAAAGTCAGGCGAAATCATGGCCAAACAGCTCGTGCGGCGCACCGCGCACAAGATCGAGTTGTTATCCGTCAACGAAGATCACGCCGACATCACGCTAAACGCCGATGATGTCGACTGGATCGCCAGAATCATCTGGGCCAGTCAGTAATCCACCTTACCGCGTAGAATGACGTTCCCTCTGATGCGGTCCGTACGCCGCAGAAGATGGGACCCCTTTCCATACAATATAATATCTTCATTCGTCTTTCGAAATTACGGGAGAACCCGCCATGTATTCCGATTTGACTCCGGTCACGGCGCTCGAACAATCCTATGATGGGCCGCCCCCGCACCGCGCCATTCGACACGCGCAATTTGGCGGCGATTCCTATGTCAAACGGCGCGCTGCGTCCGAACGACATTTTTATAGCAAAGAGGCCGCTAAAGCGGTCTTCGCCATCAGCCGACTCCGCCAGCGCGCCAAAACACCACGCGCTGACCACCGATTGAAAATACTGACAAACGACCTCGCCACCCTTCGCGCAAAAGCGCTCGCGCATACGGTTTGTTGGAGGGCGCGCCTCGCGCTATAATCATTCCGAACCAAATCGATAGCAACCCAGGAAGAACCGACCTTATGGACGCCATCACCTATCTCGACGGAAAATGGATTGAAGGAAATCCGCCGATTTTTGGCGCGCGCGACCATGCCGCATGGCTAGCCTCCGTCGTTTTCGACGGCGCCCGCACTTTCGAAGGCGTGTCGCCGGATCTGGATTTGCACTGTGATCGAGCCGTAATTTCAGCGAAAGCGCTGGGATTAAGCCCCAAATTGACCGGTGGCGAAATTCTCGAACGCGCGCGAGAAGGCATCGCCAAATTTCCAAACCTGTCGGAACTTTATATACGTCCCCTGTTCTGGGCGGAAAGCGGATGGGTTGACCCTGATCCGACGACGACCAAATTTTCCTTGTTAATATACCTATCGCCGATGCCCGACCCAGCCGGATTCAGCGCCTGCCTGTCCACCAGGCGACGTCCAGCGCCGGATATGGCGCCAACCGACGCCAAGGCAGCCTGCCTGTACCCGAACTCCTCCCGCGCCGTGCGGGAGGCGACGAAACGCGGCTTTCAAGACGCGGTCATGCGCGATCCCATTGGCAATATCGCTGAATTCACGACGTCGAATTTGTTCATTGCGAAAGACGGAATCGTACATACGCCGGTTCCAAACGGCACGTTTCTGGCCGGTATCACGCGCCTGCGCATTATCGCATTGTTGCGTGAAAATGGCGTCACGGTCTGCGAACGCACTATTGGCGTTGATGAAATCGGGACCGCCGACGAACTGTTCTGCACTGGCAATCAGGGTAAAATTCTGCCCGCGATTCGATACGAAGATCAGGAACTGCAGACTGGACCCATTTTCAAACGCGCCCGCGGACTATACTGGGACTACGCGCATAAATATGGCTAGTCGTTCGAGGGCGCTCGGTTCAGGAATTACTTAAACCGTCGCCTTTCAACGCTTGTTGCATCAAAGCGACAGATTCCTTGATCCCATAGAGCGCAATGAACGATCCCATGCGCGGCCCTTGCGATTGGCCAA
>JBLHZD010000229.1:0-6973 GCA_047631095.1 Alphaproteobacteria bacterium
ATACGCGATGTTCAGCAGCGATGAGATCATCAACACCGCGACGAAAATTATCTGTTCAGATTCGAGTGCGCCCAACGCAATAAGGTATTTACTCCACGACCCGCCCATTGGCGGCAAGCCGATAACACTGAGGCTGCCAATGAAAAACGCAATCAGCGTCACGGGCATGACTCGTCCGATGCCCTTCATATCGCTGATTTTCGTTTTGCCGCTGGCGACATAAATTGCGCCGGCGCAGAAAAACAAGGTGATCTTGCCCATCGCATGCATGGCGATATGCATCGCGCCGCCAACCGCGCCTAGCGGCGTAAACAACGCAGCCGCCAAGGTAATGTAGGACAATTGGCTGATCGTTGAATACGCCAACCGCGCCTTGAGGTTATCCTTTGTCATCGCAATCAGCGACGCCAACAGGATCGACGCGCCCGCGATATAGGCTAACCAGTCGCCATAGCCTGATTTGCTCAGGAAATCAGTGCCGAACAAGTAAACGATAACCTTCAGCACGGTGAAAACACCGGCTTTCACGACCGCGACCGCGTGCAGTAACGCGCTGACCGGCGTGGGGGCGACCATGGCGGCGGGCAACCAGCGATGGAGCGGCATCAAGGCCGCCTTGCCAATACCGTACATGTACAGGAACAACAGCAGCCCAATCACCGGCCCCTCGACCTTCCCCTCGAAGATCCCGCCATCGCGGAAATCGAGCGTTCCGGTGAGATACCAGGTCGCGATGATCGCGACGAGCTGCAATCCAATAGAGCTACCCAGCAGCAATCCCAGATACGTGCGGCCTGACCGTCGCGCTTCCGGCGTTTCGGAATGAGTGACCAAAGGATAGGTCGTCACGGTCAGCACTTCGTAGCTGATAAACAGCGTGAACATGTTACCGGACAAGGCGACGCCCATCGCGGCGAATATCGCCAATGCGAAGCAGACATAAAACCGCGTCTGCTTGTGTTCCTTTTTCGCACGCATATAGCCGATGGAGTAAATCGAGTTCAGAATCCATAGACCCGAGGCGACGCACGCGAACATCATGCCCAGCGGCTCCAGAACGAAGCGCAATTCCAGTCCGGGCAGCACTTCCGTCAGGAACAGGTCGGGGCGCCCTCCCGCCGCAACGACAGGTACGAGATTTAAAATTACCGCAAACAGGGCGACCGCCGTCGCCAGCGTTGCGGTTTCCCGCAAATTAGGCGAATTGCCAAACAGCGCGATCAAACCAGCGCCAAGGGCCGGGATTACAAGGGCGAGCAGCATCAGGTCAGGAGCGCTCATGAGCCGCCTCCCAACAGGAATTTGGCGGCGTCCGTGGCGACGCCCACGCTAAGACGCGTATCCACGCCGAAGTAGAAATTGGCCAGGATCATCACCCACATAGGCGCCAACATGGCGAGCGGCGCTTCGTGACGCTCGCTGGGCGCGCCAGCGGGCAACGGCGACAGATACACCGTCTCCACAACTCGCCAGACATAGATGATCGCCATCAGGGACGACGCGATGATCAGGACGACAACCCACCACAATTCTTGCTCCAGCGCCGCTGTAATCAAATACCATTTCGAGACGAAACCCACAGTCAAGGGAACGCCAATCAAGCTCAATCCGCCTGCGACGAACGCCGCCATAGTCCACGGCATTCGGCTCGCCAGTCCCTGCATGTTATCAAGTTTTACCGAGCCAATGCGATACATGACGCAGCCCATCACCATGAACAGCGCGCCCTTCATCAGCGCGTGGTTGAACAAATGCAACGTGCCGCCCGCAACGCCTAGAACGCTGGCCATACTAACGCCCAGCACCATGTAGCCAATTTGCGCAACGCTGGAATAGGCCAGCATGCGCTTGATATTCGTCTGGAAAATGGCGATAGCGGACCCGACAAGCATGGCCAGCACCGCCAACACCATCAGAATTTCGCCCAATGACATAACAAAGAACGAAAAGTCCGGCTTGAAGATCGTGAAATAGGTCCGGATGAGGATGTAGATGGAGACCTTCGTCGCCGTCGCCGCCAGAAAGATCGTCGCAACCGAAGGCGCATAGGCGTAAGCATTGGGCAACCAGGCGTGGACCGGAAATAGCGCGGCCTTCACCGCCAGACCAACCGCCATGAACCCGAACGCGACCGTAATGGTCCGGTTGGGACCAACCGCCGCCACGCGTTCGCCAAGATCGGCGATATTGAGCGTACCGGTCATCTGGTACAAAAGCCCGACGCCGATCAGAAAGAATGTCGCGCCAATTGTGCCAAAGACCAGATAGCGATACGCCGCCGTCAACGCGCGTCGGTCGCGGCCCAGACTGATCAGCGTGTAGGACGACAGCGAGGAAATTTCGAGAAACACGAAAATATTAAACGCATCGCCGGTGATGGTGACGCCGAGCAGCCCCGCCAGGCACAACAGATACGCGGTGTAGAACAGGTAACCCCGCTCCTCGCCAATTTCCTGATCGATGCTGGGTTTTGCGTAAGAGATCGTCAGTGCGCCGATGGCGGACACAATTAACAAAACATAGGCGTTAACGAGGTCGATCCGGTACTCGATGCCCCAGGGCGGCGCCCACCCGCCCAGCTGATAGTCAATGACGCCATTGGCGTTCACTTCCTGCAGCAACAACGCCGCAACCGCAAACGTCACCCAGGCGACGATAACCGCCAACCAATAAACCAGCGCGCCACGGCGAATGATGACGCATAACGGCGCTGCGAGGAGCGGCACGATAATCTGAAATGCGGGAAGGTTGGACAAAATCACGATGCGTCTTCCTGTGCTTCTTCCATCGCCTGAATTTCGTTTTCTTCAATCGACCCGTAGGCTTCATTGATGCGAACGATCAGCGCCAGTCCCAGGGCGGTTGTCGCGACGCCAACTACAATTGCGGTGAGGATGAGAACATGCGGCAAGGGGTTGGAATAGGTGTCGAAGCCTTCCGCGATGATGGGCGCGGTGCCGCCGGTGACCTTGCCCATGGTGATATAGAGAACAAAGACCGAGGACTGAAAAACATTCAGTCCGACAATTTTTTTGACGAGATTCTGAGACGCCACAACCATGTACAGGCCGAGCACCAGCAGGAAAATCGCAATCCAGTAATTATAGAGGCCAGGCCATTCCACGATGGCTACTCCTCTTTCTCGTCAAGGTTTTCACCTCGACCAGCGAAATTGAAGAAAATACTCGCCATGACCGCCGCGACCGTCAGGCCAACGCCGAATTCAATGGCGAAAATACCGTAATGCTGACCGTGCGCGGAATCATGCGCCAACGTTGAATAGTTCAGGAATTCACCGCCCAGGATCATGGCGAGAACGCCCGTCCCGCCATAAATCAGGAGGCCCAACGCAATCCCCACCCGCAGCGCAGTTTCCGGCAAAACCTTTTGCGCGGCTTCCAGACCATACACAAGCGCATATAACACAAAGGCCGAGGCGAAAATAACACCCGCCTGGAACCCGCCGCCCGGTCCGAAATCGCCATGAAACTGCACATACAGCGCATACAGAATAATAAACGGAATCAAAAGCTTGGCGATAACCCTTACGACCAGATGGTGACTCATGCGGCGTCCTTCCGCTTGTCGTCTTGCCGCTTGTCATCACCGCGTTTTCCGCCGCGACGCCGACGACGTTGCAACAGCACCATAACCCCAACTCCAGCGGTGAAGATAACCGTCACCTCGCCAAAGGTGTCATAACCGCGATAGCTCGCCAGAACCACCGTCACAACGTTGGGAATACTGGTTTTGGGTTGCGAATCAGCCAAATAGGTTGGCGCCACATGATTATGAATTGGCGCATTCGGGTCGCCATAATTTGGCATATCGAGCGTGCCGTATATCAACGCCGCGCCGGTCGCCAACGCGATCAGAATTGGTAATATCGCCGGACGGGTTGGCAGATTTTCACGCCCCTTTGTCAAGGACAGGGCCCCCAGCATCAGCACCGTGGATATACCCGCGCCCACGGCGGCTTCGGTAAACGCCACATCAACCGCATCCACGACGACAAAGAAAACCGCCGCCAGCAGACTGTACACACCACTCACCATCACCACGGCGAACAGATTATGCAGCCGGAGAATCAGAAGGGCGGACAACCCCATCAGGGTCAGCACGACAATGTTAACCGCGGCGTCTATGGCAATTTCCCCCCATGTCCGTCATCCAGGCTGACATCGTCGCTTTCCCCGTCCGCATCCGTTTTAACGCCCTGTGAGCGCAAGGCGTTCGCCAGCGCGTAGGACGAGGTGGGGCTGGTGAAAAACAAAAACACGATAATCAGGCCCAGCTTTACAGTCACAAGGGTCAGACCGCCCTGCACCATCAAGCCAGCGATAAACAATCCGGCGCCCAGCGTATCAACGACGCCTGCGCCGTGCATGCGGGTATAGACGTCGGGCAATCGCACCAGGCCAATCGCGCCCGTCAGGACAAAGAAGGTCCCACTGAGTATTAAGGCCCAGCTCACGATATCGACGACGAGGTCAATCATCCGCCCCGCCTTCCCGCTCAATGTAACGCCCGCCCGGACGCGACATATCACCATATCGGAAGAATTTCAGAACCGCGACCGTGCCGATAAAATTGATCAGCGCGTACAGCAGGGCGATATCCATGAAATCAGGGCGCCCCATCAGAAAACCCAGCACCGCGATCATCAAGACCGTCATCGTGCCGATGGAATTCACCGCAAGCACCCGGTCGTACAGGGTGGGCCCCATCATGGCGCGCGCAAGGCCCAGCAATATCGCCACCACTAACCCGGCGGTGCCCGCAACAAACATCATGCGCCATCACCCGGTTCAGCCAGATCCAGCGCGCTCACGCGGCGATCCATTGCGCCTTGGGCAAGATCATCCGCAGCGTCTTTACTCAACGCGTGCACCACGAATTCGCCGTCATCGATATCCATAGTGACCGTGCCCGGCGTCAACGTGATGGAATTGGCGTAAATCACCTGCCCCAACTCGTCGCGTTGGCTCGCTTTCAGGCGAAACACGGTCGGCGAGATCGGCAGACTTGGCGCGAGAATGCGTTTGGTGACGTCAATATTGGCGATGAAAATTTCTTTACCCAGCCACAACCAATATCCCGGCAGCTTCAGGCTCAGGTGAATCGGATGTGATTCATGGTCCACTAGGTCCATCCGCACCGCGATAAATACCGCAATTGCACAGGATAGAGCGCCGAGAAAAAAATAAAACGGCGTCATAATTCCGGAAAGAAGCAGCCAAACGACAAACAGCGTCAGCCCCAACGATAACATCCGCCCCAAGGAAACGTCCCTCTTAAATCTCTGTCCTCACATAACGACGGTGGCGTTTAATCGCCACTTCTCGCAAGTGACCCTATCTCTAATCAAATTTTCCCGACAAGGCAAACTCCCAGCAGGGCAAAAAAATATCGCGCGCCGGGTCAACGAGATCACGGCGCCCCTTGCAACACGACCCGTCCGTAGCCTATCAAGAACCATGCGAACATTCCGCCTGTTTTGCGCCATCTTGATGCTGTCCGCCTGCGCACAGCCCGCGCCGCCGACGCCCGCCTGGACGACAACCCTTTCCGCAGATCATCCTCTGATTGGTCGTTTGTGGAGCCCGTCGCAAAACGCTTTTGTGACGCCAGACCGCCTGATCAAGGATGCTGCAAACGCGGATTTTGCGCTGCTGGGCGAGACCCACGACAATCCCGACCATCATCGAATGCAAGCCTGGATCATTCGGGCGCTGGCGCACAAGGGCCGGAAACCCGCCATTGTCTTTGAGATGATTGAGGAAACGCGGCAATCCGCGCTCGACGCCTACCAAAAACGACCTGACGCAAACGCCGCAGGACTTGGCGATGCCGTGGATTGGGATAAATCCGGATGGCCCGCATGGGGAGAGTACCAACCCATCGCAGAGGCCGCGTTTAACGCAGGATCGCCTATCTTCGCTGGCAACCCTGTCAAACCGACCCGGGGAAAATCAAGCCGGGGGAAATCAGGCCAACATAAAATGATTTCGGATACGCGTCGAAAGTCTCTGGGTGTTGATCAGCCCCTGGACGGTTGGCGACAGGATTTGTTGCTCAACACGATCGACGCCGGACATTGCAGACTCGTGCCCAAACAGCATTTGTCGCCCATGGTGCGTATTCAAAGAATTCGGGACGCCGTTCTGGCGGACAATCTGCGCAAGGCCGCTCAGGTGACTGAAAACAGCCCAACGATTCTGATCGCGGGCTCCAGTCACGCGCGAAAGGATTTCGCGGTTCCCCTCGTGCTTAACCAACTGCTGCCGGGGAAAACCAGCGTGTCGCTGGCGTTTGCCGAAGTTGACGACACACTCAAAACGCCGGGCGAGTATGCGCAAGCGTTCAACGCCAAGTCCATTCCATTCGACTATATCTGGTTTACACCGCGCGCGAACAACACCGACTATTGCGCTGACTTAAAAGAAAAATTCTCCCGTCACGCCAAATAGTCGCGCGCCTCTATCCGGTTAATACTTTTATTCGCTTGGCTCATTTTGCCGATCGGGGGGACCATTTTTTCCAGATCCGCCCATCGGCTGATTGTACCGAGCCGACGCTTCTCTTATCCCCATCTCCTTTGAAAAACTCGGCGATCTTTCGAAACTCTATTTCCTCTCCCGATCCCTTCGCCAACGCTTCACGGTAAACCGAGTGGCCGCGCACAATCATATTGAGGTGCTCGGTGGCGTGGTGCCCGAATCGCCCCCAGATGCGAATCAGAAAATCCTCCACCTCCACCGGCAGCAGCACGTCGGGAATCTCCGGGCGCCCCAATTCGAAGGCTCTGTACACATTCGGTTCCACAGGTCCCAACTCATGAGCCACGAAAATGGTCGGCATCAATTTGCGGCCATGATAGGCGCGCGCATACTCCCCCTGCGCCAGCCAAAGCAGACGCTGCAGCTTTTGTGCTTGTAGATAGCCGTCTTCTCCACGCGCGTATTCCACAAAC
>JBLHZD010000230.1:0-6959 GCA_047631095.1 Alphaproteobacteria bacterium
AAATGGACCATGCCGCTGCAAAACTGGAATTTGACACTGTCCCAGCTCTCAATCTATTTTGACGGCAGGTTAGATGACGTGTTGGATATTTAAACTACGCCAATGACACGGAATTCTGAACACCCTCTTAATAAGCCGTAAATAGGCGACCCCTCACATTCCCTTTTCTGGCTCCTGCAATAGCTAACTTAAACCAAATCATCAATTATATGATCTAATATTTTACGGTTCCTATTTTCTCAGTTAAAGGCGACGTCGATACAGTTACATCAACAAACATTAGATTCGTTCATCAGCCATTTATTCCATTCCGATTATTTGTCGAATTCATCCCATTTCTGTTTCAGGAGGGGATTTTTCTTGTTTGTCGTGCGCTCTTTAAATTTGTGCATCTAATTTCCCCACCATTCATGGTGCAAGCGTCCTTCCGCCAATGGCCTGTCGTTGGTAACTTTGCGTCAGCTTTACCGCCGTTGATACGTTTGCAAACCGTCTCTTTGTATATTTTCCAATAAAAAAGGCTGCCCAGCATTAATGCCAAGCAGCCCTTTTAAAATATTCCACCGCAATGAAGCAGCGCAATTGATAACAGTTATTAGCGCGAGTAGAACTCGATGACCAGGTTTGGTTCCATTTTCGTCGCATACGGCACATCGGCTAAGCCGGGGGCGCGCAGGAAGGTGGCGGTCATTTTGTTGTGGTCGGCGGTGATATATTCCGGCACTTCGCGCTCAACCGATTCACTGGCTTCGAAGATCATCGGAATTTCGCGGCTTTTGGCGCGGATTTCCACGACATCGCCATCTTTGACATGATAGGACGGAATGTTCATGCGCTTGCCATTCACGTTGATATGGCCGTGATTGATGAACTGGCGCGAGGCGAACACGGTCGGCACGAATTTGGCGCGGTATACGACCGCGTCCAGACGGCTTTCCAGCAACCCGATCAGGTTTTCGCCGGTGTCGCCCTTACGGCGCACCGCGTCGTCGTAATAGCGGCGGAAACGCTTCTCGCCGATGTTGCCGTAAAAGCCTTTCAGCTTTTGTTTGGCGTTCAGCTGCGTTCCGAAATCAGAGGGTTTGCGGCGGCGTTGGCCGTGCTGACCCGGTCGGTAATCGCGTTTATTGATGGGGCTTTTGGGGCGTCCCCAAAGGTTGACGCCAAGGCGCCGATCGATCTTGTACTTCGAACTTTGTCTTTTAGACATAATGATTTACCCGTTTTTTCGGTGTTGTTGTTATACCGGTAGTCCATACGCACATCGCATGGCGGGGCTCGAACACGGCCCGCATTCCCAGAAGCGGAGGCAGTATATAAATTCAGAGGCTCAAGTCAAACCCTCGTTTCAATCACTTTTGTCCCGTTCCAGCCGACCTCTCACAAGAGCGGTAATGACGCCATGTAAGGTGCGCAATTCCTGCAAGGTCAAATGCGCGCGCTGGAAGATATTGCGGATATTCCGCACCATGATCGGGCGCTTCTCCTCTACATGCATAAAACCGCTTTCATCCAACGCGGCCTCCAGGCGCAAAAAGAAGTTTTCCAACTCCCCCTTAGTCGTCTGACGGCTGCCCATTTCCGTCAGGAACACCGCCGGGGCCTCGCTGGCGGCCTGAAACCATTCGTAACACACCATCAAAACCGCATGGCCCAAATTTAAAGACTTGAACCCCGGATTGAGCCGCGCCTGCAGCACGACATCGGCCAAGGCCACGTCGTCATTGTGCAGACCGGCGCGCTCCCCGCCGAACAACACGCCGCAGGTGAGGCCCGTTGCAGCTTGTGCGCGCAACGTCGCCACGCCGTGGCGCGGGGTCATCACCGTCTTCACCATATCGCGGGGGCGCGCGGTGGCGGCGTAAACAACGGACAGATCAGCCACGGCCTCGGCGGTGGTGCTGAAGACGCGAACGCCATTCACCACCACATCCGCGCCGGCCGCCGCGTCGCGCGCCTTGGGGTTAGGCCAGCCGTCGCGCGGGCGCACCAATCGTAAATCGGTCAGCTCGCAGTTCAGCATCGCGCGACTGGCCATGCCAATATTCTCGCCCATTTGCGGTTCAACCAGTATAACGGCGAAAGACAATGGCGTCGTGTCGTCATCCGCCCCGTTCCCTTGATCCGTCTCCAACCGAGGTTTGTTCGTTTCCGCCATTTACGACTCCTTATTTCCAGCGCTCCTTTTTTCGCAAACCAACCGGTATAGTCCAGCCTTATGCGCATTATCAAAGCCTCTGACATCTTCTTTTTCTGCCTCGTCCTGTCTGCAGGCGTCGGGATCGCCGTATGGCTGCGGATATGGAACCCCGACACACTGCTGCGCAAGGCCCTGCCGCTCTACCAGCAAGCCAGCGAGACGATTGAGACAGTGAGCCCCGCACCGGGTCAACCGCCGCGAATTTACAAAACCATAAGGCTCGCTAACGCCGGTGGTGGGGAGATCCGGTTCACCGTCAGCGCGCCAAGCGCCGATAACCTGACCACCAAGGGCGGCTTACCCAGCCTGATTATCCTGTCCGGATTACGCACCGGACGGAACAGCCTCGACCTTATCGCGAATCACGGGCGCAACGCGATCATCGCCTATGATTATCCTTACGACCGCGAGCGGTGGCGCGATGCGAGTGTTCTGGAGCGCGTCCTGATCGCCCATGAGACCGCCTACCGAATGCCCGATGAGGTGGCCGGGCTCATCGCCTGGGTCCAACGCCAACCCTGGGCCGACCCTAATCGCGTGAGCCTTGCAGGCGTCAGCCTTGGCGGCATTGCGCTGCCAATCGCCCAACGACGCGCCGCCAGCGCCGGGCACAAGGTCGCCGCGTCCGTGATCGCCTATGGCGGGCTCGATTTACACGCGCTGGCGCGCGTCAATCTGGACGATTCGTGGCTACGCGAACCCTTGGCGCTGGTGTCGGCCCTGATGTTGCGCCCCCTTGCGCCGGTTCACCATCTTCCAAAATTGTCGGGGCCCTTTCTACTGGTGCATGGCGCATCGGACGAACGCATTCCAAAAGAGTCCCTCGCCGCGCTTGATGCGCTGACGCCCAAGCCAAAGACCATTATCGTTCAGGACGGCCCGCATATTGACGAACAGCGCCCGGAATTGATCAAACACACGATCGATTCCGCACGCGATTGGCTACAAAAACAGGATCTTTTAAACCCATAAAAAGCCGAGCCCCAGCAACCGGGTTATTCCGCCGCCTTCGCCATGCCGTCCAGCCAGGCGCGATACTTTGGTACGCGCGCGGCGGGTACATAGACATAGCCATCAAACATCCGGCGTTGCGTTCTGTACAGGCTCGCGCGCTCGGCGAACCACTCGTCGCCATCGTGTCGCACTGTCGCCGCCGCGTGCAACACGCCCGAAGGGTGCATCAATCGCACTTCGCCGCTGGCGGGCGAGGTCAGGTTTCGGTTTACTAATGTGCCTTCGATCTGAGAGGACACCGCCAGACACATGGAGCACGTGCCCGGCAAGGCGCGATGCGGATCGCCCATGGAGATCATCCGCGCGGCCACATCGCCGTCGCTCGCTGGCAGCGCCTCACCGGTCAGCAGCGTCGCCGCCTGGGCAGGGGACACAAACCCGATGGCGGGCCGATTGCTGATGCGGCCCATCGCTTCTTCGATAGAGGCGTGCAAACCCAGCTTGACCGCCGCCGCGCCGCGTATTTCCTGCAACAGAGTCAGGGTGTCCGGTTTCGCTTCCAGTTCTTTCGGCGATTCCACCCCGGTCAATCCAACGGTTTTCGCCTCCACCAGGACGCACAGCGCCGAGGCGTCGACGATGGAGGCTTCGAATTCGCCCAGCCCTGGCGTAGACAAAATATCGATTGGCGATCCTGTGGGCAGCATCTTGCCGGTGAACGAACCACCCGGTTCAATGAAATCCAGCCGCAACGCAGAGCCCTGCCCCGCCACGCCCGGCAATTCGTAATCGCCATCAACGGCGGCGCGGTCGCCATCCATGTCAAAATGTGCGTGGATCAGTTTATTCGTATTGGTGTTGTGAATGCGGATCATACCGGAATCGCCGTCGATCTTCGCGATGCCTTCATCAACGGCGAACGGTCCCATGGCCGCAGACATGTTGCCGCAATTGCCCAGATACTCGACCCGATTTTCACGGATCACCACCTGCGCGAACGTATAGTCGATATCCGCGTCGTCCCGGCTTGGCGGGCCCACGACGCACACTTTGCTGAGCGATGAAATGCCGCCGCCCATGCCGTTCAACTGGCGCCCGTAAGGGTCGGGGCTGCCAATGGCGGCCGCGAAGATCTCCGACCAGATCTCGCGGTCGTCCGGCAGATCATCTTGCCGGAAGACGATGGCGTTGCTGGTGCCGCCGCGCATGAATGTCGCTGGAATTCTCAACTGTCGCATGACGCTTTCTCCAAATCCTCGTGGCTCAACCTTTAACGGGCGATGCGCCGACAACGCCGGACTCTACGCTTTGCCCTTGCGTTTTTTCCTTGCGCCGCGCCCAGCAGGCCGCCAATAACGAGACGCGAAAATCCAACTGATGAGGCCAATATGACCGATACGCAGGCGCCGCCTTTACCAGGATACGAATTATACGACCCTATAGACCCCTATGAAAACCACGCAGGGCCGTTTTTCTGGCGGCGTCGCGAGGATGGCGTCGATCATTTCGTCTTGCGGGCCGAAGCCCGGCACTGCAATTGCCATGAAATCCTGCATGGCGGCCTGGTGTTGACGATGATGGATCTCGCCATGGTCGCCGCCGCTAAGGAAAACCAGGATTCACAGGTTGTGACGGTCTCCCTGTCCAGCGAATTTACCGCCGCAGGACGCGCTGGCGAGCTTATCGAAGCGTCTGGCGAGCTCGTGCGCCGCGCCAACAGCCTCGTTTTTGTACGGGGACAGGTCCATGTCGATGGCCGTATTCTTCTAAACGCCAGCGGGGTTTATAAGCCACTGCGCCCCCGATAAACGTGCAAAAAGGCGCAATTTACGCGGCCAGAATGGCGTCGCCTTCTATTGAGGTGGATTCCCGACCGTCGATCCCGACCGGCACATCGCCCACCAGCGTGATGCGATAGAACTGACGATCAAAGTCGGAATCAAATATATCAACCGGCGCTAAATGAGCGGTCGAGCGATTGTCCCAAAACGCAATACTGCCGGGCCGCCATTTAAATCGAACGGTGTATTCGGGGCGAACAACATGCTCCCACAAAAATTCAACGAGCACCTGACTTTCACGCGGCGCCAATCCGACAATGGACTTCAGAAATGACGGGCTGACGTAAAGGGTTCGTTTACCCGAAACAGGATGAACCCGGATCAACGGATGCTCGCTCACCAAAGCGTTGGTGTTCTGGGCGTTGGCGTATCCGTTTAAGACTTCTACACCCGGCGGCGGCGCAAACCGGTGGATCGCGCGCAGCCCATCCAGATAACCGCGCAGCGTTTCGGACAAGCCGTTATAGGCAGCCTCCAGATTGGTGAATTGGGTATCGCCGCCAAACGGGGGGACGATGTCGCCGCGCAGAATCGACGCCGCCGGCGGGTTGATCGCCGCGGTAATATCGGTATGCCATCCAGACCAGGGCCGCGTAATCGATTCACCGCTGAACCGCTTCGCCTTCCGGTGCTTGGCGATGGAGTAAATTTCCTTGTAGCCTTCGACATTGCCGTAGACCGCGTGGCCGGGCGTTAATTCGCCAAACTGGCGCGCCATGTCGCGGTGCTGGTCGTGGTCCAGAAACTGATCGCGAAAGAACACGACTTTCCATTTAACCAACGCCGCCTCGATGTCTCGAATTTGTTCCGCAGGGAGGGGTTTTGTGAAATCAACGCCGCCGATTTCCGCGCCGATATGCACCGCCAGCGGCGCTATTTCAATCGATGATTCATTTTGCGACGGTTCGTTTCGCACCACGTCCAGAGCCATGTCCGGTCTCCCGATTTATGTTCAGAATACAAATCCGCGTGAAAATCGTATGAAAATACGCTGGCCCGCGCAATTGCGAATTAAAACGATGCCCCTTCTATCGCCGCTATTTCGGCCAGCACCGCCAACAATTGCGACAGCCGGAAGGGCTTCATAAGCACTCTGGCCGCGCCTAACTTCAGCGCGCTCCGTAAGTATTCACCCTGACCTGATATCGCGATGATGGGAAGATGCGGCGCGGTTTTGGACAGCGTCCGAATTGTCTCGATACCCTCGCCTTCCGCCATCACAATATCGGTGATGACGATATCCGGCGGCACCGTGCGACAGCGCGCCAGCCCGGCATTTCCGCCGCTGGCTTCCTCGATGACATGACCCTCCTCACGCAACGCAGCGCCAAGGGCCGCCCGGAGGGCATCGTCATCGTCAATGATCAGTATCCTCGCCATAAGAGGGTGACGATAAGAGATACCACCGATCCGGAGTCATCAAATTCCTGTTAGCGGTGTTGAGCCTGTGCGATAGGATCAACCTTGATAAATTTCAATCCTTTGAAGGAGCAACGCCGCCATGCGCGCCATGATGTGTAAAGCTTGGGGTTCGGTGACGAATTTAACCCTCGAAGACGTTGCGCCGCCCGTCGCCGGGCCCGGCGATGTCCTGATCGACGTCAAAGCCGTCGGCGTTAATTTCGCCGATTCCCTCTTGGTCGCAGGTCAATATCAGACCAAACCCGACCTGCCCTTCGCGCCGGGATTAGAGGCTTCCGGCGTTGTTGCCGCAATTGGCGATGGCGTCGAGAATGTCAAAACGGGCGACCGGGTCATGGCGATGCTGGCTCATGGCGGCTACGCGGAACAGGTCGTCACCAAGGCCGACGATGTCTTCGCCATACCCGATGGCATGAGTTTTGATGACGCCGCAGCCTTTCCGGTCGCCTACATTTCCAGCGATGTGGCGATCCGCTGGCAAGGACGGCTTGCGGCGGGCGAAACCCTGCTGGTGCTGGGCGCCGCGGGCGGCGTTGGGTTAA
>JBLHZD010000231.1:0-6943 GCA_047631095.1 Alphaproteobacteria bacterium
AAATTTTGCATCGGCCCATCGCGTCATATCGGCGTAAGTGACCAGTGTCATGGCTTATAATCTTGAACTCCTAAACGTTTTACTGGTCGAAGACGATCAGGCGATGCGCGCCCTGGTTCGCGATATCCTGCTAGCGTATCATATCCAAAACGTCGCGACCGCGACGGATGGCAGCTGCGCCTAAGCGGAACTCCGACATTTTCCGGCGGATTTCGTCATTACAGATTGGTCCATGGAACCTTTAGACGGCATCGAATTCACCAAAATGGTGCGTACGGCGCCAGATAGCCCCAATCCTTTTGTGCCCGTTATCATGTTGACCGCCCATACACAGCGCCAACGCATTATGGAGGCGCGAGATTGCGGCGTGACGGAATTTTTGGCCAAGCCCGTAACCGTGAACTCCTTATACACGCGGATCGTTGGCATTATTGAAGACCCGCGCCCCTTTGTGCGCACACCCTCCTACTTCGGACCGGACCGTCGACGCGTGTCGCGCGAGTTCATGGGCGCCGATAGACGCGCAAATAGCGACTAGTAAAAGTCCAAATGTTGACTAGTAAAGTCAATTACTCCATATTTGCTCTATAATATATAAACTCACCTCCTCTAATTAAAAGAAAGACTCATGATGGAGTCTGAAACAGCGCTTGAGGTCGATGAAGTCAAGGGCGTCAAATTTGAAATAATTCATCCGCCTAACAACATTGCGTCACGGGTCACTGGCGACGGTAAAATCTCGGCGGAGATGTTGCGCGCGGCGGAAGACGTTGTCAGTGCGCATACGACGATGTTCACCAGCCAAGCCAAGACGGAAGTTGACCGCCTGACTGAAATCGTTAGTAAAATGGAATCTAACCCGGACATCCAAGCGAAATCGATGACGGAAATTTACCAGATTTCCCACAACATCAAAGGTCAAGGCGGCACCTTTGGATACCAGTTGATCACCGATATTGCGGCGTCCCTTTGCGCCTATAGGGAAAATCTGGAATCCGGCGACGGAACAGCGCTTGCACTGATTCGCGCGCATATTGACGCTATCCGCGCTGTTATCATCGGCGACATGGTTGGTGATGGCGGCGAAATCGGCCAAGCGATCTCCAGCAGCCTCGGCCTGGCGGTTACAAAACTCTCTGACTGCTGAAATAAAACAGACGTGTTCGGCCCATTAACGGAGCGTATTAAGACGCCGTTGCGCCGGTCTGGATCAATCGGCCGCCAACCCTGACAGGCGTAACTGAAAGCGCCAGTCCGGTCCGGTCATCACTTTCCACCAGCACACCGCACAAGGTTCCCTCTTCTTCCGCCGGGCTCATACGTTGTCGTGGAAATTTTCGTAGAAAATTATTGATCGACGGCCCCTTCGTCATCCCGATGACGGAGTTGTAATCGCCGCACATACCGGCGTCGCTTTGATACGCCGTGCCGCCATCCAGGATCATCGCATCCGCAGTGGGGATATGGGTATGGGTGCCGACAACAAGCGTCGCACGGCCATCCACCATATGCGCAAACGCCATCTTCTCGCTGGTCGCCTCGCCATGAAGGTCAATGAGCACCGCCTCGTATTTGGCGTGTTTGGGCGCGCCGAGCGGCAGCACATCTTCAATCGCGCGAAAGGGATCGTCGAGCAACTCCATGAACAAACGCGCCATTATATTGACCACTAGAATGCGTCGCCCCCGACCATCGGTATACGAGCCTGAACCGCGCCCCGGCGTCCCCGCTGGAAAATTTATCGGCCGGAGCATTCGTTTGTCCTGCTCCATGAAGGGAATGATGTCCGCTTTGTCCCAGGTATGGTTGCCGCCCGTGATGACGTCGACGCCCGCCTCGAACAACTCCAGACAGATTTTCTCGGTCATGCCGAACCCATGGGCCGCGTTTTCAGCGTTGGCGACAACGAAGTCGGCTTTTATGTCGCGCCGCAAGGTCGGCAGATTGTTGACCATCACGTCTCGACCGGCTCGGCCAACAATGTCGCCACAAAATAATACTCTCACGTCGTCTCCTCGTTAATAGGATCTATGGATGCGTCAATCATGAAGGCTTCACGATCCGTCGCGATCAAGTCCAGTCTTTCATCCATCGGGCCGTGCGGCGTTTCCGGGACTTCCTGCGCGCCATACGCCACGCCAATCGTCAGGATTTTCTTTTTCGCGCGAAGCGCCTGCAAGGTTCGGTCGTAAAAGCCACCGCCATATCCCAGCCGAAAACCAGACCGGTCAAACGCCAGCATCGGCGTCAGAAGTATATCGGGGAACACGACAGCGGCGGAGGATTTCGGCTCCGCAATCCCGAAAGGACCTTTGTCCATTTCATCGCCAACCCGCCATTCGCGAAACGCCAGCGGCGCGCCGGCCTCGACAACAATTGGCAACGCGATGGTCCCGCCCTGTTTGGCGTGCGCTAACAATGCCGGCATCACGTCAATTTCTGATCCTATCGGCCAATACCCGGATAGAATTGCTGTTTCCGGCACACCAATATTATCTTGGATTGTCTGCGCCAGCGCCGCCCCACCACCCTTGGAGCTCATATGCGCCGCATCCCGTGTTCGTTGAGAAACGACGCGCATCTCCGCTTTCATCGTGCGCAAAAATTCCCCAGACACAAATTTTACTAGCGCGGTGGTCATACGGCCCCGGTCTTCATCGGGGGAAATTCGACAGGAAGCCGGTCGGTTTCGTAACAAAATCGTAAGCGGGCGACCCCACAATGGCCGTTGATCATTTCATTCCTCAAGGACCTGGTGAACCAGGTGGGCGCCGTGTGATCGAGACCAAGATCTCGGCAGTGACAGCTCCCTTGAGCATAAAGCTTGTAGCCCCCGGGAGATGAGAACCTGACGCGCCAAGCAGAAATCGCCCTACCCTTAATCTAAGCGTCTTCGAGGCGCTGGGCAATAGCGTCAATGCGCGTCGCCAAATCTTCCAGCCCCTTCGACAGGGCATCCCCCTTATCCGAGGCCAAACCAATAGCTTTGGAATCGCCGCCGCCCTCGCCCTCTACACCGCCGTCGCGCAAACTCGCCATTTCCGCATAAGCATCGGACAATTCGTCTGAAATCAACAAGGCCACCATCAGGATCAAGCGCGCATCGCCAATCTGGCCAACGGATTCCGACAATTCCTCAACGCGCATTTTGACGTATTCCGCCAAACGCCCGAGATGCTCTTCCTGACCACCTTCACACGCAACCGTGTAATTTCGACCGTTAATCGTGAGAAAGAGTTCGGACATCTTCGGTTTAATTAATCCTGAACAATATGGCGTAAACGCGAGATCGCATCGTCCAATCGCGTCGAGACGGATTCATTCGCGTCGCGCAATTTTTTATTTTCCGCCGTTGCGGCGTCCAACGCCGTCTGCGCCGACGTTGAAGGAACGCTGTTTTCCGAAACCGCCTCTAATCTCTTCAAGGCTGTTTCCAAACGATTTTTAGCGTCTTCCAGTCGCGACATATATCTGTCCATCACCCCAGAGTATTTGCGTCGCCGACAAACCAGGCGCCGGACCGACACGATGTTGGTCCAAACCTACGCGAAGGTGTGCAAAATAGAGGCCCGCTCTGACCACGTCAACACACACAAGCGGCAATCGGCGCGATAAACACCCTGGCGCGCCGAACCCGCTCGGATTTCTGTGGATAACCTGAAACTTTCCCCGGACTCATGCGTTAAATTCCCGGACTCATGCGTTAAATCCATTGACGCCACAGGGCGGGCTCTGCATGTTCGCGCGGACTCGCATAGGAGGCTGAACCGCGACAGTATGGCCGATTTTTTGGGCGTCGCCCCCGATATTTAGGCGCCGCCCCCGTGAGCGACCCGCAGTGAACGACCCGCAGTGAATAAAACGAGAGAGTCTCAGATGCCCTCAGACAACACCGCCGCCACCAGCGCCGAACGTCGCACTCAAATGGCGAATGCGATACGCGCGCTCTCTATGGACGCCGTACAAGCCGCCAATTCCGGACATCCGGGAATGCCCATGGGCATGGCCGACGTCGCCACGGTTCTGTTTGACCGTCATCTGAAATTTGACCCCGCCAACCCGGACTGGCCCGACCGCGACCGGTTCGTTTTGTCTGCGGGACACGGCTCGATGCTACTGTATTCGCTTTTGTATCTGACAGGATACAAAGACATAGACATCGATGAAATTCGTAATTTCCGTCAATTGGGGCGCCGCACCGCGGGTCATCCTGAATACGGACACGCCGCCGGGATTGAAACGACAACCGGGCCCTTGGGCCAAGGTATCGGAAACGGCGTTGGCATGGCGCTGGCGGAACGTATGCTGGCCGCACGTCACGGTGACAATCTGGTGGATCATTACACCTATGTGATCGCTGGCGATGGTTGCCTGATGGAAGGCATAAGCCACGAAGCCGCCTCTTTGGCCGGACATTTAAGACTCAACAAACTCATCGTTCTGTTCGACGATAATGGCATCTGCATCGATGGGCCGACCAATTTGACCGTCGAAGACGACCAAATCGCCCGGTTCAAGGCGTATGGCTGGAATACGGCCGCCGTCGATGGTCATGATCAGGACGCCGTTGACGCCGCCCTCACCGCCGCCCGAAATTCAGATCGTCCAACACTGATCGCCTGCAAGACGGTGATCGGGTTTGGCGCGCCTAATAAACAAGGCACGGCGGCGACCCATGGCGCCGCTCTTGGCGACGCCGAAATCGCTGCTGCAAGAGAAGCGTTGAATTGGCCACACCCGGCGTTTGAAGTGCCTGCGGATGTTTTGTCCGCCTGGCGGGAGTCCGGCGCACGCGGCGCAACGCAACGCGACGCCTGGCGCACCGTTTTCGACGCCACCTCCGCCGACGCCCAATCCGCCTTCCAATCCGCGATTGACGGCGACCTGCCGCAAGGTTGGGAAGACGCCATCAACGACTTCAAGCAGTCCATGTCGTCGGATTCTCCCAAACTCGCCACGCGTCAGGCGTCTCAAAAGGTCCTCAATGTTCTCTATAGCGTCATCCCGACGCTTGTGGGCGGCTCCGCCGATTTGACCGGATCAAACCTGACCAAGGCCGAGGGCATGACAGCTGTTTCGCCCGAGGACTTCAGCGGCGCTTATATCTATTACGGTGTCCGCGAACACGCCATGGCGGCGGCCATGAACGGGATCGCCTTACATGGCGGCCTTGTACCCTATGGCGCGACCTTCCTGGTCTTCACCGATTATTGCAAACCATCAATCCGGCTATCCGCGCTGATGGGGCAACGGGTCATATATGTCATGACCCATGATTCAATCGGGCTTGGCGAAGATGGCCCCACGCACCAGCCTGTCGAGCAACTGGCCGGATTGCGCGCGATCCCCAACCTTATGGTCATGCGCCCCGCCGATGTCGTCGAAACGGCGGAATGCTGGGCAATCGCCATGAAAACGAAAACAACCCCCAGCGTTATTGCACTGACCCGTCAGGGCGTGCCGACGGTTCGCACCCAACACACGACGGAAAACCTGTCCGCGCGCGGCGGGTATGTCCTGCGTGACGCCGATGGCGACAGGCGGGTGACGATATTGGCGACCGGGTCGGAAATCGAAATTGCAATGAAGGCGCGCGACCTGCTGCAAGCCGAGGGCGTTGGCGCGGCGGTGGTGTCCATGCCGTGCCAGGAATTGTTCGATCGACAAGACGCCGCCTACCGCACGCAGGTGCTGGACGGCGATGGCGTTCGCATCGCTGTTGAGGCCGCCGTTTCCCAAGGTTGGGACCGATATCTTGGGTCGAATGGCGGATTTGTCGGCATGACCGGGTTCGGCGCTTCCGGGCCGATCGGCGATCTTTACGAACATTTTGGCATTACGGCTGAAAAGGTAGCGGAAGCCGCCAAGTCCCGCCTCTAGCAAGTCCTGCCTGTAGAAAGTCAGCGTCATGATCGCAAGGTATCTGGGTCTGTGCCTCTCAGCGGCGCTTTTAGCCGCGTGCGTTTTTTCTCAAAGCAATCCCGCCACGGACACAAGCCGCTTCACCAGTGTTGCGATAACGCTTCATCCCGACGCCAACCTCACCCTGTTGGAGCGTCAACAAATCACCTCCGATTTGAGCGTCGCCCTGACCCAACGCGGCGCATTCGGGCGCGTTATGACGGCGGCGCCCGCCCAGCCGACGAACGGCGTTTTACTGGTGGATGTCCGGCTCCTGAATATTCAACGCTTGTCCGACCGCATAAATGTCAGCGCGCAAGTTGATCTGATTAACGTCGGGACTGGCGCGCGCATTCAAAGCTTTGCAATCGGCGCCAGCGGGACGCGCGACAGTGACCTGGGCTCGTTGAGCATTGGCGTCATTGGCGACCTTGTGGAGCAAATCGCGGACATCGTCACGCGGCCTTCATCGCTATAAGGCGACTCTCGTATCGCGCAGACGCGCGCTTGCGGGGAATCGGAACCTCGTGTTTTGCGGTCCTTTAACCGGTTCGCGCCTTGAATAGAGACGACATTCATTCTAAACAATCTTCAGTAATTAGCCGCAGTGCTCAACCCAATTTAGGAGAGAATGATGGCCGTACGGGTCGCGATTAATGGTTTTGGTAGAATTGGCAGGCTTGTCTTGCGCGCCGCAATGGAATCCGGGCGTGACGATATCGAGTTTGTGGGCATCAACGATTTGGGCCCCGTCGCCACCAGCGCGCATTTGCTAAAGTATGATTCCGTGCACGGTACTTTTCCCGGCGACGTCAACGTCGGCGATGATTGGGTCGATTTAGGTCGCGGCAAGATCAAGGTCAGCGCTGAACGCGACCCCACCAAACTGCCGTGGAAAGATCTCGGCGTGGATATCGCCTTTGAAGCCACCGGCATTTTCGCAACCCGCGATCAAGCGGCCATGCATCTGGAAGCCGGCGCAAAGCGCGTTCTGGTGTCCGCCCCGGCGACCGGCGCGGATCTGACCGTCGTCTATGGCGTC
>JBLHZD010000232.1:0-6937 GCA_047631095.1 Alphaproteobacteria bacterium
TACGCGGTAAATCCCACGGCTTTGTCATCGGCGTTGTCGACGCCTTCCAGAATATCGGCGCCCTCGCCGGTAAAACGAAGATCACAAATCTGAAGAAAATTGAACCTGACCTTTCCATCCGCATATAGTTTGAGCGTCGTGAAGAGGATGGCGACGGAAAGGACGATGAAACCGGGCGCTTCCTGGGCTTTACCGCGACGGTCGGCGCAGCGGCGGGATGGGACGCTGGTGGGTCTTATATCGCAGCGACTACAGTCCAGTTCTGCACCAATGACATGAAATGCACCGAAGGCGTCTGGACCGGCGACGTCGGCGGGCGAGAGATGACGATCCATGTCGATGGACAGAATAAAAAATTCATCTACGCCCGAAAAAACGGTGGCTCGCGCGAGAAATTCAAACGGGTGTTACCGGCAGGACGAAAATATAAAAGCGCCAGTGGCGATATCGTTCGATACCGCAAGAATTACAAATTAATGAAGTTTACATCCCGCAACGACGGCAAGGGCGAACTGCGGCGCGAGTCTGATTCAGATACGGCTCGTGTGGTTTCAAACAGCGCCAACGCCAGGCCTTCCACAACAAAATTCAACCGCTCCAAAGTTATTGATACACGCGGCCTATGGGATTTTGAGGCCAACGGCAAAGTTCTGACCGATGAATTCGTCCGGCAAACCAGCGATTTTGTCGAATTACGTCGTTTGGGCGGGAGAAAAATCAGACGTTACGAGAAAGTCGGTGAAAACATTTATCAGAATGCGCGTGGCAGTATCTTTCGTTTTGTCACCAGAAACCGAGCGTTATGGATCAGTCCGGACAAGAAAACTGTCTACAAGCTGCAAAAACGGTAACCTTCGCTCTCAACCTGACCCACGCCCGAATGAATTCTGAAAACAGGAGTGACGTTATGGACATTCAAGCATTCAAAGCCTCCTTCGATCAGGACGCGCCACCGGAGGGCCTGGAGAAAGCACTGCAGGCGTTGTGGCGCGTGGAGAATGGCGATTGGCCGGAAGCCCATCGATTGGCGCAAGCGCAAGACGACAAAATCGGCGCCTGGGTGCACGCCCATTTGCATCGTGTCGAGGGTGATCTCCCCAATGCGGGATACTGGTATCGGCGTGCCGAGCGGCCCGAGTCGACGGCGCCCCTGAAGGAAGAATGGGAAGAAATCGCCTCAGCGCTTCTTGGTTGAGACAGGACGCTATGACTGAGTGTGTCGCCCGCTGGACTGGCGCCGCGCTGAAGCGAACGCTACACTCCTGTGCATCGCAGAGAATTCTCAACGTATACGTGCGGCTATTGCATCCCTGATGCTGTCGACCTGTCGTGTCTTTCTGACGCGACTCCGGACAGCGGCTTTATCCAGATAAAGGAGCGATCCATGAGCGAAACTATTGAGCACAGCGAACCCTATGTTGGCAAAGATCTGGGCGAAGACCCCTTCATTTGTACGCCCAAAATGCTTGGTGATTTTTACCAAGGCCTAAAGGTCGACCCTGCGCGCTATAAGACCCCTACTTTTTGGGACAAGCCGGTATCGCCCGCCATGATGGTCAGCCAGGTCGATGTTGGATATGACGGCGCGCGTTTTGAGAACGCCTTTGGCAATTTATGGATCCGGCAGGAATGGGAATTCCATTCCCCCATGTTTCCGGATCACGAATACCGCCGCACGTCGACTATTCTTGATATCTACGAATGGCGAAATCGGTCTGTCGTAAAGCAGGAAGTGAGCATCCTCGACGGGTCGAAACTGGTGGTGCGCGGCGTTCACCATCAAAGCTTCATGCTCGACCAGACATCAGGCAAGGTCGTGCTGCGCGATCCCAAAAAGAAAGAGGGCGTGCGAAAATTCGAAGTCCCCGAAGGACAGCCCGTAGCCCCTCTTGACCGGAGCATCGATCTGGAAATGTGCGGCGTGTTTTTCCATGGAAACGAAAGTTACCACACCGATAAAAAGGCGTCGGAAGAACTCGGCTTTGAAGAAGTCGTCGTCGGCGGCAGAATGACGATGTCGCTAATCGGGCAGATGCTGGAGCAGCAATTTGGCCAAGGCTACTACGAAGGCGGCACACTCGACATAAAGTTTACCAATATCGTCTGGCCGGATGATCACGTCACCGCGAAAGGCGTGACCACCGGCGTGGAAAACGGCAAGGCCCAAGTGCGGGTCTGGATGGAAAAAGACGATGGCACAGTCGTCGTTGTCGGGAATGCGACAGCAAGCGTTTAGGGTCCACAAAAGCGGCGGGCGGCGGGCGGTTGGCTACGGCCTGCCGCCGCCCACCCGAAGGTTGGCGCCCGCAACATAAGACGCCTTGGACGATAGCAGCCAAACAATGGCTTCCGCAATTTCCTCGGGCTGCGCCACCCGTCCGATGGGTATCGTCGGCCCTTCGCGCGCAATGCGTTCCGGCGCGGCCATATCGGTCTCCGTCAACCCCGGCGCGACCGTATTGACCCGGATCCCCTCGCCCGCAACTTCCTGTGACAGACCTATTCCCAGGCTGTTTACGGCCCCCTTGGACGCTGCATACAAGATCCCCACGCCGGGATTTCCCCGCGTCGCCGACCCGGAAGACACATTGACGATTGCACCACCTGCTCCGCCCTGCTTGGTGGACATCCGTTTCACAGCTTCCCGGGAACAGGTGAATAATCCCGCCACATTCACCGCTAAAACCTTCATGATCGCGTCTTGCGTTAAATCATCCAGACGCCCGTGCGGCCCCATGATGCCGGCATTGTTAACCAACCCCGTTAAAACGCCCAATTCAGAATCAACCGTGTTGAACAACCGAACGACGTCGCTTTCAACGCCCGTGTCGGCCTGCACCGCAATTACACGGCGCCCCATGGCCTCAATGTCTGCGACCACCTTCAGCGCTTCATCCTTTGCAGTGTTATAAACGACGCAAACATCGTGTCCCGCTGCGGCGCACACCCGCGCCGTCGTCGCGCCGATCCCGCGGCTGGCGCCGGTAATCACGGTAATCTGATTCAAGCTGAATAATCTCCAAAAGTTATGCGAGGCGACGGATCTATGGCGCGCCTGTCGCGTTTCAGTCTTCTATCCCAAGCAATCTTGCGGCAGTGCCGCCGAGAATCGCAACCCGTTCATCGTCGCTAAGGTCTGGCGTATTCAGCACCAGATCGACTTCTGTGCTGGTCCAGGGGAATGGGTAATCGGTGCCAATCATAATTTGGCCCGGCCCGCTTTCAGCGATCAAATGGCGCAGCGCCTCCGGCGTAAAGACAATCGTATCGAAAAAGAGCTGACCGTCTTTCAGATATGACGTCGGTTTCTTCTTGGGGAGTGGGCCCACCTTTTCGGGAAAGGTCCGACATACCGCATCCGAGCGATTGGCGTAGGAGCCGAGATAACCGCCGCCATGCGCGGCGCAGATTTTCAGACCGGGAAAACGATCCAGCGTGCCTTCGAATATCAGATGCGACAGCGCAATCGTCGTCTCAAGCGGGTTTCCGATGGTATTCGTCAGAAGACCACTCCCCGCCAGGCGCCCGCTGGGCTCCAGCTCCGTCGTTCCGGTTGGGTGCAGAAACACGAGCATATCCAGTTCTTCGCATTTCGCCCAGATTGGATTAAATTTCGGATCCGCCAGTTCCAGCCCCTCGACGCTGCCGCCCACGCTCACACCTCGGAACCCATAAGTTTTCGCCGCATGCTCGATCTGTTCAACCGCTAGGTCAGGATGCTGCAACGCCGCTGTTGCAAAGGCGACGAAGCGGTCCGGCGTATCCGCGCAAATTTCAACCAGCGCTTCGTTCTGGATTCTGATCAATTCTGCGGCGGCGTCGCGCTCCGCATGATACCAGTACGGGTTTATGCTTAGAGCCGAGACATCAAGCCCCTGAGCATCCATCGCGGCGATGCGCGTATCGATATCGCTCATCAGCAGCCCAGGCACGACATTCTGCTGTCCAATGACCGCCATGGCGTCTGGAACCGCGCAATGTGCATGAATGTCCACCGTCTTCACCCGCTTCCCGTTTACGGAGACTTCGCGTCGTTCTGCGTGTGAATGCGGCGCCGATCCGCCGGAATGCGCGCCCCCCGCAGGCGCAGCGCTTTGCAGATCACAACCAACGAACCCGATTCCTGAAGGACCACTGTTCATTTATTCTTCCCTTCGATTGCTATTAATTTGACGGTGAAACGACGGCGTAACCGCAGAATGCAGCATGACACATCGTATAACGACGACGCACGCTGCGTCCACCGAACTCAACGACAAAACATGCCCTGCCGCCAAAGCCGCCGATGTCTCAAAAATGCCAAGGCGACGATACGGCTACGCGTTACGCAGTTCGGCCTCAAGCCATTCGTCGATCAGCTTGTAACCACCGCCCCATCCGTTATCCATCCCCGACATTGTCGTGGCAAACCCGGCGTTCTCTGCATCGGTCGCATTTAACGGTGTCTGCGTAAGCCGAACATTCGTCTTGTCGCCCAAATCTTCAAACAAAACCGTCGTCAACAAAACCAGAGGCCAATCCGGCATCATGGCGTTCGCGACAACATTCCACGCTTCATCCGCAGAGGCGTGAAGCCAGACAAGTTTCTCCGGCGGCGTAACTTCCTTAAACTCAACTTTTTGATAATGGGAGTTTCCACCCCATTTCATTTCGTTGAGCCAAAAGCCTCCTGGTTTCAGGTCAAATTCGTGAATGACCGTTTCAACCCCGGGACCATACCAATGCTGTAGAATTTTGGGATCTGTCCATGCCCGCCACACCAAATTTCGAGGGGCTTCAAAAACGCGATCCAGTGAATATTCGGGCAGATCATTCATTTTTTAATTCCGTTGCTTCTACTTGTTTTAAATTCAGGAGAACGTCGTCGAGTTGATCAAATCGCACACCCCAGAATTCTTTGAATTCCGCCAGCCAATCGACCGCCGCCGCCATGTTCTGGGCTTGTAACCGGGCTGGCCGGCGTTGTTCGTCAATATCACGCTCAATAAGCCCGGCCCGTTCCAGAACTTTCAAATGCCGCGAAATCGCCGGCTGACTCATCTCGAATGGGGCTGCAATTTCGGTGACGCAAGCCTGCCCCTCGACAAGTCGCGACAATATCGCCCGCCGCGTCGGGTCGGCGAGAGCGGAAAATATTGCGTCAAGATTCGGGCTCGGATTTGAATAACCAACCTGTTCCATAACTTATTTGTTATATATAAAAATATCATTGTCAATTATCGTTTGCCGTTAACTTTTCTCAAAAAAATCAGCGACATTTGTTGAAGGCCTTAAAACCGTCTGCAATACTACTGGTAGTTTAAAAAAAAGGGAGCCATCCATGGCAGCGTTAGCTCTGGCTTATCAGGCGCGTAGCTACAGCACCGGCATCGTCGGCCGGTCAATTTGCAACGCCCGAAATCATCATTGGGTTGCAGAAAACACGGGCGGTGAAGCTGTTGGCGCAGGCGAGCTGTTTTGCGCCTCAGTCGCCGCATGCTCGGTAAATATGGTGGAGACAATCGCCAACAAAGAGCAGCGCGGCCTTGAGAGTATGGAAGTGAGTGTCGCCGCCTATCGTGACGCCGACAAACCGGCTGGCGATGTTTCGCTTTATGACGCCGTGCGGGTTCAGTTCCAAATGTGGGGCGTAACAGACGACGACGCGCGCTTCCTTGTCAAAACATGGAAACAACGCTGACCAATTTATGGTTCAGTCGCCGTGGCGACTGCAGACACGACAGTAGAATACACAATCCACAACGGCGCGCGTACTCGCTAATTTTGATTGTCACATGGAATATTAATCTCACTCGTTCAAAGCGCCCATGAAAATTCGATTTCCCCGGAAGGCTCATGCGACAATTTAACGGTTAGGCCAATCCTGTCCGCGAGACACTGGCAAAAATAGGCGTGTATATTGCGCGGTGATAAGGAGCCAATGGGAATATTCGTCGTTAACGCCGCAAGCATCTCGTCCGACACCCTGGCGCCGTCGCCGAAACAATAGGCTCGCCGCCACTGCGTAGGGTTCGCATCGAGATCGTTCCGCCGCGCGGCAAGGTATTCGCGGCCAAACCGATGATGTTCAGCAGCAACTTGCTTTGGTCTTCATTCATGCTGCTTAACAACACGCCGTCAGGCCATTCGATCCCGGATTTACCGCTGTTCATCAAGCCATCCGCTAACGCTTTGAATTCATCATCAGAGCTCAGGGAGGGACCTCTCGACGCGCCATAGGCGACACGATAATACTGCAGGCGCTGGGCCGTTACCGCTGCACTGGCCGAGATCAAGCCCAGAATTTCTGGATCGGGTTCACCGCCGAATTCCTCGATCATCTCAAGACCGTTGGAAATAGCGCCGACCGGGCTCACCATTTCATGGCATAAATGCGAACAAATCAGTTCGACAACCCGCAGATCCTTAATGTTTTCCATCAGGCGCAATGTCCAACAGGCGCGAGTTGGCGCCGAATTTCGATATCTGCGTAAACCACATGAAACATTGTCAATTCCGTATCAAGGTCTCAATATTAAGGGCTGCTATATAAAGCCTGCGCCAGTCTTTGAGACAACTGAATTTGTTTCGAAAATCGATATTTAAAATTTACCGCGAAAATCGAACTTTTTAATTTTGCCGTGAAAATAAAATTTGCGACCTGTCTGGCGACAGTCTTTAAAAACCTACATTGAGGCGCCAACGATGACGACCGCGAAGAAATTAACGTCCCCTTATAACGAACAAGGTCACAAGCAAGACCAGGCCGCGCTGTTGGACAATTTGGCAGCGGGCGTGAACGGCGCTGTTGAGAGCGTCATCGTCGGATTAAACTGGACTCTCGTCCACGGTCCGCTGGGGGTTGGTTTGGCGCAAACCCCGGCGCGCGGCGCAGCGGGCTGCTTTTCACTGCCCAACCCGGGACGATACGGCGAAATGGATCTGGGCGCCCTCGCAG
>JBLHZD010000233.1:0-6904 GCA_047631095.1 Alphaproteobacteria bacterium
AACAGCGCTGGTTGGGTCTCAAAGGAATTTCTCATTCCACAAATATAACAAATCTCAGCGCTGTGTCCGAGACTTATGCAGAGGTCTCATAGTATCAGATTTGTACGAATTTTCAAAATTTGTGACATTCGTGCAACATATGGGTGAAGGTGGTTATACCGCCAAATTCTGGTTTATTTGTCGACGCTTAGTAATTTCCGGATGGATTCCGGGATAGACGTCCATCTTTCAATCCCGGCGTTCACACTCCGATGTAAGGCCTTAACGCCTATATTTTTATTTTCCTCACCGCCCTTTACAAGAGCGGAAATGCCATAAAACCAAAGGCCTACAGGGTCGTTTGGGTTGGCGGTCAGAATATTTCGCACCGTAAATTCAAGCTTAGCCGTTTCTTTATTTTTCAGGAGCCACGCCATATAGGAAAGCAGCGCGTCCGTACGCTTTGAACCCTGAGAGACATACTCATTGGCGAGTCGGTCCCAGGTTGCACCATTAAAGGGGGGCTTCTCCCGGAAGGGCGCAAATTCGTTTTTAAAGGCGAAATTCGCTTGAGACGTTAAGGCGATTCTTAATAACCGGATGGATTTTTGGGAAAATCCTCTTAATTCGCTCAGGCAGTAAAAGTATAAAAACTTCTTCAGTGTAATTGAGTCTGGGCGTTGTGTCTGCGCCAGGCGGCTAAAATCGCGCGCAAATCGTGCTGTTTGATGGGCAATAACGACATTTCCCCGCCAGGAATCGTCAGGATAGTCGGGGCAGAGCAATATATTTGTCGCGGCTGCCAGTTTTTGGTCTTCAATACTCGTCTCCGCTAAACTCGATTTTACGAGGAAATGTCCAAGTGTGGCGGCAGTGAATACCGAGAAGGCGCAAATTACGCCAAGTAGAGTAAAGACAAGGAGAGAGTTTGTTCGACGATGTGGACCAGGACTGATGGTGGTTGAAAAGGCGGCGAATGCGATAGCGGTGGCGGGAAGCGTTAAGGATAACTGAAACCAAAGCGATCCCAAGGCGGCGTAACCAAGCGCAAAGGCGCCGGCGACCGCCAGGGTTTGAGGGGCGCAAAATAACACGGCGCTTATTACAAGGGCGACGACGCCAATCGCCGCGGGAACGCCAGCGCTCAACACAGCTTCGAAAAAACCATTGTGGCTGTGAAACACATCCCTTTGGGGCGCATCCCAGCCGCCATCCCATATTTTTGCATTCGCCTGAAACAATGAATCGCTAAAGTCACGCTGGGTGTGTCCCCAACCGCGACCGATGAACCAGGTTGATGGCGCGTCGCGTAAGGGCGTGGCCAGGACGCGCTGAATACGATCCCGCGATTGCAGGGATTTCATCGAATCGCCGGCGCCGAAAATGGAAACCGCAATCGGCGCGGCGACGATGATAAGGAGGACACCAAGGGCGAGCGCTGTTCGGAGAAATACAAGTCGGGACGGTTCGCGGCGCAAATAAGAGACGAGTAGGTAGGTTGGAAGGCAGAGTGCGGGAAAGATTACGAACGCCGCCTGATTACTGGAGACCATAATGCTCGGAATTGCGGCGATCACGCCAAGGGCGATGTATTTGATGGAAAGGGGCGATTGCGAGGGGCTCGCGTATCCGGGAATAGCGAAGGCTGCCGCCAATCCTAGAAACGCCAAATAATCATTAAACCAAATCGGTCGTGTTTCAGGAAAAAAGGATAAGGCGGGCAGGACAAAGGCGAGGCCGGTTAACGCGCTCAATACGACGATACGGGCATGGGGGATGCGGACGCAATAGCGTGCGGCGGCGACAAAAACGGCCATATCCATCCACGAAACCGCCCCTTCCGCCGTTTGCGGCGCGCCAATAATGGATAATAGGGGGAAGGTTGCAAACGGCGCCACAGCGGCGCTCCATAGGCCGATTGCAGCGCAGATCAAAACCGGCGCAGACCAGACAGCGTCTATAACGGGGCGTTCCGCGCTGCGTCGCGTCGAGGCGAAATGTAATAGCATTAGAATCGCGCTGCAGAGCGCCGCAGTGAAATGCAGGGATATAATGGGCAATTCAACTTCCGGCCACGGGCCTATCCGCCACGGAATGTATGTCGAAAACGGTGTGCAAAGGGCCAGCATCAGTCCAATGGAGAGGGCCCAGGTTAAAACGTTCTGGAGGCGCTCGCCGTCAGTTTCTGTATTTTCACCTTGAACGAGAGGTCTGGCGGCCATATTGGATACGAACGTGACTTAAGGTTGAAATTTGAAGTCGGTCCGGACACGCAGCTTTTATGGTCGGACGCGACCAACCCAAGTATAGGCGATAGCACGATTGCGAACCAAGTAGACATCGACGCGACCCCGACGGAAACGCCCGCATTGGCGCCGACGTCTGTCGTGATCGTAAATTTCAACGCCGGAGAATTTCTCGCGACCGCCGTTGAGAGCGCCTTGGCGCAAGATGATATCGTCGAAATTTTCGTCGTGGACAATAATTCGGTAGACAACAGTCTCGACGTCTTACGCACGCGCGTTCAGTCTCCGATTTTAACGATCATTGAGCTCGACGACAATTACGGGTTCGCTCATGCGTGCAATGTTGGCGCAGAACGCGCAACGGGCGCCACATTACTTTTTTTGAATCCTGATTGTGAAATGAAGCCGCACGCGCTTGAACAGATGCGCCTCGCCTTGGCGCAGGAGCCGGGCGTCGGCATGGCGGGGCCATTACTGGTGAACCCGGATGGCAGTGAGCAGCGCGGGTGTCGACGGGATATACCGACGCCATGGCAAATATTCTGCGTGGCGCTTTTATTTCACAAACTCATGCCCAACCATCCCAGGTTTGATAGTTTCAACCATGACGAGAGACCCTTGCCGAAAGATTATTCGGTTGTTCAGGCGATTTCCGGCGCCTGTATGCTGGTGACGCGCGACGCCATGGATAAGGTGGGCGCGCTGGATCAACAGTTCTTCCTGCATTTCGAGGATCTGGACTGGTGCCTTCGATTTGACGAGGCCGGGTATAAAATCGTCTTCACCCCCCATGCCGTCGTCGAGCACACGAGAGGGGTTTGTGGGCGCAGTCAGCCTGTTCGGGTGGAGTATCACAAACATAAGTCTCTGATTACATTCTTGCGAAAGCACTTCACTAAGTTCTATCCATCCAGTTTTATGGCGGTCGTGTATGTAGTGGTTGCGATGCGGTTCATCGCCGTCCTTTTGACAACACTGCTTGGGTTGCGAAAAGACAGTCCGGCCGCCTGGGAGCGGTTGATGACCGAATCGTCAGGTTCCGAGCCTCGGGCGGAACCATAGGTGCAGCCGGTATGGGTGTGGAAATGAGCAACCAACGGATAGAGGGCGAGGGGATGATCGTGAGATTGTCGAGGGTCGCCACCGCAGCGCTGGTCGTGCGCTACAAGCTGGACCGGCCCTATGGTATCTTTCTTCTGTTGGGCGCGATTTTTGACCCCTATTTATACGCCGCCATCGTTTATTTTGTTCTGCATACGGTTTTTCTTCTTGTCGACGAAGAGCGCTATTATCTGCTTCTTATTGGATTCATCTCGTTCCGTTGGGCGTTGTCGTCTATTTCCGCCTCGTCCAATTTTTCTGAGATACTGGCGCGATTTTCCGAGGTGACCCGTCGCCCCGCCAGCGCCGCCGTTATTGCGGTTATGGCGCCGCCGACCTTTGTCTTTCTGTTCTCCGTGGCGAGCGCGTTGACCTTCGTGGGGGTGTTGCAGCCTCAAAGCCAAAGTTTCACCGCGCTTGGCTGGCTCCCCTTCGTCGCGTTGATACAGGGGATCTGTACCGTTTTACTGATTCTGATGTTGTCCCGGTTACGTGTGTTTGGATTCCTGAAGCACGAAATGCCGATCGCGGTCGTGGCCAGTCTTTTGTGGATTACATCGCCTGCGATGTACACATTTGGCGATATCCCCGCAGGCGCCAGTAAATTTTTGACCAGCTACAACCCGGTGTCTCATCTGCTGGCGGCGTTCCATAACGCCTATTGGTTTGGTCTGGATATCAGCCTGGAGGTTTTACCGGTGGCGGGCGTCATCGGTTTGGCGGTGATCTTTATCGTCTGGCCCCGAACTCGAAAATCGGAGTCAGGCGTCGCAAATCCGACGGCGGAATCCGTCTCCGGGCTTGGTCGGGATACAGGGTGGGTTCATGTGGTTGCGGGCACCGGCGAATTTGATGCGCCGCGTCCAAAGGCGGCGTATGGGCGTTTTCGACGGTGGCGCGACCGCACGGTCGATTTCACCGGGCGGGATTTAACGCGCCTGGTGACGGCGGTCTGGCGTGTGCGGGATTTCGCCATTATCGAAGTTGATATACAGAAGCAAAGCCAGATTGACCGGCTGTTCAGGGACTTTTTATCAGTTTATCCGGATCGGGCGCTGGACCAACTGGCGGTTGCGGCGGCTTTGGCCTCACCGGCTAAGGATATCATCTTCGATGGGCTGTTGAATCGCGTGTCGCCGGCGTTTCTCGAAGAACTTTGGGCAATTTTGAGCCGCGAGGCGCGGACTGGCAGGCGAATCACGATTATCCGGGACGAAGGATTACCGCGCTCGACCGTATTTGACGACGACCCGTTCCTTCTATGGAAAGACGAAACCGAGCAACCGGACCAGGTTTCAGGCGAATCGGGATCGCTAAAGGCTGGGAAAGCTGTCGAGCGCCCCACAATTTTGGTGACGGGCGGCGCCAGCCAGGTGGGGCGGCGCGTTCTCGCGCGCTTGTCCGGGCGCGGCCAATCCACCATCGCCCTTCAACACCGACAACCGGTGCCAGCGCTTGAACATGTCGCTATCGCCCATGGCGATTTGTCCGGGGATCAATTGCCGCGATTGGACGCCGCCCAGATGGTGCATATTTCAGCGATCTGGATGTTGCCCGAAAATCTTTCCTGGCTGGCGCATTGTGGATTGTGCCGGTTGGTGTGTTTCAGCTCCACGTCGATTCTCAGCAAGGCGGAGTCGTCGAGTCCCTACGAACGGGACTTCGCGGAACGGTTGGGCGATTCGGAAAATCAGGTGTTGGCGGCTTGCGAAAAGCTGGGGATCGATTGCGTCATTTTACGGCCTACGATGATTTATGGTCTGGGTATCGATCGAAATATCAGCCGCGCCGCCCGGTTTATTGAAAGGTTCGGCTTTTATCCTTTCGCCATGCGCGCCGATGGATTGCGCCAACCCGTGCATGCCGATGATCTCGCGGCGGCGTGCCTGTCGGTTCTGGATGCACGCGCGCCGCTTCACGGCGTATATGAAGTCGGCGGCGGGGAAACGTTGCCTTATGACGAGATGATCGGGCGGGTGTTTGATGTGCTGGGGCGCCCTCGGCGATTTTTGCGTATCCCGATGCTGGCGTATTTCGCCGCCGTTTTGGGCTGGGTTTCCCGACGGCCCGAGATCACCGGCGCCATGGTGTCGCGGATGGGGGAAGACCTCATCGCGGACAACACAAAAGCGAGTGCGGATTTCGGTCACGAGGGGCGAAAATTTCTTGCTGGCGAACTGGCCGACATTCGTCCACAAAATGGGACGATCACTGAAGGACGTTAAATTGGAAGCGCTCGAGCTGGTCTCACAATGTTAAGGATTCACGACAGTATGGCAGGACGGTATGGCAGGTAAGGTCGCGCTTATTACGGGCGTAACGGGTCAGGATGGCGCTTATTTATCCGACCTTTTGTTGGAAAAAGGATATACGGTTCACGGCATTAAACGCCGGTCATCATCCTTTAATACCGAGCGCGTCGAGCATTTGTATGCGGACCTTCATGAAGAGGGCGTGCGATTTTTTATGCATTACGGCGACATGATCGATGCAACGAACCTCATCCGGATCGTCCAGCAAGTCCAACCAGACGAGATATATAATCTGGCGGCGCAAAGTCACGTACAGGTAAGTTTCGAGACGCCGGAATACACGGCGAACGCAGACGCGCTGGGGCCGTTACGTCTTCTGGAAGCAGTTCGCATTCTGGGGATGGGCGAAAAGGTTCGGTTCTACCAGGCCTCGACGTCCGAGATGTTTGGGAACGAAGCGCCGCCGCAAAGCGAAGCGACGCCTTTCGCGCCGCGGAGCCCGTATGGGGTGGCGAAGCTTTACGCCTATTGGATTACGGTCAACTACCGCGAGGCCTATGGGTTTCATGCCTCGAACGGTATTTTGTTCAACCATGAAGGCCCTATTCGCGGCGAAACTTTCGTGACGCGAAAAATTTCTCGTGCGGTCGCCGCCATCGAGGCCGGCATTCAGGATGAAATTTTTCTGGGTAATCTCGATGCGCGGCGCGATTGGGGCCATGCGCGCGATTATGTCGAGGGGATGTGGCGGATTTTGCAGCAGGACACGCCGGATGATTATGTTCTGGCGACGGGAGAGGCGCATTCGGTGCGTGAATTCGTCGATCTGGCGTTCACCAATATAGGCGTCACGCTGGAATGGCGCGGCACGGGTGAATCCGAGTACGCCGTCGACGCTGCGAGCGGAAAAGTTCGCGTTCGCGTTGATCCGCGTTACTATCGCCCAACTGAGGTTGATTATCTGCTGGGCGACGCCACGAAGGCCCACAACGTTCTGGGCTGGAAACCGACGATTGGTTTTGATGCGCTGGTGCGTGAAATGGTTTCAGCGGATCGCGAAGCTTTGGTCAAAAACGCCCGCCCGCACAAACAAAGTGAATAGCATGTTTGACGCCAGACAGTATTTTGATAGTGAATTGATCGATCATCGCGCCGTCGCCGCGCAGGTTCACGAGTCCCTGGGCGACGATTTCTTGCGGATGCTCGCCTGCTGGAAACAGACGGTTTCCCAGGGCGGTAAAATACTCTTGTTCGGCAATGGCGGCAGCGCGGCGGATGCGCAGCACATCGCGACGGAACTCACTGTGCGCTATAAGAAAAACCGCG
>JBLHZD010000234.1:0-6871 GCA_047631095.1 Alphaproteobacteria bacterium
CGTGATCCTGAAATCCTGTTCTTTTATGGCCGCACCGGCGGTTATCGACGATCTGGATTTGCCCTGGCTGGAAATGAAAATCCTTCCACATGGCCGGATTGTTCATGATATTTTCCAACGCGTCCAGCGCCGCTGCGCCGTCATCATCCAGCGTCTTGTGGGCCAGCTTGTAGCCGTTTACGACCTGAAACCTTGAAAGTCGGCCCAACAAGATGTCTTTGGCGTGTTCAAAAATGGGATGGTACAGGGTCTTCTCGGCGTTGGGTGCGTGTTCGCGCTGTCGGTCAAAGAGGAATGGTTCGTATAGTCGAGGCAACAGATCCGTATGCCGTTTTTTTAATTCGTTATGGGCGGCCGGGAAACTGACGATCCGGCTGATACCGCCTTCCTTCGCGGTTTGAACGCAAAACAGGCAAACGTAATGGGGCGGGCACAGGTTGTAGCTGTTGTCAGTATGAAAATTCTGTTCGACATTCGTGATGTCGGGGCGCACGCCGTTGCCGGGTTTCGCCCCTGTGTCGCGCACGTCGTAGATCATCTCGCCGTCCCATTTCTGTGCGACGGGGCGGGCGACCATAGAGGCCAAAAGCCAATACAACGAGCGTGCAATATCAATGCTGTAGCGATCGAGGGGCAGTCGATCGAGTATTATGAAGCCAACGCCATCGCGGAGCACTGTGCGGACTTCGTCCAGCAGGTCGCGGCACGCGTCGAGTTCGAAAAAATCAGGTTTTAACGCGATGGTCGGCAGCGGGTTGTCCGTTAAGATTTGTGCAACAATGTCCAGTTCCTGAAGGCAGACTTCGGGAATTTTGATAAATCCATCGTCAGGTTTCAGCGTGTCGCGCGTCCAGGCGATGGGCCCGGATTCCATATCGGCGACCTGAACGGATTTAGTTATTGTTTTCATCTACGTCAGGGCTTCCATCTACGTCAGGTTCGCCATGATCCGGGCGGTATTGCGTTGGCCAAGGCGTTCCAAAGTCTGATAGAAGGCAGGATATTAACTCAATTTCCAAGCTGATTTTTCCGCCGCCGGAAAAATATAAAATGATGCTGTCGCGATTTTTGCCGTGCGGTTGGTGCTCCAATGACAGGAGAGAGAGGAAGCCGCTGCGGTTTTTCATATCGATACCGCTATATCGAACCCGGTGGACGTCATCAAAGCGCACGCCAGCGTGAATCCGTTCTGGTCGGGTTACATTTTCAGGTTGTTCCCAGCGATACCGATTGAGCGCCAGAACAAAGCTGTTTTCATCGGGGAGAAACGCAATGTCGCCCAGCGGGACAATTGCGTCTTGCAGCATTGCAGACACGACAATGAGATCTTCGGCGTCGCGCGCGCGTAATTTTAGAGAATTGTCGGTTCCAGGCTCCATCAATCGCCTTTAATTCGTTCGATCTCGGCGCCGCACGCCGCGAGTTTCTCCTCCACGCGCTCATAACCTCGATCCAGATGGTAGACGCGATTGACGATTGTGTCACCGTCCGCCGCCAACCCGGCAAGGACAAGACTGACGGAGGCGCGCAGGTCCGTCGCCATGACCGGCGCGCCGGTGAGGCGCGAGACGCCGCGAATCATGGCGGAGCCGCCATGCAAATTGATGTTTGCGCCCATACGGCTCAGCTCCGGCACATGCATGAAGCGGTTTTCGAAAATCGTTTCCGTCACCATGGAGGCGCCGTTGACCGTCGACATAAGCGCCATGAACTGCGCCTGTAAATCTGTTGGAAACCCCGGATAGGGGTCGGTCATGACGTCAATTCCGGTCAGTCTGCCGTTTTTCCTGTGAACTGCGATATGGTCGCCATTTTCATCCTTGCCGTTCTCAATGGAGAGCCCGGCGGAGCGGAGAATTTCAGCGACAGCGCCCAGATTGTCGAGATTGGCGCCGGTCAAACGAACGGCGCCGCCGGTTACCGCGACGGCCATTGCATAGGTGCCCGCTTCGATACGGTCGGCAATAACCCGATGGTTTGCGCCGCCGAGCTGATCAACGCCTTCGATCACAATTGTGTCCGAGCCAATGCCCTGGATCTGCGCGCCCATGGCGACAAGGCAATTCGCCAAATCAATAACTTCGGGTTCGCGCGCGGCGTTCACCAGCCGGGTTTCACCCTCCGCCAGCGTCGCGGCCATCATCAGGTTTTCCGTGGCGCCGACGGACACCATTGGAAAGACGATCTCTTTGCCTCTCAAGCGTCCGTTACATTTAGCGATGATGTAACCGCCTTCCAGTTCGATCTCGGCGCCGAGTTCCTGCAGCCCCTTGATGTGAAGGTCGATGGGTCGCGCCCCAATGGCGCAACCGCCGGGAAGGGACACTTTCGCCTGACCGAATCGGGCGACCAGAGGACCCAGCACCAATGCCGTCGCGCGCATCTTTCGCACCAGATCATAGGGCGCTGTGGTGTTGGTGATGTTTTTGGCGGAGAGCGATAAGGTTTGGCCCTCATGGTCGCCTTCCATATGGATGGCCACGCCGTGCTGCACCAGTAAATTCGCCAAGGTGGTGATGTCCGCCAGATGCGGCAAATTCGAAAGGGTGAGCGGGGCTTCGGTTAACAGGCTGGCGGCCATTAAGGGGAGGGCGGCGTTTTTGGCGCCGCCAATCCGGATGTCCCCGTTTAACGTATTGCCGCCTCTGATGCGAATATGGTCCATGACGCCGTTTACGCCTTAGTTTGAGTCGTCGCGCAAACTTGCAGGCTGTGCAGAGTCCAGCGTCGAGTATGATTGATTAACGAATTACCTACGCGATGAATATGGCGATCACAAGGCGTGGGCAACGGCGTTTAATTCAGTGTTCATCCGGTGCATCGTCGGTTTGCGACCGGTCGTCGCGCGCGCGTGATTGCGCTTTACGTTTCAGCAGGTTGGCGCGCAACGCGCTATTCAGACGGTCCGCGCGTTCTTTGGCGATCCTCGCCTTTTGCGCGGCGGCTTTATTGATTTTGTCAGTTTTGGGATCCGTCATAAGGGCCTGAGTCGCATATGGTTGAGACGCAAAGTGATATACCAAATTGACGCGGTATTTGGGAGTGTTAGAAAAAGAACGAATTTGACTCCCGAAATGAGGTCGATGTCTTGCGCCGCTCCTCACCCTATGGCATAAGGCGCGCGCTTTCCTCATGCCGCCGTAGCTCAGGGGTAGAGCGCACCCTTGGTAAGGGTGAGGCCGACAGTTCGATTCTGTCCGGCGGCACCATTTTCCCGCACATTATCAATATGTTGGAGGCACTCGTATTTTTAGTGCTTCCGTATGGCTTCAAAAGGGCACCTATAGGGCACCCGAAGCGCATATTTGAGCGCCAAAAACACCGTAAATCAGATTTCGTGCATTTCTGCCGATTTCACCAACTCGCTTGCATGATTCCGGTGGTTGGACAAAACGGACAAATTGGACAAAACCCGGTTATCGGACGTCCTGGATCTAATACTATTAGCTCAATGCACCAAGCCGCCCGGCACTGTATTCCCTAATTCCTTGATCGCCTGAATAACCCGCCGCCACGTCGCAGCACCGTCCAGATCGCTTTCGTCTAACAGTTCATCAGCTCGCATGGCAGCGTGTATCGTTGCATCGTTGCCGTGTTGATCAATCAGGGCTTTGGCGGAGCGGTATATGTCGAGTTCGTCCATAATTAGGGGCAGCCGTCGAGCGTCGTCTTGATGGCCGCATACTCCTGAGCGTCCATCGTTAAATCCCATTCGCGCTTTATCCGGGTCCACATCTGCACATAGGCGCAGTGGAAGTCCTTATTCGGTGGCAACCACTCGCCCGGGTCCTTCGCGCCCTTCGCGCCGTTTGTCGGGCCGTGAACCGCCATCAAGTGTCCGGGGTTGCTTAAATCGTTTGCGTATTTCTGCCGCTTTGCCTTCGTCCAGTTTTTCGCACCGCTTTCATACGCCTCTTTGAGCGGGACGATATGATCGATCTGAACGATTGGGTATCTGTAACCAGATGGCTTCGTCACAAATGGGTCCGTGTACGTGTTCCTTGTAAAGGGATCGTACCAAAGCCCCGCAGTCACCTTCCGCCCATTTGCAGACCACGTGACCGGGACCAGGCTTTCATCTGCCAGCACCTCCTGCCGCGTGTCCTGTCCGTCCCCATCAGCGTCCTTCCAGCCGCCGAAGTGCGTCTTTCGCTTGTAATCGTTCCCGTCCAGTTCCGGTGCCACCGTGATGCCCGTCAGCACATCGGCGTGCACGGCAAAACCAAACGTGAGAGCAATCGCAATGATCAGGTATTTCATTTTCTGAATCCGGTAGTTGCACCCGGAAATTCTACCCTTGATTCCACCGTTGGCCTAGTTTTGTTCCGCCCTCAGTCGCTTGACCAAAAACAGCGCCTCTGGTGTCCCTAGGCCCACCTGAGTGACCGCGCGCACCGCATGTCCTGTCTGCCCCGTATAGTCGAGACCCACCCCTCCGGCCTCCTTCAAGGCGTCCACCATGACGTTGTACATTCCTAAATATGGATCAGGCATCTGTTTTATTCCGCCGAATGCGATGTCTTTTATCCAGGCTACCCGCGCACCTGCGCGCATTACCCCTGATCGGAATTGCGTTGCGCAGGGTGACGTATCGCCAATATGCTCCAGAACGCCACAAGGCAGACAACCCCCGCCAGCCATCGAGGCGCGCCAAGGTGAGGGAGGCCCACCCAAACGCCGCCGCACAGGACGAATATCAAGATCAGGCTGATCGCGAACCGGAGGCTCATGCTTCCATTGCATCCTTTGCCAGCGCGCTACACGCCCATTAGGTCATATTGCACGCCTTTGACCCCACACCGCCAGCGCGACGGCGATTACAAGGTCATTGTGTTGCTGTTTGCGCCATGGGGGCACCGTGCTATAATCCATCCAGCGCCGATTTGATATCAGCTTGCGGGCGCATAACAAATTCAGCTAAAGCGCACGGATCGTCCGGCGTAAGCTGTGGCGGCTAATTTATTGGACTGATCCGCCTAACGGATTGGGCATTTGATCATCAGCTTGTGCGCCCCGGCATACCGCCAAAAGCACTAAAGAGAGAGGCCAGTATCATGGCGAAGAAACCCATCCGCGACGACAGCACCTTCCTTGGATTTTCCAAGATCAACGGCGTGCGTGTTCCCTTCTGGGAGGACAACAAACCGCTCGACCTGGAGGAACGCCTTGGACTACATGCAGATATTAAAAGCATTACTATAGCTCACTCTCCGCGTCTGTCGCAGTCCGGCCCAAAACGAAAGCCGCAATAACCGGGACTGTCTCCGGAGACATGCTCGCCGTTGGGATTTGTGGTTATCCCTGCGGCGGGCAACCTCGTCACCACGAAAAACGGCGACCCGAAGCCGCCGCATGATCGATTGATGCTGGGGTGATTACGCTGCTTTGCGCCGACGTCGCATGCCCGCCAAGCCGACAAGGCCGATGCCGAATAGGGCGAGGGTTCCGGGTTCCGGAACGGTCGTGGGGCTAGATACATCCCCATCACGCACAGCCCAAGCGTAGCCAAAATTTCCTTCTTTATTCGCGCCAACTTGCTCAACTCTGGAAAAGTCGAATGCGTGTGCTCCTGTTGTTGGCGGTTCATTGCCAGACGGGAGGAAGTCGGTTTCTGACCAATAACTTAATGCCTGGATGTTAAATATATCGACGGACCCAATTGTAACGTTGCCAGTTATACTGGTGCCACCTGACCCTCCAGTTTCAAGAGATTTTCCAGTACCGCCAAGATTTTGATAAAACATATAAGCGTATTCATTGTCGCGAACGACTGCCTCGCCCACACCGAAGCCATCTACAATTGTCCTATCGCCATTGACATCCATAGACGGCAATCTCCAATCGTCATAGCCCCCGAAGGTGAGTGCCTCTGCCCATGCCATGGCCCCAAACCAATTCAATCGGTCTTGAGACGAGCCAAATCTGAAATCAAATGGAACTAAAGTATGACCATCCACAGACCCTATTTCAGAAATAATCTCGGAGACCCTGGGCACGGTGATATCGATTGCTGAAAAATTGGCGTCCTGGAGCCACGTTATGTCTAAAACATCATCATAAATAAGCCCGTTACCACGATCAAAAAGCGTGGCATTCGCCTGCTTACTTATGCTGATAGCGAGAATGGAGATGACAATGATATTTAGTATTTTTCTCTTCATGCCCAGCCTCATCCCTGTCGATAAACTTTACAAATAGCCGCCAAAACGGCCTCTACCATAAATAGAGGCAATTCTTGAGCCATCAGCAACAGTGACGGCCATGGCGTTGATTTCAAGGACAACTGTCGGCGGATCATATGCCGAGGGTGCGCGAAATAATGTAAAGGTGTCGAGTTACGTTACACGGCCCCAAGCGTCTCATTGACCAGCCGGATCAGGTCGCGGAATTGCGCCGTTTCTAATTAGTCATATCGCTATGTTTTGTTAGTTGGACAAAGCGGCGGAAACGCCAGCAGATCCACAAAACCCGTATTTTCCCAGTCCCGCGCGTAACGGCTGCTTGTAGTGACGCTTCGCCTGGCGCACCCGAAAAACGTGGGAACGAAACCGATATCAAGGCTTTCAGGGTTTTGTGCTGGCATTAAAAAGCTCGCTGCACGCCCATGGGATTTAGACGCGCAGCGGGCCAGTAGATTGGAACCTCATAACGTTATCTGCACGGGAAACGTCTGTCACGGGCTGTTTTACCTTGGCTGAGGGAGTCCCCCGCGAGTTTATTGCGCCAATAAAAAAATCGATTATATCTTTATGCAGAAACTACAATCCTGATAATTAGGAGTATTTCATTGCTGAACCCAATTGACGTTCATGTCGGGCAGCGCATTAAATTGTTGCGTAAGCTTTCGAAAATGAGCCAGGCAAAGCTTGGT
>JBLHZD010000235.1:0-6860 GCA_047631095.1 Alphaproteobacteria bacterium
GGATGATTTTTCAACCATTTCGCGGGTCTATTGCAGCCAGATCGACTTTGGCAGCGACAAGCGTACGGCGCTTAATCTCGCGATCATCGTGTACCAGCAGCGCCACCCTTATGCTGCGGTCAAGGTGAGCCGCGACATGATAAAAGGCGAAATCCGCCGTCGGGTCGTCCACTAGTCTGATCTAATTACGAATATTGTTGGTGGGATCTATTTCAACAATTCTCGAAACGTGACTGTTTCATCGATCAGAGCCTCTTTCGCCGGTGACTTTCCGGCGGACATGAGCCGCTTTACAAATCGCATGTCGCGGGGTCGATTAAGCGATATGGCGCCAACGATTACGCCGTCCTTCAATTGAAAGAGCAATCCGTCGAGACCTGCGATATCACCGCGAACGACGATCTCGTCCCATGCCGTTGGCGCGCCGGACATTTGCAAATTTACATCGAACTGATCGGACCAGAACCACGGTATTTCGCTGAAAGGCGTCGCCTTGCCGCACATATTCGCCGCCGCCGCGATGGCCTGATTTTGTGCGTTTTGCCAGGATTCCAGCCGAACATGGCGGCCCAGTAGCGGATTAAAATGCCAGGTTACGTCGCCAGCGGCGTAGATATCAGGATCGATTGTTCGGCAAAATTCATCCACCTCAACGCCATTTTGCGTTTTCAGCCCGCACGCCTCTGCGAGCGAAATGTCGGGGTCAATGCCAATGCCGACGACGACGATGTCGGCGGGAACCTGATCGCCCGAACCGGTCTCGACGGCGCGCACCGCACGCGCGCTGTCATCGGGGCCGTCATCTGGGCCAATAAACCGGGCGACGCCATCGCCCAGACGCACGTCCACGCCATTCGCGCGATGTAGGGAGGCGAAGGCCACGCCAATTTCTTCCGGCAGCGCCCGGCCCATCAACCGGTCGGCGGCTTCCAGGACCGTCACATCGCAACCATGCTTGCGCGCCGCGGACGCCACTTCCAATCCAATGAACCCGCCGCCGACGACAACCACGGAAGTCCCCGGTTTCAAATGCGCCACGATGTTGCGGCTGTCTTCGTCTGTTCTCAGCGTAAATATATTCGCCAGATCTGCGCCGGGCGTTGAAAGGCGTCGAACTTTTCCGCCGACCGTCAGCAGAATTTGATGAAAGGGCAGTTGCACGCCGTTACTCAAGGTCACAATGCGCGTGGCGCGGTCAATCGCGGTCGCGGTCACGCCGAGGTGTAGCGAAATATTGTTCTCTTCGTAAAATGCTGGCGGGTGCATTGGGGGGCACGCGACATCCGCGCCAGCCAGCATTTCCTTTGAAAGCGGCGGCCGCTCATAGGGGGCGGTGAATTCGGCGCCCACCAGATGGAGGTGACCGCCAAAGCCATTGGCGCGCAGCGCTTCAACGGCGCGTCCGCCCGCGTGGCCTGCGCCGATGACGACGATGGCGTTGGTGTCTAAATCTGGATTGGGCATTGACCTACCTGCGCAAATACGAGAGCCATAAGGTAATCACGAAAACACGGAATTGGTAGGGGAGAGTCTGATGACAGGGGAGAGAAAGAGATGAACGACAGCGCGCAGGTCCCGGTGATGCAGGAACTTCTGGAATCAGAGGCGAGCGGTGATGTCGCCGTCATCTACGAAGAAGCGCGCCAGTTTTGCGGCGTCCCCTATGTGTCCTCCATGCATCGCTATTTGGCGACAATGCCCGGATGCCTGAAATGGGTGTGGTCGGCGCTTCGACCGGCGCTGGCGAATGGCGTTATCCAGGAAGCCGCCTGGGATTGTGTTAATTCCTTGTCCTTGGCGCCCATGGCCCCGGTGTCGCGTTCCGCGTTGCGTTTGTTTGGGGTGAACGCCGCCGATGAGGTCTCCATCCGGGCGGCGTGCGATACGTTTGTGCGGGTGAGTCCGATCAATCTGGTTTTTGGCGCTTGCCTGCGGCGGATCCTGATGGAGCCTCACGCCCCGGCGGAAACCGCCGTCGCTGCGGGGTGGACCGCGCCGGCGCCGTATAAGAATTTACCGGGTTTCGCAGAATCGGCTAATCTCGACGATGATCAGGCGGCGGTCCTTTCGACCTTCACACGACCGCTTGGCGCTGGAGAGTTTATCCCCGGGCCCTACAGGATGTTTGCAAACTGGCCAGCTTATCTGGCGCATGTGTCGGTGGAACTGTCTCCCATTCTCGCAGGGACCGGTTACGCCAAAGACCGGGAAACTTTGTTCCAAGCGGTGGACGTCGCCGCGTCCAAGGTGGCTCTCGGCTTGCCCGCCGCGCCGGAAGGCAGGCCCTCGGATAAGGAAGCAGATTTGATTTGCGCCGCTGCGGCGTCCTATCGGCAGACCAGTGCAGAAATGGTCATTGCGGGAACTTTGCTGCGAAACGCGCTGCCATCCCCCAAATAAGGGACGTCCTTCTGCGTTAAATTTCGTAATTCCGGCGCTAGGGGCCCTTTCGCTTTGGCGAAGGAGCCCCAATATGTGCGGTATTGGACCGTCCTATTCGAATCTGGAATGGCAGTATTGCAAAATACGCAATATTGGGAATTCATCGAATACTATAGTGTGCTCAAGCGCGTCAGTGACCGGATATTATTAGGGAGGGTCGGGGACGTAATTTGGGTTATCATGGAGTTTTGAGAATAATGAGTGAAACAATGAAGAAGCCAGAGACCGATTATGAAGGCCGTTCGGTCGGAGATCGCCCAGAAGTAAAACATTGCATGTGTTGTCAAACACAATTCAAAAGTTCTGGTTGGGGCAATCGTTTGTGCCCGACCTGCCGTTCCCGCACCTAGCGGATTACCGGCGCAATCAAAAACGCCTCGCCAGAAACATTGGCGAGGCGTTTTTTGTTGCCTGCGTTTTGGGTTAATCTCCACGGAGAGGCGTGTTTGTGGCGCGCGCGGCAATTGGGAGATCCAGATGATGCGAATGTGGGCGATGATCGGGCTCGGGGTTTTACTGTTCGGATTTATAACCCCCTTGCGCGCGGCGGAGGTTTCCGATGATTTCACCTACGGAAAATGGCGCGCGCTGGAATCGCAAAGCGCGGCGCGGGATGCGCGCGCCCAGGGTTTAACGAACGGATATCTGGCCGGAGTCCGGGACGCCTTGCGGTTTTATTCCCGCGTGAGCAAGACATTCCCCATTTGCTGGCCCAAAGACCATGACATCGACGCGGATTTGCTGCGCAACATCGTAAATGCGGTTGGAAAAGAGAACCCTGAACTGGCGAACGAGAACGATAATCTCGCCTATTTGATCGTACTCTCCCTCTACAATGTGTATCCGTGCCGATAGAGTGACCCGGTCGCAGTGCGACGAAATTCGGTAATTTCAGGAGTTAAAATTATGACGACGCCGTTTGCATTGCCGCCGCGCGAAGGAAAACCGCGCAAACGTGGGTTAACCGCCATGATTGATTTCGGGCCGGACGAGATGGGCTGGACGGGCGTTCGCGGATTGCAGGATTTATTGGAATGCGCTGCGGATTACATTGACTACGGCAAAATTTACGCCATGAACGCGCTGTTGCTGCCCGAATCCGTCGTGACTCGCGTCGCCGCGCTTTACCGAGATCATGATGTGAAACCGTTTGCGGGCGGAATTCTGTTTGAATACGCCTATGAGAAAAATTCTCTGGATGGATTTTCGGCGCATCTCAAAAAATTAAACCTCATGGGGTTTGAGATATCGGAAAACTACATCACCCTGAGCGATGATGAACGACGGAAGTTCATCGACCGTTTCCAGCGTGAAGGCTTTGACGTGGTCTATGAATTTGGGCGTAAGAAGCCGGATACGCCGATGCGTCTGGAGCAGTTGGGCGGCATCGTCAAAGACATGGAGGAATGCGGCGTCGGCCATGTGATTGTCGAACAAAGCACACTGGATATGTTGCGCGAGGCGGAGCCGCAGGCGTTGGACGCGCTGCCCAAGCAACCGTGGTTCCACAAAATCCTGATCGAAGGCGATCCTTATCACTTCCCGGACCAGCACGTGGACTTGATCAACGATTATGGCCCGGATGTGAATCTGGCGAATATCGCGCCGGGACAAGTGATGCGCCTGGAAGGATTCCGCCGTGGCGTTGGGCGCGCCGTTAATTATTCCATTCTCGATGCGTCCCAAGGGATCTGAAGGGGGACCTGATCGCGATTGATCACCAAAGGGCGCTGATCGCGATTGATCAAATGTCCGGCGTCGCCTGCGGCACGTTCTGACCTTCTCTGTTTTCAAAGACGATGCGCACTTTCATGCCGATCGACGCCGCATTGTCGGGACAATCGAGAATGTTCATCATCATTCGAAAGCCTTCCTCCAAATCGATCAACGCGAGAATGTAGGGGGCGTCAGCCTTGAAGGCGGGGCTCGGCGCGCGCTGAACCAGCGTATAGGTGTGAACGATTCCCCGCTTGGCGGAGTCGCGCCAGTCCAGGTTTAGGCTTTCACACGCTGTGCAAATTGCGCGCGGATAAAATTGTGTGTGTCCGCAATCCTTGCATATTTGAAATAACAGCCGGTCTTCGTTGCAGGCGTCCCAAAAAACCTGCGTGTCGGCGTTGGAAACGGGAACGGGTTTCAATTCGGTCATATCAGGCGCTCCCCAGAACCATAGAGCAATGCGCGGACAAGATGCCGCCATCGCCGTGAACAAAGGCTAGTTTTGCATCGGGAACCTGACGCGGTCCGGCTTCGCCTCGTAATTGCCGCACAGCCTCCACAATGTGGAACATGCCGCCCGCTGCGCCGGAATGGCCAAATGACAACAGCCCGCCATGGGTGTTGCACGGCAACGCGCCGCCATGGGTCAGGTCGCCGCGCAGGGCGGCCTCGCCCGCTTCGCCCTTTTCATAAAACCCGATGGATTCAAGTTCGATCAACAGGGTGATCGTGAAGGAATCATATATTTCCGCGACATCAATATCCGATGTCGTGACGCCAGCCTGTCCAAAAGCGCGCTCCGACGATGTCTTGCAGCCAAAATTCGTCAGGGACGGGGCGGCCAAAATATGTTCATGGGTATGGCCCTGTCCGACGCCCAGAATTTCAGGGCAGGCTTTGTCGAAATCTCCGGCGGTGTCTCCGGCGCTGACGATGAACGCCGCGCCGCCATCGGAAATCAGACAACAATCCAGCAGACGCAGCGGGTCGCTGATAATCCGGGCGTTGGCGACATCGTCCATGGTGATGATCTCGGTCATATGCGCGTCTGGATGCAGGGAGGCGTGTTTCCGATGGGAGACGGCCAGCGCCGCAAGATGCTCCAGCGTTGCGCCAGTTTCATGCATGTATCGCTGGGCGACCAGCGCATAGGCGGCGGGGATGCTGATCCCGTAGGGTTGCTCGAATTGCGGATGACCAAACTGCGCCAGCGCGGCGACAGCCTTATCGCGCGTCATGCCGCTCAACCGGTTGTCCCCGGTGACGCAGAGGACATGGCGACAATCGCCGCTGCGCACCAACGCCGCCGCCTGCATAACCATCATGGCCGCCGTTGCGCCGCCGCCGTGCAGGCCCGCGTTGAAGTTTGGCGCGACGCCGACATATTCGCAAAACGCCGAACTCAACATGGGATAATTCTCGGTCAGCGCATAGGCGCACAAGACGCCGTCGATATCCGATAGTTTCAACCCGGCGTCTTTCAACGCGCCGAAGGTCGCGTCCGAATGCAGCGACATGCAGGTGCTGCCGGGAACCGCGCCGACCTTGGTGTTATGGACACCACTGATGATTGCGTTTTTAAGCATCGTTGCTGCTCTTTTTGGCCAGAACGTCCCAATTGAACGCAAGTGGCTCTTTATTCAAAAAACCGGCCACCGCTTTGTAGTGGTACTCGGATTGAAGGGCGATGCCCTGGGCGTATGATTCCAGTTCGCCGACGGTTTTTTGGTCCTGCGAAAATGTATTGTTCAGGATGTTTTTCGACATGCCGATGGCCTCTCGGGACGCGTGGCGGAACCGGCCCGCGAATTCGACTGCCCGGTCCATGAGCGCGTCCGGTTCGTGAATTTCATAAACAATGCCCATGTCCTTCGCTTCCGCAGCATCAATGGAGCGCGCGGTGAAAATCAAATCCTTGGCGCGTTGCAAGCCTACAATGCGGGGCAGCAGGAAAAATCCGCCGGCGTCCGGCACCAGACCAATACGTCCGAAGACGGCGCAAAACCGGGCTCTGGTCGAGGCCAGCACAAAATCGGCCGCCAGCGCCAGATTAAACCCGGCGCCAAAGGCGGGACCGTCGACCGCCGCGATGACGGGAATCTCCAGGTTGATCAGCTCCGGCAACCAGACATGCAGCTGCTGAACGCGTTTGCGGGTGTCCTGAACGCTGGGGGTGCCGCTGCTGAGGCTTTTGAGGTCGCCCCCGGCGCAAAAGGCGCCGCCGGCGCCGGTTAAAATTACCGCCTTCAACGACATATCCTCGCGGATCTCCGCAATGATTTCAGCCAGTTCGACCCGCATGGCGATGTCGAAGGCGTTGCGTTGCGCAGGCCGGTTGAACGTGACTGTGGCGATCTCGTCGCTGATTTCGTATTTCATTGCTTTATATGACATTTTCGACCCTGTGACGTTGTTGCGTGCGGCTTTTCGGACAATTGCCTTTCCACGCGCTTAGGATATCCTCTGGATGGATCTGGTTGCAATGCAGCATACCGGGTTCAGGTTTATTTCAAGGATCCATACAGGAGTTATCGAATGTCGAATACCAAGATGCTGGACGGCAAGGTCGCCGTGGTGACAGGCGCGGGACGGGGCATTGGCCGCGGCTTCGCCAAATTAATGGCGGCCCATGGCGCCAAAGTCGTCGTGAACGATTTGGGTGGTTCAGTATCCGGCGAGGGCGAAGATCGCGGCCCTGC
>JBLHZD010000236.1:0-6779 GCA_047631095.1 Alphaproteobacteria bacterium
AGACACCATCAAAACACCGATCACCTGATGGAATCGTTGCACGGGCATCGCCACGGACAAAACAAACCCGCCTTCCGGCGCGGCGCGCACAACCCCGGTGATATCGCCGGACAGCGCCACGACAGCTTCGGGATAGTCGCGTATATTGGGGCGTTGGCTCTCGTGATATGTGTCCATATCCCGCACGCCCTGAAAGGCGTCGAAGAGCCAATCGACCATCCCCATCAACATTTCCACCGCAGGGGGCCCTTCCTGCACCGGCGACAATTCGAAAATTTGCACCATGCGATCGCGACCGCCGACATTTCGACTGTCGGCGATCAAGGCGCCATTCGTCAGGAACAATTGCGCCCGCACCGGCGCGGCCGCCGTCAAACGCCGGATCATATTGCGCGCGTATAATACGTCGAGCGCCTGTGAGCCGTCTGGCTGAATCCGGATTGCGCCTTCGCCCAAGGCGCCCGCGAAAAGATCCGATTGGCTCCGTAACCCTTCCAGCTCCGCGTCCAAAAGGCCATCCTGATACGGCCCCAGATATAATAAGCCGACGACCGGAATCGCCAGAGCCAGAATATTGACCGCCAGAATCCGCATTGTCAGCGGCGAGAACCAGCGGCGGCGAACACGCCCGATTTTTGGCGTCACCGGCGCCCGCGTTGAATTTTCACCGCGCTTCTGGTCAGTCATTTCGCATGTATACCGGGACGTCCCCGACGGTTATGCATCGCGATACCGATAACCAACGCCGTAAAGCGTTTCAATTTCATTGAACTCGGTATCGAGGCTTCGAAACTTCCGCCGAACCCGTTTCACGTGACTGTCGATGGTGCGGTCATCGACATAGATGCTTTCGCCATAGGCCAGATCCATCAACTGGTCTCGACTTTTCACATGGCCGGGAAACTGCGCCAACGCTTTTAAAAGTAAAAACTCCGTCACCGTCAGCTGCACTGACTCGCCCTTCCAAAGGCACACATGGCGATCAGAATCGAGGGTCAAGTCGCCCCGAACGAGTACACCGCTGGATTTCCCTGTATCCGGCTGGCGTTCGATTTCGGTACGCCGTAACAACGCGCGAATGCGCTCAATCAGCAAACGCTGGGAAAAAGGTTTCTTGATGTAATCGTCCGCGCCCATGCGGAACCCCAGCACCTCATCAACTTCGTCATCTTTCGATGTCAGAAATATAACCGGAACGGTGCTCGTCTTGCGGAGCTGCTGCAACAACTCCATGCCATCCATACGCGGCATCTTGATATCCAGAACAGCCAGATCAACCGGGTTGCGCTTTATTCCCTGAAAGGCTTCTTCGCCATCGGAAAACGCGCGGACCTTATAACCTTCCGCCTCCAACGCCATCGTCACTGACGTTAATATATTCCGGTCATCATCAACCAGAGCGATTGTATCGTGCATGCTTAAATCTCCCACCCGATAATAAGACGCTTCCACGATGGCCACAATCAACCCGGTCCATGGCAGGAATAAGGCGGCGAAAAGGCTTTCCTGCGGCGATTTGTCCACTCGCCCCTCAGGGCGCCGCTTATATATGGGGATGTCTACTAAAATGTCCTACGCTTGGCGATAGCGTGTTTGTATTTTCCGCCAGACGCGATATCGATCACCCAGCGCGACACCAATAACAGAGAACAAACGTGCCACTCATGAACCGCGAAACCGGACCATCCAGACCCTCCTATCGCCTCATCATCGCCATAATGGCCGCCTTGTCGGTGATCGCCGTTATCGCGATTTTCACCTGGCGATCCATGACGCCGACGCCGGACGTCGCCTTCGGTACAGTCACCTCGGTTAAAATACCGGCCAAAATCGCCGTGGGCGGGCCCTTCCGCTTGACCGGACATCACGGAAAACCAGTCGCAGATACGGATTTTCGCGGTCAATTTATGCTGATTAGTTTCGGCTATACATTTTGTCCCGACGTCTGCCCAACGACGCTACAGACAATATCCGCCGCCATGGATAGTCTTGGCGCCGACAGCGCAGCGCTCCAGCCGATCTTCATCACCGTTGATCCCGAACGCGACACCGTCGACTCACTCTCGACTTATGTCGATAGTTTTCATCCGAAGCTGATTGGCCTGACGGGCGCCAAGGCCGAAACGGACAAAATCGCGAGCCTGTTCAAGGTTTATCACAGGAAAGTGAATGCGGAAGAAGGCGACGATTATACCATCGATCACTCCGCTTTTATTTATCTGATGGGCCCGGATGGAAAATTTCTGACCATGTTTCGCCATAACGCATCGCCCGATGCGTTGGCGCAGGACATTCGCCTTTTTCTTAACGAGTCAAAAAGCGGATGACCGTGGCGAAAGATCCTCAGCTAAACCACGCGGAGACGGCGGCAGGGCGAACGGCGCGCCACCTGATCCGCTCTTGCGACCGCGCCGCCCTGGCGACGCGCGGGTCTGATGATTGGCCCTATAGTTCTTTGGTTATGTGCGCCGCCCTGCATTCCGGCGCGCCGGTCTTGTTGTTGTCCGACCTGGCGGAGCATTCGCGTAATATCCGCAGCGATGACCGGGTTTCCCTTTTATATGACGGCACTGGCGGCCTGGATGATCCTTTGACCGGACCGCGCGTCAGCGTCCAGGGTCGCGCCGTGCAGGTCGACGATAACCCGATTCACCGGTCGCGCTTTTTGGCCCGCCATCTATCCGCCGGCGATTACGTCGATTTTGGCGATTTCCACTTTTATGAAATCGCCATGGAGCGCGCCCATCTTGTCGCCGGATTCGGTCAGATTGAATGGGCGCCCGCAGACGCAATCCTGCTGAGCGCGCAAGACGGCTCCAGGTTGATTGCGGCGGAGGCCGATATTATCGTGCATATGAATACGGACCATCGCGACGCCATCCAGCTTTACGCTGCGTCAAAGGGCGCCAGCGGGGAAGATTGGCGCATGACCGGCATCGATCCTGAGGGCGTGGATATCGCACGGGCAGGCCAGATTTTAAGGTTGGAATTTTCAGAAATTGTTCTCGACTCGACCAGCGCCAGACGTGAATTGGTTCAACTCGTCGAAACCGCGCGCAAACAAAAGAAAATTTAATTGCGCAAGGGACCGAAATGACGGTTGATTTATTATTCAAAGCGCAGATATTTGTTCTCAATAGTGAAGAAAAATGGGTGTAACCCATGGGGCATTTGGAGGAAGTGTTACGTGCGACATATTAGTAATTTCGGATTGGACAACCACGGTCTTATCAACACCGTGGACACCCACTGGAACCAACCCGCCGAGCCGCTTTATGAAGCGACGGTAAGTCTCGGTCTCGGTGAAATTTCAGAAGGCGGCGCGTTGTCGGTGGAAACCGGTAAATACACCGGTCGCTCGGTCAACGATAAGTTCCTGGTCAAGGAGCCTTCGAGCGAAGACAATATCTGGTGGGGACCGAACAAGCCCATCTCGACAGAGCAATTCAACGCCCTGCACGGAAAGATGCTGACCTATATGCAAGGTCGGGAACTTTACGTTCAGGATGTTTACGCTGGCGCCGACACGAATTATCGATTGTCCGTTCGCGTGATTACAGACAGCCCCTGGCATAGCCTGTTCGCCCGCAACATGTTTATTCCCGTACCAGATTCGGAAATGGCCGACTTCGTGCCGGAAATGACAGTCCTTCATGCGCCGTGGATGCATGCGGACCCGGAACGCGACGGCGTCAATTCCGAAGCGTTCATTTTGATGAACTTCGGTCAGCGGATGGTGCTGATCGGCGGGACGCAATATGCCGGTGAGATTAAAAAATCCGTCTTTTCCTATCTTAACTACCTGCTGCCGGATCGCGGCGTCTTGCCGATGCATTGCTCCGCCAACCAAAGTGAGAATGGCGATGTCGGCATTTTCTTTGGTCTGTCCGGCACGGGCAAAACCACCCTGTCCGCGGACGGGTCCCGCGCGCTGATCGGCGACGATGAGCATGGCTGGTCCGATAGCGGCATCTTTAATTTCGAGGGCGGCTGCTACGCCAAGGTGATTAATCTGTCACCCGAAGCCGAACCGGAAATCTACGCCACCACAAAACGATTCGGCACGGTGCTGGAAAATGTGGTCCTCGATCCTCACACGCGTGCGCCTGACTTTGCGGACGGGTCGCTGGCGGAGAATTCTCGGGCGTCCTACCCCATCGACTTCATCCCTAATATTGTGCCGAACGGCTATGGCGGCCAACCCAAGGATGTCGTGATGCTCACGGCGGACGCCTTTGGCGTTCTGCCGCCGATCAGCCGCTTGAGCGCGGATCAGGCGATGTATCACTTCTTGTCGGGTTATACGGCGCGCGTCGCCGGGACCGAACGCGGCGTAACGGAGCCTCAAGCGACATTCTCGACCTGCTTTGGCGCGCCGTTCATGCCCCGACACCCCTCTGTTTACGCACAAATGTTGCGCGAACGCATCGCCAGCACAGGCGCGCGTTGCTGGTTGGTTAACACTGGCTGGTCCGGCGGCGCCTATGGCACCGGAAGTCGGATGAAAATCGCACATACCCGCGCCATGGTGCGGGCGGCGATCAGCGGAAAACTAACCGAAGTCGGCGCCACGGCGGACGAGAACTTTGGTCTGCTTATCCCTGAATCCTGCCCCGAAGTACCTTCGGAAGTTCTGCAACCGCGTTCGACCTGGGCTGACAAATCAGCCTATGACAGCACGGCCAACAATCTACGCGGTCGCTTCGAAGACAATTTCAAACAATTCGAACAATATGTCGATAAGGACGTCATCGCGGCGGGCATCCACAAGGCCGCCTAACCGTAACGTCAACATCGCAGTATTTGGTAACAAGCCGACCTTTCGGGGCCGGCTTGTTGCGTTTCAGGCCCAGCTCCGGGCACACTGCGCCCAATCCATCAACCTTAGGGAGCAAGCCCCAATGAACAAATCATCCCCCATCATCAATATTAATAACGTCGAGATGCACGATAACGGCGATGGCGGGCGCTACGCTACAAAAAGAGCGCGGATCACCGATATGATCGGGATGGAGAAACTGGCGTGTAGCCTTTACACGGTTGCACCCGGCAAAACCGCCTTTCCCTATCACGCGCACGCCAACGCCGAAGAATTGTGCATCATCCTGGAAGGCGAAGGTGCCCTTCGTCAGGACGGTGTCGAGCACGCTGTGAAAGCAGGCGACATAATCGCCGCCCCTGTGACCACGGCCCATCAATTGGTGAATACATCTACACAGGAATTGAAATACCTATGTGTCGCTACCAATGAATCCGTGGATGTCGTGCTCTACCCGGATTCGAATAAAATTGGCGCCCTGGCCGGTGGGTTCAATGAACCCGTACGGTATTTTGCGGAGCAAGGCGCCGCAGTCGACTATTACAAGGGCGAAACCTGAACGCTCGAACCCTTTAAAAAGCCGCGCGCACAACGCCCGCCACCACGGCGTAGCGCGCGGCCTTGCCCAACCCCGCCAGTAATACGAATAGCCAAAAATTCATGCGTAGGGCGCCCGCGATAAACGTCAGCGGGTCGCCGATGATCGGCGCCCAGGCGAAAAGGATCGACCACACGCCATAGCGCTGAAACCAAGCGGTCGCATGTTTCAGAGAGTCCGACTTGATTGGAAACCATTTGCGGTCCTGCCAGCGCAGGCAATAGCGACCGAGCAACCAGTTCACCACCGCACCCAATGTATTTCCCAGGGTGGCGACTGCGATAAGCAGCCCAATCGATGATTCACTGGTGGCCGACAGATAACCAAGCACCGCCTCGGAAGACGCTGGAATGAGCGTAGAGGCGATGAACGCGCTGAAGAACAACGCAAAATAACCCGACTCCATGTGAGGGGCGCGTCGTTATTTCAGCAGTAAAATCATGGCGGGAAGAGGATCGCGCATCGAATTGATCGCCCAGACATAGACGGTTTTGGGGCCCTTTTTCACCAATTCTGCATTGTGTTTCAGAACTTTGGCGTCTGTCCAGACCCGCAACACGCCGCGCGCGTCAAACCCCTTCTCGATCAATTCATCAATGTACTTCTTGGGTGGTCGATTCCCCTGGATTTCCGAATAGCCATCCTCCTGCTTCATAAGACGCAAAAAATGGGCGTTCGATCGAATAAAGGTGAACGATTTCGACTCGTGAAGATTGCTCCGGTACTCAAACTTAACCTTGTAGCGCCCTTCCGTGACGTATTGCACCGACTTGAACGCCGGTTCCCGTTCCAGATCACGTTTATAAATAGCGATTTTTTCTTCAAGGTCTTCGGCCGACAAATCGCCCTTTCCGATCGCGCTCAGCAACGGAATGCTGGTGACATTGCCTATGTAGCGAAAGGCGAAGTCTCCATTTTTGGAGATATTAAAATCCGCCTCATAATTGGATGGCAGGTAACAGCCGCTCAGAATAATCAGCGCCAAGGCAAACAAGGCGGTCAGGGGAGAAAACTTCATTTACCTTACACATTTGGCGTCGTAACGCCGACCATCGCATCGCGCGTCACGAGCTTGGCTAACGCCGCTTCATCCATATTTTCACTGCCCACGGGGCGCCGGGGCAAAACCATATAGCGCATATCCGCGGTGCTATCATGCACGCGCACTTCGACGGAATCAGGCAGATCCGTCCCAAACTCCGCCAGAACCTTACGTGGTTCGCTGATCGCGCGCCGTCGATAATTCCGGGATTTGTACCAGTCCGGCGGAAAGCCCAGAAGGAATCGCGGATAACACGAGCACAAAGTGCAAACGATCAAATTGTGCTGCTGCGAGGTATTTTCCATCACCAGAATCGGGAT
>JBLHZD010000237.1:0-6731 GCA_047631095.1 Alphaproteobacteria bacterium
TCTGCGACGACGATTTTCTCCTACTTAAAGTGGGTCCGCTCTATAGGAACGGGCGAAAGGTGGCGGTCAGTCGCTATGCTTTCGCCCGTATCCCGCTAAAAAATCGTTGTGCTCGCGTTTCATGTTTTTGTAGCGATAGAGACTGAGGTAGCTGGAGACAACGCTTAGAACCGCTATTGGGGCCAGGACAATTCCCAGGAAAAACGCGCCTGAGAACCAGTTTCGATAGTCGTCAAATAAGGCGGCGTCTATCCGGCCGACAACAAGGCCGCTGCAAATCATAACCGCGCACAGAACGGCGAAGATCGACTTTAACAGGGCCTGACGGCGCATCTTTCGACGGGATTCGCGAATATAATCGCCTTCCTGCGCCGACAGAACCAACCGTAAATTGTCATTTCGAATAATTTTATGGGGCTCGCTCGCCATTTTTACCCGTTACTTAATGTTTACCCATCACAGCGGATATGACCGATGGCCTGGGTGACGGCGGCCTGGCTGGGCTCCACCACGGGCATGCCCAGGGCGTCGCGCAACCGGTCGCGGTAACGCGCCATGCCCGCGCATCCCATAACCACCACATCGGCGCCGCATTCATCACGCAACCGCTCCCCCGCGCCAATCATATGGCGCAGCACCTTGTCCTCATTTGATAACTCAACAATGCCCAAGCCGATGGCGATATCGCCCGCCCAACGCGAGTCCACGCCCAACTGGCGCACATAGCGTTGATGGCGTTTGACCGAACTTTCAAGAATTGAGATGACGCCAAAGCGCTCGCCCATGGTCATGGCTTTCATATAGGCGCATTCCGCAATGCCGAGCACAGGTTTGCGCGTCGCCTCGCGCGCGGCGTGTAATCCCGGGTCGCTGAAGCAGGCGATGACGAACGCGCCCGCGTCGTTGTCGCGTGTTTTGATATAATCGCGGATGGGGATTGCGACGGAATCAGAATCGCCCTGGCTTTCAACGCCGGGCGGTCCATCGCGCATGGTCACGCATTCAATGCCCGGTCCGCCCGTCATGCGCAACGAGTCCATCGCCGCGTCGATGCCGCGCGTGCAGTCCTCGGTCGAATTCGGGTTAATGACGATGATCTGGTCGTTCATATCAATTCCTTTTCATAAAGGACCGGACAACTATGGCTTTTTCGACGCTTGGCGGCAACTCTATGGCTCGTTAAGGTTGCCGTTTAAAATTTTATATTACAGGAATTCAAGCCATGCCAGAAACCGTATCCGTTGAACAGGATGGACATGTTCGCACCATCATTCTTGATCGTCCGGAAAAGAAAAACGCGCTGAGCGATACTTTCGCGTGGAGCATCGTCAATGCGGTGGATGACGCCGCGCAAGATGATTCCGTCTGGGTCATAGCGATTACGGGCGAGGGGGACGCCTTTTGCGCCGGCCTGGACCTGTCCGCTGAGCGCGATCCCTACAAGGCGCCGCTGTCGCATCAGGGCGCTCAGCTTGACGATATAGGCTGGGTTGGAAATTTTTCGTTGGCCCTGCGTCAACGATGCGAAAAACCGGTGGTCGCCGGGATTAACGGCGCGGCCGTGGGCGCGGGCCTGGCGCTCGCTATGGCCGCTGATATCCGTATCGTGGCGAAAAGCGCGCGGTTGATGGCGGGGTATACGCGCATTGGCGGATCGCCGGACGGCGCGTTGAGTTGGACCCTGCCGCAAGCGATTGGCTACGAACAGGCGATGCGGTTCATGTTGGAGAACCGCACGGTGCTGGGGGAAGAAGCCGTGGAGATTGGTATGGCGGGGGAGGTCGTGGATGACGACAAGCTGCGCGACCGATTGCAGGAATATTGTCAAAAGCTGGCGGAATGGTCGCCCATTACCACACGGCTGACCAAGCGCGTCATGGGCAAGGCGACGACGCATGTCGATTTGGAAAATCATGTCCGATTCGAGCGCGTGACGGTGGGCCGCGCCTTCGCCAGTGAAGACGCCCAGGAATGCCGCCGCGCTTTCTTTGAGAAACGCGCGCCCGTTATCCAGGGCAAATAGTTGATCTTCGGTAAAACAGGACGCTTCAAATGTTGAAACCCGAAGACAATGACTATCTGAGTCGGGTCGGACCGGGCGCTCCCATGGGCGCGTTGTTCCGCCGGTTCTGGGTCCCCGCGCTGCTGCGGTCCGAAATTCCGACGCCGGATTGTGACCCGGTGCGGTTACGATTGTTGGGCGAAGACCTCGTCGCCTTTCGCGACACCGAAGGGCGCATTGGCGTGTTGGAGGAACGGTGCCCGCATCGCCGGGCGTCGCTGTTTTATGGATTGAACGAAGGTTGTGGGCTGCGCTGCGTCTATCATGGGTGGAAATTCGATGTCGACGGCAATTGTATGGAAATGCCGAACGAGCCGCCGGAAACCGATTTCAAGGAAAAAGTTCGCATCAAATCCTTTCCCGCCGAAGAATGGGGTGGCTATATCTGGGTCTATATGGGGCCGCCGGATCGTAAACCACCCTTGCCGAATTTCGAATGGGCGACGCTGCCGCCGGAACATCGCTGGCAGAAAAAATGGTTGGTGAACGCCAACTACATGCAAGGCCTGGAAGGCGAGCTGGACACGCGCCACACGACCTTCCTGCATCGGGTGCCCGATACATCGATTTTGTCGCCGGGATTGGCGCAGGCGCATGGCGCGTGGCAGATGGATGGCATGGCGCAGATGGATATTCGCGACACCGAATTCGGATATTTTTACGGGTCGCAGCGAAAATCCGAGGGCGACGCGTTCAATTGGCGAATCACCCAATGGGTTTTACCCAGCAATTCGATTATCCCGCAGCCAAAATTCCCCATATCGTCGCGCGCCTATATTCCGGTCGATGATGAACATACGCTTGTCTTCGGCACGTCCTTCAATCCTGAAGCGCCAATGACACAAAAGGATATCGATTTTCTGGAATCCGGCCTTGGCGCGGCGCCGCGAACCCTGTCCGGAACCTTCATTCCGGAAACCAACAGGTCGAATGAATATATGATGGACCGTGATGCGCAGCGCGCGGGTAGTTCAACAGGCATGCCCGGCATCAATAATCAGGACCGCGCGATTGTAGAGAGCATGGGCCCCATCGTGGATCGCGAAAACGAACATTTGGGCGCTTCCGATATCGCTGTTATCGGCGCTCGGCGAACCTTGATGAAATTGGCGCGCGCGTTGGAAAACGGCGAGGAACCGGATTTACCGCACAATCCAGATCTGTTTGGCGTTCGGCCTATTGATGTGACTACAACGCTTTTTACACTGGACGCTGTTATTGACGCGTATAGCGACAAGCTTCGTTTGCCAAGAAACCTAAAGTAGCGCCGTATTCGGCACGATTTACATCGCGATAATATAAGTATAAATAAAAATACAATTTTTGGTAAAATGGCTTTAGGTCTCGTGGGATGTTTGGTGACGGTGAAGAGCGTGCTTGATGTTAACGCGTAGGCATATCGCCTTTCTCATTTTCTCGGGCGCCTTATCTGTATTCGGCGCTGCGTTTCTGTGGGAATTCGGGATCGAGGAGATGTTTTTCAACGACCATGGTTTGAGCGAATGGCGCGAGCCGGCCAGCGAAAAATGGGAGCATGTTTTTACAGCGACGCTTTTTTCAATGGTTGGCATGTCGGCGCCGATGGTGTTGCTCATGAGGATCAACCGGCGCATTAGGACGGCGTTTGTCCAACTGGAATCCGCGCAACGCGAGGCGCAGCGCAATAGCGAATCCAAAAGCAGGTTTTTGGCGCATATGAGCCACGAACTACGAACGCCGCTGAACGCGATACTCGGTTTTTCCCAGATGATGACCAACGGTTTTTTCGGCCCGTTGAACCAACCGAAATACGCTGAATATGTTCAGGATATTTATGATTCCGCCGGGCATCTTCTCGCGCTGATCAACGATGTTTTGAATATTTCCGATTGGAGTCGGGCGAGGTTGATATCGATGCCTCTGAAATCAATGTTCGAACGCTTATTGACGGGTGCATGAGTCTGGTGGAAATGGACGCCGCCGCGAAAAATATCGAGATGCGTATCGAGACGCCGCCGGATTTGCCAAACCTTCAGGCGGATGAACGATTTATCAAACAGATTTTGATCAATTTGCTATCGAACGCGGTGAAATTTACGCCTAAGGGTGGTCGCGTCAGCGTCTGCGCGGAACAGGTTGGCGCTAATATCAAGCTATTGGTCAAAGACACCGGCATCGGCATCGCACCGGAAAATTTACAATCCGTGTTCGAGCTATTTGGTCAGGCGCAGGTTGGTCCTGAATATGCGCATGACGGCGTCGGACTGGGCTTGTCCTTGTCAAAAGAACTAACAGAGCTGCACGGCGGCGACCTGTCGATTCAAAGCGAAATCGGGGCGGGGACGGTGGTCACGTTAATGCTGCCGCATCACATGGGCTAGCGCATTTTAAGCGCGCCGGGTTTCAATTTCTCGCGGCTATTTTCAACTGACCGTGCGCGTCGTCATAACGCCATAACGGGGCGTCGGGGTGAAGGTGTACGCCGCCCAACCATTGATCGCGTGGGCGCAATTCACAGGCGGTCGCCCCGCCCGATAAGATAGCGTCGCCAAATTTCGTCAGGCTGATTTGTTGGGCCTTGAATGTTTCCATCGTTATGCGCGCCCCGGGCGGATGCGTAAATCCAGCCTCACCGTCGCACGTCAGCAGGGCGTGTGGTTTGGCGCATAATTGCTCGATAATGGTGAAGGTCGAGCAATCGCGAATATACAAACAGCTCTCGAAATCCATGTTCTTGATAAAAAGATCGACGGGATTGTGAACGCCGTTTGAGACTAGCGTCATGATTTGCCGCTCTGTTCGGGTCAATCCGTCTGTCCGCCACGGGAATTCCTGAAGATGGCGGCGCAGCGCGGCGAGTAGAAAGGGAAGGGGTTTCAGATCGCCGCGCATGAAACCTTCCAGAGGTTCCGGCGTTGGCGCGCGAAACGCCGCCCAGCCCGCTTTGGCGAGCTTTAACAGCGCGGGCGTTAGCAATTGGCGATGGGGAAACAACGCCGCAGCTTGATCTGGCGTCAATTGCCCGAGCCCCCGAAAGGGATCGATCCCGTCATATTGGCCGATGCAGATCATCGTCAGTGTTGCAGGTATTGGCATGGCTTGTTCGAACCAGTCGAGAATTTGAAGAAGTTGCAACTGATCCAAAAGATCGTGCTCGAACCACAGAACGATTTCGTCATAGTGATCTGGGCCGCCGCCAGTTGGTTGTTTCGGTCTCGAAAATCCTGCTTTACGTCCGCCAGCGGCAGAAGATCCCCGGCCAGGTATTGCGCGCGGATTTCACTCACGGCATTGAGGGTGAGGGCATTGGGAAACGGACCGTAATGCATGATGTCGCGCCACGGCAAAACATCGTCGGCAACCGCACACTCCTGAATCAGGCCACCCGCGCCGTCGCCATTCGTGATGTGAAGTGTTGTGGCCATGGGGATGGGGGCGCGCGCGTTGTTATTGAATTAAGGTTACAGGGGTTAAAAAATATCCACACAATTGGGGCGCGGCAACAGTTTGTTCGCGCCTGGCTGATGCATTACCATTCTTATAAGGTCATCATTGGCGAACAGGGGAGAATATCATGGCGGCGAACACGGGAAAATCGGGACCGGACAATGAATGGCTGGCCAAGCTCGAGGAGCCAATTCTGGAACCCGATATACCTATTGTTGATCCCCATCATCATTTATGGCTGCGCAATGGCTATACCTATTTGATGCCCGAACTGGCCGCCGATATGGGCAGCGGCCACAACATTGCGGCTACAGTTTTTGCGGAATGCCATTCGATGTACCGTCAGGGCGGCGCGGAAGCGGAGCGTTCCCTTGGTGAAACTGAATTCGTCACCGGGCAAGCCGCTATGAGCGCCAGCGGCGATTTTGGCGCCGCGCGGGCGTGCGCGGTCATGTTTGGCAATGTGGATATGACGTTGGGCGCCGGGGTGGAGCCACTGCTGGAGAAACATATCGCCGCCTCTGGCGGTCGGTTTCGCGGCGTGCGGTATTCAACGGGCTGGGACGCCGACGAGCGCATTCGCAATGTTGCACCGACGGAAGGGGCGCTGATCGCCAAGGCGTCGCAGGACGCCGCCGCCGTGTTATCGCGCATGGGGCTGTCGCTCGATAGCTGGGTTTATCATCCGCAACTCGATGAGGTCGCCGCGCTGGCCGACGCGCATCCGGATTTGACGATTATCCTCAACCATGTCGGCAGCCCCATTTTGGGCGGGCCCTATCGGGGCAAAAGCAAGGAAGTGTTCGACGACTGGAACGCGCGCATCCGTCGGGTTGGCGAGCGTGAGAATGTGTATGTGAAGCTTGGCGCCCTGCCGGTCCGTATGCCCGGTTATGACGGTGATCGTAGCCTGCCGCCAGGGTCAGAAGAAGTGGCGACGGCGTGGAAGCCGTGGATCGAGACCTGCATCGAGGCCTTCGGGCCTGCGCGCGCGATGTATGAATCAAACTTTCCGGTTCAGAAACGCTGGTCGAGCTATCAGGTGGGCTGGAATGCGTTTAAGCGTATATCCGCCAATGCGACGGCGGGGGAGAAAAGCGATTTGTTCGCCGGGGCCGCCGCGCGCGCCTATCGTATTGAGGGCGTGCCGGGCGTATCGTAACGCGGGCCTTTGAGGACGCCTTGATTTGAAATTTTCGTTGAGCGGCGTCTCCCTTTCCGGAAACCTGGCCGGGATCAGCCT
>JBLHZD010000238.1:0-6728 GCA_047631095.1 Alphaproteobacteria bacterium
GATCGGCGTCGCTTCGGGGCTGAATAGTATCGAGGTCGGCGCACGGCTTAGCTATGACGTCGTGGACCGCGCCGTTTCACCTTATATCGGCGTCGTTTACGAACGAAAGTTTAGTCGCACTGCCGACTTCGCGAGAGACGAAGGGGAAGACCCTTCCGCGTTGTTCGCCGTGATCGGTGCGAAACTGATGTTTTGATCTGACGACATATCTGGTTGGCGCGAAATGAAGTTCGCGCCAACCTTTTCGCAAAGGAAGTAAAATGAAGAACAGCAGTATTTCAAAAATCGTAATCGCTGCGGGCATTACCAAAGAACAAATTAAATCAATAATCCTCTATGTACGCACGATGCAGAAGGCGAATGGAATTTTTTAAGGTTACTTAGAAATCAAATTGTGGAGGGCGGTATCTCTAAATCAAAAGGGATACCGTCTTTTGACCAGCTGTACCTTCATAACTTGCAACAGCGCGATGAGTGCACGGACTGATATAACGTTTAAAATAAGCTACCTCCGAACTCAAATCTCAACCCGCCGTTTCTTCAACTCCGCTTCAATGAACTCGATCCCCAACCCCGGCCTATCCGACAATTCAAACATCCCATCTTTGGGCACCGGCGGCGCGTCGAAGATTGCGTGCGTCCGTGTGCTGGGGTCGTTCCATTCGCATGGTTTGGTGGCGTGGAGCTGGGCGGCGCAGACGTGCATGTTCGCCAGATGGCCGATCATGGGTTGGGTCTGGTGCGACACGAGTTCGACGCCGTGGGCCTGTGCGATGGCGGCGCAGCGTTGTAGCCCGGAGATGCCGCCCATTTTCACGATATCGGGTTGGATCATGGGCACGCCGGCTTCGATCAGCTCGACCAGGCCGCCCGTGGTGTAGGTCTGTTCCCCCGCCGAGACGGTGATGGCGAGTTTGTTGGCGACGTCGCCTGTCGCCTTGATATGGTAATGCTGGACCGGTTCTTCAAACCACCAATAGCCGAGGTCTTCGAGTTCGCGTCCCACGCGCATGGCGCCGCTGGTCGAGTATCCGTTATTGGCGTCGAAGGCGAGGGGGAAGTCGTCGCCGACCAGCTTGCGCACCGCGCGCGCCTTTTTGAGGTGATCGGGGATATCGGAATCGAGGGTGACGCGCTTGTTATCAAACCGGATTTTGATCGCGGCGGGTTGGTCTTTCAGGCGTTCTTCGACGATGCGCAGCACGTCGTCCAGGCTGCGTTCCGCGCCATTGCCGCCGATAGAGGCGTAGAAGGGCAGGGACGTTTTCCAGGCGCCGCCCAGCAGTTTGTAGATGGGCTGGCCGAACATCTTGCCCTTCAAATCCCACAGCGCGATGTCGATGGCGGCCAAGGCGCCGGTCAGCGCGCCTTCGGGCCCGAGTTTGACGAGGCTTCCATGCATCAACCGGTCCTGCAGCACGCTATGGTCCAGCGGATCCGCGCCAATCAAATCGGGCGCGATATTATGTTTGATGATGCCCAGCGAGGCGAGGCCACCCATCATGGGGGACGCTTCGCCGATGCCATACTGGCCGTCATCGCCCCACACGCGCACAAAGGCGCTGCGACGCGCGGGCGCTTCCTCCGGTGACCATTGAACCTGAAAGGCTTCGATGCGTTCGATTTTCATGAAATTCTCCTATACCGTGTCCAATGGGAACGGTAGGTCGCTGGCGGCGTGCTTACAATCCTGTTCCGATGCCACAAGTGCAGAAATACGAAAAAATTTCAGGAAGAACGATATGAAACACATTGTGGCCGTGCTGAGCGAGCCTGCGGACGGCAAGCTTGATGAATTCAACGATTATTATGAAAATCTGCATCTCGACGAGGTCTTGCAGTCGACGGGCTGGGAATCGGCGCAGCGTTTCAGGCTTTCGGATCAAGTGGGATTGAAATGCCCGCATGAATTCCTGGCGCTATATGAAGTCGACGCCGACAAATCCGAAGATGTGATGCGAGTTTTGAACGAAACCCGGTCGCAACGTCAGCAAAGTGACGCGCTGAACAAAAAAACAGCGGCGGTATGGGTGTTCTCCGAGACCCGCCCCCGGCATAGTTAACCTCGGCGTCGTTAGAAGATAATTTTCCGAGGAGTGAAATATTGCTGTCTGAAGATATTGCAGAATTCGTCGCGGGCGTTCGGTGTGATCAATTGCCGGGATCGACCATCGACGCGGTCAAAGTTCTGGTCCTCGATACGCTTGGATGCGCGCTGGGGGCGCTGGATGCCGAGCCCGCCGCGCTGTTGAAAGACATTGCGCCCGACGCCGCGCCGGGCCGTCCGGGCGCGACCTGCATTGGCGATGGCCGGTTTGTGACCACGGAAGGCGCGGTGATCGTCAATGGCGCGCTGGTGCGCTACCTCGATTTCATGGATGTGTACTGGTCACGCGATATTTGCCATCCGGCGGAAAACATCACCGTGGCGCTGGCCTGCGTTGAGGAGGCGAAGGGCGGCGGCGAGCGGTTGATCGAGGCGATTGTGGCGGGGTATGAGACGCAAATTCGCCTTTGCGATTCCTTTTCGTTTCAGGAAATGGGATTTCATCACGCCAGCGCCGCCGGGTTTGTTGCGCCGCTTATTGCGGGCAAGGCCTGGGGGCAGGATGCGGCGACGATGGCGCAAGGCGGCGTGTTGGGCGGGTTTCGCCATTTGACCCTGGGGGTGTTGTCGTCCGGCGACCTCAGCATGGCCAAGGCGGGCGCGTTTCCAATGTCCTCATCCGAGGGCGTGACGGCGGCGCGCCTGGCTGGCGCAGGCTTTACGGGCCCCCTGAGCGCGTATGAATGGCTGTATAAGCAGACCGGGGCGGATGTCGCCGATTATGCGCTGGATTATGACTCGTATCGGTTGGAGCGGGTGAGTTTGAAGCAATTCCCGGCGCAATATGCGTTGCAGGCACCGGTCGCGGCGGCGGTTCGGCTGCATGGGGATGTCTCCAAACACAGCGGGGATATTCAAAAAATTCGCGCGATGGTGAAACCGGAAATGCTGGTGCGCGCGGCCGACCCCAGCAAATACCATCCCGCAAACCGGGAGACGGCGGATCACAGTCTGCCGTCCTGTGTCGCGATGGCCTTGCTGGATGGTAAACTGACCGAAGCGCAATTTACCGAAGGGCGGTTTCTTGACGACGACGTGATGGTGTTGACTGGACTGGTGGAATGCGTCGGCGACCCGTCTTTCGTGGAACGCTTTCCAGACGGGCGCCCCGGCGCCGTGGAGGTGGTTTTCGACAACGGGGATGTGGTGTCGGCTGTCGAGGAAGTGCCCCTGGGCGACCGGGACCGCCCCATGGGACAGGCGGCGTTATACGAAAAGTTCATGGATCAGGCGGCGCCGGCGGTTGGCGACGTGGCGGCGCGGAAGATTATCGCGTTCATCGATACGCTGGAAACCCAAACGAGCATCGCGCCGTTGCTGCAATTGTGCCAGCGCGAACCAGCGTAAAATAAGGAAACCTGATCATGCGAGCGATTGTTTGTGAAAAACTGGGTCCGCCCAGCGCCTTGGTCCTGCGAGACTTACCGGACCCGCCTGCGCCGGGGCCCGGTGAAATCAAGGTGGCGCTCGTGGCGCGCGGCGCGCAGTTTGTGGATGTGCTTATGGCGGCGGGCGAATATCAGACAAAGCCGCCTTTGCCCTTTATTCCCGGCGGTGAAGCGGCGGGGGAAATTATCGAAGTCGGCGCGGACGTTACATCGTTTTCGGTGGGCGACAAGGTTATGACCCGTCATTCTCCCGGCGCGTTTGCGGAAATGGCGACGATCTCGGCGGAGGCGGCCTTACCCGTGCCGCCGGGGATGGATTTGATAAAAGCGGCGGGGTTTCGCTCCGCCTACGCGACGGCGTATCACGCGCTGGTCCAACGGGGTCGATTACAGCCAGGCGAGGTGCTGCTGGTCCATGGCGCCGCGGGCGGCATTGGATTGGCGGCGGTGCAGATCGGCAAAATTCTGGGCGCGACAATTATCGCCACCGCGAGCAGTGACGAGAAACTCCAGGTCGTAAAGGATAATGGCGCCGATCATGTCATCAACTACACCGACGGGTTTCGCGACCGGGTGAAAGAATTGACCGATGGTCGCGGCGCCGATGTGGTCTATGACCCGGTGGGCGCCGGGGTGTTTGACGAATCCATGCGGTGCCTCAACTGGGGCGCGCGTATCCTGATTCTTGGTTTCGTTGGGGGTGGGCCGTCTTTGGCGAAGACCAACCATTTATTGATCAAAGGGGCGTCGGCGGTCGGCGTTCGTATGGGCGGGTTCAATGATTTTGAACCCGAACAGGCCGCCGCCAATTTGACAGTGCTGATGGACTGGGCGGCGGCGGGGAAGTTGAACCCGCATGTGTCCCATACTTTTCCGCTCGACCGCGTCGCCGATGCGCTTCAGGTCATCATCGACCGCAAGGTGATTGGGAAATGCGTCCTGACCAATTAGGCCGGTCAATTTAGCCGGCCCGCTCAGATCGGCAGCGCCGTCGTTTCCTTGATTTTCTCCATGGAAAAGCGAGACGTCACTTCGCTGAACGCAGTGATGCCGATGAGACGCTTATAGAATTTGTCGAACGATTCCATATCGCGCGCGACGACCTTGAGCATGTAATCGACATCGCCCGCCATACGGTGAATTTCCGTGACCTCCGGCATTTCGGTGACCTGTTTGGAAAAGTCCGCCAGCCATTCATCGGAATGCTCGCCGGTTTTGATACTGACGAAAACCGTCAGGCCAAACCCAAGCTGTCGAGCGTTGAGGACGACCGTATTGCGCTCGATGATTCCGCCTTCGCGTAAACGGTTGATGCGCTTCCAGCAGGGCGACGCCGATAAACCCACCTGCTTTGCAATTTCCGAGACGGCCAAGGCGCTATCCGTTTGTAGGATTCGCAGTATTTTTCGGTCTAATTCATCCATTCCCGAATCCATAAAATAAAGGGTATATATTTCTTATAATATCAATAATGGGAAACGATTTGTCAAAATTTACGATAGATATTGCCGTTGGAGAAAAATATTACTAAATGAGTTGTGGAATGATGTAGAGGCGCACGTCTGGCGCCGCTCTACCTCAAAGTCCTAATTGATTGATTTAAGGAATAATACGATGTCGATCGCGAGCCAGCGTCAAAACACGGAAGATCTCCGCACCGAACTTGATGAGCGATCACCGGTTGTGATGATGAAAGACGTCGAACCGTCGGTGCTGGCGGCGCAGCGCATTGTCGCGAACCAGAATGATGCCGCGAATTTTTTGTATTTGAACGGGACGTGCGGCTAAAGCATTTCGCTGCGCACGCGTTGCAACGGAAAAATCAAATCGCGCCCTCTTGACGGAGGGAGTCTATGTCCTCTTTTGAGTATCCTAAAAAGTCGGTCAGGACGGATTCATTGTGCTGACCGGGTTCGGGGGGCGCATCGCCCGGAATTGCCGGCGTGCCCGACAATTTAAAGGGTAATCCCAGCAAATCGACTGTCGACCCGTCGGGACGTGTGGCGGGGATGACCATGTCGTTGGCCAGGACCTGTTCGTCCTGCAAAACCTGATCCAGCGTATTCATCGGCGTGGTCGCGACGCCTGCGGCTTCCAGGTCGCGGGTCCAGGCTGCAACGTCTTTCGCCGCTAGCAGGACTTCCATATCCAGCCTCAAGGCGTCCGTGTGGCGACAGCGTTCGGCGTTGCTGGCGTATCGGGGATCGTCGCGCAGGGCAGGGGCGTTCAGAACCACGCATAATTTTTCCCACATGGCTTGAGAGGGCGCGCCAATCAGGAGCTCTCCATCGGCGGCGCGAAAGACGCCATACGGCGCCAATGTGGAATACCCGGCGCCTTCGCGCTCCACCAGAACGCGGCCCGCAGTCCACGCAACCCCGTGGAAGCCAAGCAGGCTGACAGCGGATTCCAGTAGGGACACATCAACACGCTGTCCGCGCCCTCCGCGCTCCCGCGCCAGTAAAGCGCTTACGACGCCGCCATAAGCGAGCATTCCCGTGGACAGATCGATAGCGGCGACGCCGGGGCGCACCGGCGGTCGGTCCGCTTCGCCGGTCAGGGCGAAAATGCCCGCATAGGCGGCGACCATGGTGTCGTATCCGGGCTTGTTGCGCAGGGGGCCTTTGGCCCCATATCCCGAAATGGAACAATAGATAAGGTCCGGGTTAATCTGCTTCAGGCGTTCATAGTCAACGCCGAGCTTTTGCGCGGTGTCGGGGAGGAAGCTCTGGATAACGACATCGACCTTGGCTACCAAAGCATCCAGAATCCCACGCGCCCTGTCGGATTTCAGGTTCAGCGTGATGTCCTTTTTTCCGCGATTGACGGAGAGCCAATTGGAGCTTTCGCCGTTCCCGACATCGTGGGGAAAGGTGCGGTTCAAATCGCCGCCAGGCGCTTCGACCTTGATGACCTCCGCCCCGTTATCTGCGAGCATTTGTCCGCAATAGGGGCCGGCCAAAACACGACTTAAATCCAAAACCTTTATACCGTCGAGCGCGCCCATTGTTTCGTCTTTCATTCCTAGGGTGAGTAGGGGATAGGCTCAGACGATACGCCGCAAAAAGAAAATGTCACGGGTGGCGATGTTCTCGCGTCAACATTTTATTAACCATAAAAAAATATATACAAAGGGAGACCTCTGCATAAGTCTCGGACACAGCGCTGAGATTTGTTATATTTGTGGAATGAGAAATTCCTTTGAGACCCAACCAGCGCTGTTTGTTTCGAGC
>JBLHZD010000239.1:0-6671 GCA_047631095.1 Alphaproteobacteria bacterium
TGCGTTTGTGCGGCGAAATTTCAGATGGTGTGATTTTGACGCGCAGTACGTTGGAGACAGCGGAAAAAATTAAACCGCTTATCGCGGAAGGCGCTGTCAGCGCGGGCCGCGATCCTGCCAAGGTCGACGTCACGTCGCTGTTGCCCATGGCGGTCGCGGACACGCTGGAAGCAGCGCGCGATATCATGCGGCCAGGCGTCGCTTTCTACGCCGGGTTTTTCCCGCGCTACAATAGGCTGATTTCGGAATATGGTTTTGCGGAAGAGGCTGTCGCTATATCGAAAGCTTGGGCGCAAGGCGACCGGGCGGGGGCGGCCCGTTTGGTCACCGACGCCATGGTCGACGCCACAGGAATCGTTGGGACGTCGGATGATTGCCGGGCACGGATCAACGAATACCGCGACGCGGGCCTCGATTTGCCAATCATCAGCCCGTTCGCGCGCGGGCCTGGCGCAAAGGCCGTTTTTGAAGCGGCCATTCGCGCCTGCGCACCTGATTAATAACTACTCGGTGCGATCAATAGCGTGTTCCGCAGATCCGATATAACCTCGGTTCCACGTCGGTGTGATTAGCACCTCGTTCAAGCATACATTTGCGGGTGTCTGCGAGATGAATAAAATCGTCTCGCCGATATCGTCTTCCTGGATCATACGGGCGCGGTCTTCGGCGCTGGGTGGGTTTGGGCGCTTGTCCATGATTTCGGTTGCGACTTCGCCGGGGCATAAGGCGCAGGCGCGAATGCCCAGATGACAATTTTCGATGTTGATGCTCTCGCTCATCGCGTTGACCCCGTGTTTCGACGCCGCATAGGCGAAGCCCGATACGGTCCCGACCCGACGTCCCGCCATCGAGGACACGTTGATGATCAAGCCGTCACGTTGCGGTCGCATGACGCGCAATGCCGCCAGGGAACAGTTGAAGGCGCCAGATAAATTAACGTCGATAACGATGTCCCAGTCTTCTCTCTCCATCGTTTTCCAACGGCGATTGGGCCGGTTCAATCCGGCGCTGTTAACAAGAATGTCGAGCCGCCCATATTTTTCCGTGATCCGGTCTACGACGGCGTCGACGGCGTCGCCATCGGCAATGTCGAGCTGTTCAACGATGGCTGCGCCGCCCGCATCGTTGATGCGTTTGGCAGCGGCTTCCAACTCTGGAACCCGGCGGCCCGATAATATAACCGTCGCGCCCGCCGCCCCCAGCGCCACCGCACCTGCGCGTCCAATTCCTGTTCCTGCGCCTGTCACCCAGGCGATTTTTCCTTTGACCGATTGCATCGACATTGCTCCAAATATGTTCAAACAGGCTTCGAATGTCGCAGTGTCGCCCCCTTAAGACAAGACTGGGAATAGACAAGATGCATATATGATTTGTAGGAAATCCCTCACCACAGGTTAAACTATGCTGCGCGACCAAAAATAATCGAACAGGACAGGAGTTAATTTACATGAATGAATTTGTTAATCCTAAAACCGTGCGAGCCCCCGGCGGCGCCTATAGCCATACAGTGAAGGTTCCCGCAAATGCCGAATGGGTGGTGATCGACGGTCAGGTCGGCGTGAACGTCAAGGGAGAGATTCAGGGGGGTATTCGCAAACAGGCCGAACAGGTGTTCCGCAATATCGTCGGGTGTCTGCGCGAACATAAAATGCGCAAGAGCGACCTGGTTAAGTTTACCGTGTTCTTGACGGATCCGCGTTATGTCGAAGCCTATCGCGCGGCGCGCAAAAAAATCATTGGCGACGATGTCCTGCCCGCTTCGACCTTGTTGATCGTCGATGGTCTGGCGTCGCCTGAATTCCTCATCGAAATTGAAGCGACGGCGGCCAAGTAACGGTCACGAACGGTTAGGCTCTGGTTTCCAACCCCCCAAGCCGGCAAAGTTCACGGGCGATGTCGGGGACGCCGTCGGCGGTTTTCATGTTGGTAAATACGAACGGGCGGTCGCCGCGCATGCGCTGGGTGTCTTTGCGCATGGCGTCCAGATCAGCGCCGACATAAGGTGCCAGATCGGTTTTATTGATGACCAGAACGTCGGAGCGGGTGATGCCCGGCCCGCCTTTGCGTGGTATGTCGTCGCCCGCCGACACGTCGATGACATAGATGGTGATGTCGGCGAGCTCCGGGCTGAAGGTCGCGGCCAAATTATCGCCGCCGGATTCGATGAGGATCAAATCGAGTCCGGGGAATTGGATGCGTAAATCCGCGATGGCGGCGAGGTTGATCGATGCGTCTTCACGGATGGCGGTGTGTGGACACCCGCCGGTTTCTACGCCGACAATTCGGTCCGAAGGTAGGGCGCCGCGCCGGGTCAGCGCTTCGGCGTCTTCCTTGGTGTAGATGTCGTTGGTGATGGCGCAGATGTCGAATTGATCGCGGAAGGTCTGACACAACCGTTCCATGAGTGCGGTTTTGCCAGACCCGACGGGGCCGCCGATACCGACGCGAAGGGGCCCATGTAGTGATTTAGTCATGTTCGAAATAGCCTTGTGTATTGGGTTTCGTGTCGCATGGAAGCGATGTCGGCGAGAAACGCCGCTCCGCCTAAATCATCCAACGTGGCGGTTAATGCGTCTTGTGTGACCGAATGAATGACAGGTTCCAGATGGGCGATAAGCTGCTGTCCTTCGGTTTGGCCAAGTGGAATGAGGCGTACGCCCGCAGATACCAAATTGGCGGTGAAGCCGTGTAAATAGGCGCCTAGCGCCGGGCGTAAATCGATGGCATGGCCTGCGGTCGCCATGGCGACCGCGATGGGGTACGCGATAGTTTTGCCTTCGAAGACTGAAATGTCCGGTGCGCCGTCCCAGGGCCAAGTTGATTTAATGGCGATTAGAAATGCGCGTCCCTGATCCACAAATTCCAATCGGCGTTCCCGACTTGGCGCCAAGGCGATGGCGAGATCGTTAATGTCGGTGAGTTCGGCCCTGTCTCCATTGCGCGCTGCGGTCCAGGCGTGGTGAAATAAAATAGCGTCGGACCGTCCGCCGCCATGTTGCAGTACGTCTTCCAGCCATAACCCCAGGGCATCACGGTCGCGTACGGCGCCGTCTTCCACCGCCCACTCCAACCCATGGCTATAGGCGTAGGCACCAACGGGAAACCCCGGCGACAGCCACGTGATCAACCGATAGAGCGCGGCTTCATCCATGTGAATGGTCATGTGAGTGGTCGTGGCTGTGTTCAGATCCATGCTCATGGCTATGGGTGCGTCCATGACCATAGGCGCCGCCTTCGGGGTTGAAGGGCGCCTGGATGTCGTCGACTTCGGCACCCAATTGCACCAGCATGTTGCAGATGACATGGTCGTGACGAATACGCAACCGGTCGTCGAATAACTCGGTCGGCAAATGCCGGTTGCCGAGGTGCCATGCAATGCGGATAAGGTGAGCGGCGTCTCGACAGGTGATTTCCATCAAGGGTTCGGGCGCCGCTTGAACCACTACGATGCAACCGTCCTCCAACACAAGGCCGTCGCCATCGCGCAACGCTACGGCCTCCGCCAGCTCGAGCAGAAACGTCAAGCCGTTCACCCCGGCCATGGCGAGGCGCCGGCGATGCCGGTCGTCGAAATCCAGCACGACGGTGTCGGCGGTGGGGCCGGTCCAGGTTCCGGCGATTTTGATGCCATGGGCGCGTAGCATTGTCCGGGCGCCTAAAACAGGAAATAGCGTTGCGCCATGGGCAACACTTCCGCTGGTTCGCAGGTCAGCAATTCGCCATCGGCGCGGACTTCATAGGTTTCGGGGTCGACCTCGATGTCCGGCATCGCGTTGTTGTGGATCATCGCCGCCTTGCCGATGCCGCTGCGCGTATTTTGGACCGCAAGCATCTGCTTTGCCGCCCCAAGCGTATCGCCAAGATTTGCATCGAGGGCGGCTTGGGAGACAAAGGTCACGCCCGATGCAGTGAGCGACTTTCCAAACGCGCCGAACATCGGGCGAAAATGGACCGGTTGGGGCGTTGGAATAGAGGCGTTGGGATCGCCCATCGCCGCCGCCGCTATCGTGCCGCCAATCATCACCATGTCGGGTTTAACGCCGAAGAACGCGGGGCTCCATAAAACCAAATCGGCGCGTTTTCCAGTTTCGACGGAGCCGACATGCTGGGATAATCCCTGGGCGATGGCGGCGTTGATGGTGTATTTGGTGATATACCGTTTGACCCGGACGTTGTCATTCTCGCCGGTTTCTTCGGTTAAGCGCCCGCGCTGTCGCTTCATCTTGTCTGCCGTTTGCCAGGTGCGGATCAGCACTTCGCCGACCCGGCCCATGGCCTGGCTGTCGGAGGCGATGATGGAAAATGCCCCAAGATCGTGCAGAATATCTTCCGCTGCGATGGTTTCTTTGCGGATGCGGCTTTCGGCGAAGGCCACGTCTTCGGGGATATTGGGGTCCAAATGGTGGCAGACCATCAACATATCGAGATGTTCTTCGAGCGTATTCACCGTAAACGGTCGCGTTGGGTTAGTCGACGAGGGGATGACATTGGGTTCACCGCAAATCTTGATGATGTCGGGCGCATGGCCGCCGCCGGCACCTTCGGTATGAAACGCGTGAATCGTTCGACCCTTGAACGCGTCGATAGTGTTTTCAACAAAGCCACTTTCGTTCAGCGTGTCGGTGTGGATCATCACCTGGACGTCCATGTCATCGGCGACGCCTAGACAACAATCGATGGCGGCGGGCGTGGTGCCCCAATCTTCGTGTAGCTTCAACGCTGCCGCGCCGCCCAGAACCTGTTCCACCAAAGCAGCGGGTTGCGATGCGTTGCCCTTGCCCGCGAAGGCCATATTCATCGGGAATCCGTCGGCGGCCTGGATCATGCGTCCGATATGCCAGGCGCCCGGCGTGCAGGTGGTGGCGTTGGTGCCAGTCGCAGGGCCCGTGCCGCCGCCTAGCATGGTGGTGATGCCGGACATCAAGGCTTCGTCGATTTGTTGTGGGCAGATGAAATGGATGTGAACGTCAAGCCCGCCTGCGGTTAGGATTTTGCCTTCGGCTGCAATAGCTTCAGTGCCGGGGCCGATAATGATGTTGATGCCGGATTGGGTGTCCGGATTGCCCGCCTTGCCGATTCCGACGATCCGCCCATCCTTCAATCCCACATCGGCTTTGACGATTCCCCAATGGTCGATGATCAGCGCATTGGTGATGACCGTGTCCACCGCACCGTTTTTGCGGGTGGTTTGCGATTGGCCCATGCCGTCGCGGATCACTTTTCCACCACCAAATTTGACCTCCTCGCCATAGGTGGTGAAGTCCTTTTCCACCTCGATAAATAATTCCGTATCGGCGAGCCGAACTTTGTCGCCCGTGGTGGGGCCGAACATGTCGGCGTAAGCCGCGCGTTGAATGCGTGCTGGCATTGGTTATGCCTCCTCGTCCAAAGAACCCATGATTTTTTGGTTGAAACCGTGGACAGCGCGCGCGCCGCCATAGGGCACGAGAGTCACATCGCGCTTTTGTCCCGGTTCAAACCGCACCGCCGTGCCCGCCGCGATGTCAAGGCGCCACCCACGCGCCTGGTTCCGGTCAAAAGCCAAGGCTTCGTTGGTTTCATGAAAATGATAATGGCTACCCACCTGGACCGGTCTGTCGCCCGTGTTTGCGACGGTGAGCGTAATGGTTGGTTGCCCGGCGTTCAGTTCGATCTCGCCGTCGGCGGCTATTATTTCACCTGGAATCATGGGAAGGCTCCTCTATCGGATCGGTTCATGGACGGTGACCAGCTTCACGCCGTCGGGGAAGGTGGCTTCGACCTGGACGTCGTGGATCATCTCGGCGATACCCTCCATGACCTGATTCCGGGTAATCACATGCGCGCCCGCTTCCATCAAATCGGAAACGCGTCGTCCGTCGCGGGCGCCTTCAACAATATAATCAGATATCAAGGCGATGGCTTCGGGGTGATTCAGCTTTACCCCGCGTTCCAGGCGTCGGCGCGCAACTATCGCGGCCATGGCGATCAGCAATTTATCTTTTTCTCGTGGCGTTAGGTTCATGGCGGTCCTCTTAGATTTGCCAGGCGCGGGGCATGTCCCGACCGGAGCGCAATAAGGTAATTAAAGGTATGAGACTGGCGCGTAATTGTTGTGAATCCGGTGCGATGAGGCGAGAAATTAGCACGTCATTCACGAAGCTAACGCCGCCAATAATCGGTGAGGCGTTAAGAAGTTGTCGCGCGGGTTCGATGAATTGTTCTGCCTCGGGTGCGGCGAGCAGGACTGTTGCCAGCGCCTTGGCACCGCCTAGAACGCCAGGGCATTTGGTGAGGGCGTCGAGAGGTCCTTCCAGGCGGGTTTCGTCGGCGAACGTCAATCTGTCATTGCGCACAATTCGCCATGAATCTCGGAATAGACCGTGATCCAATGTCTCCCCGGAAGCAACGCGGCCAAAGACAACGGGTTCAACCGCCAGAAGCGTGGCGTCCTCCGCCATATCAACACGTAACCGACGACGTACTATGCCGCCATCGAACAGGATGGTTTCCTGTGGCAGCCACTCCACGCGTGCGCCCTTGGCAATGGTGATGTTTGACTCTACATGTGCGGCGGTACCGAGCGAGCGATAAATGCGTTCGCAGGTCTGGCTGGCGATGGTGACGGCGCTGCCGGGCGCCGCGTGTATCTCGGTTTCGATTCTATCGCCGCCGGTAAGCCCGCCCGCGGT
>JBLHZD010000240.1:0-6640 GCA_047631095.1 Alphaproteobacteria bacterium
TTCAAAAGACTTGCCGTGACGGCGAAACCGAGGGTTTCCGCCATGACTTGACGCGCACGCCCGGACGCAATCATCGCACCGAACGCACTTTTCTAAATCAATAACCATAGCGCGCGTGGCATTCACGAATCGCTCTTCAACTGCCCATTCCATCAAGGCGTCATCTGAAACGGGATGCGCGGCCAATTGCATCAAAGTGTCCGCGGGCGGATCCATAAAGGGGAAAACATGCTCTTCCAGCACCGGCGCTGGCACCCGCAGAACGTCGACATACCCCAGAGCGGAAATTGACGTTCTCATCGTCATATCTTTGAGGTCTGGATTTTTCCACGCTTCGTAAAGCTCGCCCAGACCAAAATGATCTCCAGCGCCCAGATACGTAATCGTTCGATCACCGTTCCCGTGCTGGACGCTGACGCGCGCAAATCCGGCGCGGATCATCAACAACCCATCGGGATAATCACCTTGCTTGGCGAGTGGTGCCTCCTGCCCTGATCCCCGTTCGCGCAATCGCTGAAAAGAGACATTCCAATCAAAGGCGCCATAGGTTTCGAACAGAACCTTATCCGCCACAGTGTTCAACTTCGCGTCATCCAATCGCGCAAACATCGAACTTTCCTGAAGATGGTTTTTCAAAGCCGATTCGCGGTACCGTTGATCAATCTTACGGCGCCAGCCCTGATCGTATTTTCGAAGTTCCCGCAACCCCTGCCAACGGATTTCCAGCAAAATTGCGTCATCTTCCGAAAAAATCGTCGCCGTGCGGGCCACGCGACCGAGCGCGGCCAGTTCGCCAAACAGCGAACCTTCGCAGAGAATCGCGGTGCGGTGGTTGTTCAGGACGACAGGCACATCCTGTAGGAACACCCGTGCGTCGGGGCTATCGGCGCTGCCGCGCAGCCCTTGTTGTTGATAACCGGATACATTCCGGACTTCGGGAATTTTTGAATTCGTCCACAACTGCGATAACGCTTCAAAAAACCCTTTCTTTTTAGCGTTTTGGCGACCGAGCAGGGATTGGGGCAGCTTCGGCGCTAAAACAACACGCAAATTCCCCTTGAGCACCAAAAACGCGGAATTTCCGTAGTCACCCTCACGAACAATGATATCGCCCGCGCTATACCGCACAATTCGCGTATCATTGCGTAAAACGCCCTCGAGAGGCGTATGTTTTGGGAACCGATCCGATTCGATCGCCGCGATGTCGCCACGCTCAAAAAGCGACGCGACATCATCATCGGTCATTTCCGGACCAAACGGCGTCTCCCACCGTTGCGGTCGCTTCATTGTTGCAATTCCGCCGACGTCAACCAACGCTATATCCCCCCAGCATCAAACCAACAACACCCGCCGCAAAAAACATTTTCAGCGGCGGGGGTCGGGTATTCCCTTACTTATACTTCGACGGCAGCATTCCGCCAACAACGCTGCTCAGGTCTTTACCTTTGACGGCAACAGCCAGAGCCCGACCATTCGCCACCGATGGGTCCGCTAAAAGCGCGCCCGCCGCTGGCACAGAGCCTTTTACAGCTTCCAAAGCCGCAGTCGCGGTCGCGATCCGCTTCTTCTGGGCCGCCATGTATTTTTCATGGGTAGACTTTTTAATCGCCGCAGATGCTCTTACCAATGCCGCCGCCTGACCAACAACATACAGTTGGGATTTTTCAGCCGCCGACAATTCCTTGTTCGTCGTCACATCGGGAGGATAGAAACGGTGACGCACGGTGCCTTGGCTATAAGCGACCAATTCGAAATCCGGGTTCAGCGGATGCCCATTATCCAGCATCACCGCTGCAGATTTTTCATCCAATCCCGGCGCGGCCAAGCCATGGCACGACATGCAATTTGTCGCGACATCGAACATTTTCGACGGCAGGACCATGCCCGCAGCTTCGGCATTTTGCAGGCGCTCAGTCTTATGCGCCGCCGATTCGGTGTCGCGCTTTACGCCCTTGCCGTAATCGTTGTGAATCTTCAGCCAGTTCGAAGCCGGACCATGACAGCTTTCGCATGAAGGCCCCGCAACAATTTTGCGTTTTCCACCCGCTTTTTTCTGCACCTCGGTATAGTGGCACATCTTGCAAGTGTCGGATTTTTTCATGCGTTTATCGCCAACCGCTCTGACGATCTTCTTAGCGCGCTTATCCTTATGAACGGTCTTTACAGACGTGAAATGCTTGGTTCCAGTCGTCACCTTGTATTCAGCAATATGACATTCCTTGCATACCTTGGGTCCAACCGTAAACGGCTCAGCCACGGCGTTCTGCATCGCGCCGGACCATCCGAACAGTATCGTCACAGCCCAAAGCAACCCTGCAAATCTCAAAAACCTGCTGTCCCGCATAATAATCCCCCTTTGGGTAAAGCTACGTTCAAGTCACCGAGCGTCGATACTCATTAAAAACGTATAAGCCCGCTCAGATTTTATTGTATCGTTTTGTTTCCATTTACCTTAACGCGACACGCCGGTTGTCTCAAGCGTGGAATCATCAACGGTCAAACCTAGAGTAAATTTATCCGCATATTTTCCCGGGCGACAATGGCCCCGGGCCAGGCCGCGCGAGCCTCAGCCTCCAAGGCCTCCATAAACCCGTCTTCATGATCGGGATCGTGATGAAAGATCGCCAGCATTTTTGCATTCGCCGCCTGCGCGAGCCGCACGCCCTCCTGCCAGGTTGAATGACCCCAACCGACCTTGTCCGGAAACTCCGCCTCGGTATAGGTCGAATCGTATATCACCAGATCCGCGCCTTCGATTAACGCCAGAATATTTTGGTCCGGCTTTCCGGGAATGTGTTCCGTATCGGTTACTTAGCACATCGATTTACCGCGAAACTCAACCCGGTAGCCCGTCGCGCCCGCAGGATGGTTCAAATTGACCGTGCGAACCATAATATTGTCATGCAGGCGAAAATTATCACCCGCCGTAAAATCTTCGAAATGCAGCGTGCCGCGCATCGCTTCGAGCGGCACCGGAAAGGTCGGGTTCGACATCTGCCCGGCCATATTTTTTTATACCGCCGATTTCCCCAACATGTCCCGCCATGACTGTAAAAGAGCCATCACCGTGAAACGCCGGCGAAAAAAACGGGAACCCGTTTATATGATCCCAATGCGTATGGGAAAAAAGAATATGGGCGTCTTTTACGTTTTTGCGCCACAACCAGTGACCCAGGTTCCGGATCCCAGTTCCCGCATCAAAAATGATGCGTCGGCCACCGCACGAAACTTCGACGCAACTTGTGTTGCCGCCGAATGCGACGTGATTGGGCGATGGCGTCGCAATACTGCCGCGCACCCCCCAAAACTTCACCTTGAAACTCATTCGCCTCGTCCCTCGCTGTGATGGATACTCTCGATTATCCAAAACCTGCGGGGGACGCCGCTATGACGCTCATCACAGCAATGCCCGAATTTCCGGGAATAAATGTTATATTCCCGGAAATCTCCGCGATATTATACGAGATTAAATGCGCTTTACGTTTCAGCGCTAGATGCTGAACTGCAAATTCCCAAGACGTTGGGTCAGCTTCATGTTCTCCGCATAGTCAATCGGAACCGCCAACAACGCGGGCCCTTCCTGATTAAGCGCTTCATCCAAAAGGGCCGGCAGCTCCGCCGCAGAGGTCGCGGTTTTGCCCCACATACCAAAGGATTTGGCGAGCATATCGAAGTCCGGATTGCCGAAGGAGAGTTCCGAATGCTGACCGTCAAAATGGTTTTGCTGTTTCCATTTGATCAGACCGTATTCGCCGTCAACCCAGACCATAATCACGACGGGCAGCTTGCGCCGCACCATCGTTTCAAGGTCCTGCACATTCATCAGGAAGCCCGCATCGCCGCAGATCGCCAGGACTTTCTTGTCCGGCTCCGCGATTTTAGCGCCCATCCCACCAGGCAGCGCAAAGCCCATCGAGCAGAAGCCATTGGAAATCAGGCATGTGTTGGGAGTATCACATTGATAATACCGCGAAATCCACATTTTATGCGCACCGACGTCGCTCAACAGGATATCGTCCTCTCCCAACGCTTCCCGAACATCCCACAGAACTTTCTGCGGCTTCATTGGGAAACTTTGGTCGTCTTTCTCCATGGCGAAATCGTCGAGGATCGCCTCACGGAGTTTCTGGCGGCCAGCGATATCGAAAAGCGGCAAATTGCCCGCAGCGTCATGGCGTGCGTTCAGTTCTTCATTGATCTGCCACAACGCGTCGGCCACGTCGGATACGATGTCGATCGTGACGGGATAATCCATATCAATTTCCGCCGGCCAGAAATCAATGTGGATGATTTTCTTGTCCGGATGCACGTTCCAGAAGGACGGCGCAAACTCCACCAAATCATACCCGACCGAGATAATCAGATCGGCTTCATCGGTCGCCAGATTGATGTAATCGCGCCCTTGCAGTCCCATTGTGAACAGGCAATGCGGGTCGGTGCGCGGTACGGCGCCTTTACCCATAAAGGTGTTTACCACGCCAATGCCGGCCTTGTGCGCCAATCGTTTCAACTGTTGAGCTGCGCGCTTCCGCACCGCACCGTTGCCCGCGATAATGAGCGGGTTTTTGGCGGCGCTGATCATATCGACCGCTTGAGAAATCGCCTTGTGATCCGCTGCGGGGCGCCGCGTTTTCGTAATATTCATCGGCGCCAGGTCGACTTCGTTTTTGGCGATGTCTTCCGGCAATTCAATGACCGTCGCACCAGGCTTCTCGGCTTCCGCCAGCTTGAACGCCTTGCGCGTGACTTCCGGAATATTCCGTTCGTCATAAATTGAATGCGCCCATTTGGTAATCGGCTTGAACATGGCGATGGAATCCATATTCTGATGGCTTTCTTTGTGCAGACGCGTCGTTGACGCTTGTCCGATGATGCACACGCAAGGCGCACGATCCATATTCGCATCGGCGACGCCCGTCACCAGATTGGTCGCGCCCGGCCCAAGCGTACCGAGGCAAACGCCAGCCTTGCCCGTCAACCGCCCGTAAACGTCTGCGGCGAAGGCGGCGGCCTGTTCATGGCGGCACAATACAAAATCAATTGGGCTGTCGTTTAACGACAACATCATATCGGCGTTTTCTTCCCCTGGAACGCCAAAAATATGAGTGACGCCTTCTGCCTCGAGGCAGCGAACGAAAAGATCGGAAGCCTTCATAGTATTTCCCCTGTTTCACGCTTTATTGGATAGTGGCGAATCTCGCTCCGGAGAGATTATCAATGGCCTTGGCCTTCGGGTCAACCGATGGCGCGCCTTTGAGAATGACCTAGGGATGCAATCGAATTACGATCCGGCGGTTTTCCGCCCTATTTTCAGGTATCGGCGCCCCAAATAAATCCAGGTTCGGCACCTTCGGAAGCACATCCGCGTATCCGGCGGCCTTCAGGCGCTCCGACTCCAGCCCGATTTCGATCAAAAACCGCACCACCCCCGTCGCGCGAAGCGTCGATAACTCCCAATTAGAGGGAAATTTTGGCGTATTGATCGGCACGTCGTCTGTGTGCCCTTCAACATCCACATAATATAAATCATAGGGCGGCTGAACGACCTGATAGGCTACATCCGACAAGATCTTGCGCGCGCCCGGCAACATCTCCGCAGACCTTGGTTTGAAAAAGGACCGACTGGCGAATTCAACTACCACGCCCTGGTCGTCAAAGCTGACCTCGGCGTCCTGCGGGTCGATATTGGCGTTTTCCAAAATCGAGTCGAGATTTTGGTTCAACGTAAACAAGGGGCGTTTCGGCGCGTCATCCTTGCCGAGTTCGCTTTTGATGCCCGCCATCGTGTCTTCGAATCGGGGAATATCGATTTTGGAAAAATTCACCAGCATCACGAAAAACGCCATCAGGAGGGTAATGGCGTCCGCATAGGTCGTCATCCACTCTTCGTCTTCCGCAACCGGTTCAGAAAGTTTGCGACGGGACATGACGGCTTAATCCCGCTTCATTTGCTGATCGATATTGAACCGGATCGACGGATCCAGGAAGCTGTTCATGCGGTCCTGAATAAACCGCGGGCTGCGCTTTTCGGCGACCAGTGAAAACCCTTCAATGACCATTTCATGGCGAAACCGGAGAATTTCCTCCCGCTGCTGAATCTTGTTTGCGGCCGGAATTAGAATCATGCGCGCGAATAACACCCCATACGGGGTCGTATTCAACGCAACCGCCAGCCCCGGACCCAATTGCGTTGGGTCGCCGCCCATCGCGTCCAGCATCACGATAAGGCCGACCAAGGTGCCGATCATCCCGAACGCCGGCGCGGTGGATCCCATCGATCGCAAGATATTGACGGGCACCATGTTGCGCTCAAACGTCCGGTCATTCAGGTTTTCCAACGTTTCGCGAACGTCCTTTCCGTCATAACCGGTAATCAGTAATTCGACGCCAAAGACAAGAAAAGGGTCGCTCGAAACTTTTTTTATTTCATCTTCCAGCGGCAGAAAGCCTTGTTCCTGCACCAGATAACCCCAGCGAATGATGCGCCCGACTTCCTGGTTCATTATATTTCGGTTAACCCGCTGCACTGAAAATGTGCTGACGATCCCCTTCAGGGCTAATACCAGCGAGCATTGAGCCGGACTCAAAATAGGGGATTCCCAAACGTCGCTCACTCTGAATCAATGAAGCGAACTGATTC
>JBLHZD010000241.1:0-6612 GCA_047631095.1 Alphaproteobacteria bacterium
ATATTCCTTGCCGACCGTCGGCGTTTTACGCTCCTGAAGGGCGATCAATCGGCGATCATCCTTGTTGTAACGGTGGATGGCTTCGACAATGTTCTGTTCGTTGAAATAGACTGCGACAACTTGCTGGTCGACAACTTCTTCCTCGAAGAAGGCGACTTTTTCGGTTTTTCGGCTGATATAGTACCAGATTTTGTCGTCAAAGGTGCCGGTGACCGAGGGCGTGCCCAGGATTTTCGCGGTTTGTTTTCGCGTATGCTTTCCGACTTCAACTTTCGAAAGCGCCTCTTCGCGCGGTAAATTGCCCCGAATGTAAACGCGGGGCGCACAGGCTGAAAGAGCGAGCGTGGAAATGACGAGACCAGAGATTGCCATTTTTTTTATATAACTGTTGCTGGGCATTGCCGGCGCGTGTCCTTTTGAGTTTTTCCGTCGTCGTCATGGAAATGTATGTCGCGTCATATCTATATAAGGCCTATGTTCATGAAATTCGAGTATTTGTGCGGCGCCGGGTTGGGTCAGATGGGATGGTCTATCCTTTTACGGTTTGCGGCGCTCGCAACGCCGAAACCAAAAATGAGTGGCGCAAGCCAGAATGTGGACGGGAGAGTTTAATGGCGTGGTCGTTAAAGCGCCTTTTCAGGCCGTCGGACCGCACGCTCGCGGCGCAACAATTGTACAACGCTGCGGTGACCCAGGCGCGCAGCGTGTCGTTCTTTTCACAATTGATGGTGCCTGACACGGTCATTGGCCGGTTTGATATGATTTCTCTTCATGTCTTTTTTATTGCGCATCGATTTGTGAAAGAGCCAACAGCGCAGGCATTATCCGAATCGTTCTGCGCCGCTTTTTTTACCGACCTGGATCGGAATATGCGCGAAATGGGTGTTGGAGATCTAAGCGTTGGTAAAAAAGTGAAAAAACTGGCCGAAGGATTTTATGGCCGCGCGGGCGCGTATGAAGGCGCGCTCAATGGCAAGGGAGACTCTATGGACGTGGTGCTGACCCGCAATATCTTTAGCGGCGAAAATCCGGGTGAGCCGGTGTTGGCGGCCTTGTCAGACTATGTCGTGGGCAATGTTGAGGCCTTGGCGAGTCAACCGTTGGCGACGTTGATGGCGGGAGACGCCCAATTTTTACCGGCGCCGGAATTGACGAGTGTTGAAGGAGAGAGGACGCCATGACGGGGGCAGAGCCAGGAGAAACGCCGGAAATTGCGCCGGAGGATCTGGAGTTTTCGCGAACATTCGATGCCTCGAGTCTAGGGCGCGCGCCAAAAAACCTGATGTTGAGCGCCAGCCCGGCGGAATGCGCCGCCTTGGCGCAGCGGTTTGATATCATTGAGATTAAATCCTTCACCGTCGCGTTGAAGGTCGTCCGGGGCGGAAAAGGCGGCATGGCCCGCGTGACCGGGACCCTGAGCGCCGAGGTTGTGCAGGAATGCGTCGTCACGCTGGAGCCCGTCGCGGCCCAGGTGGAAGAGGCGGTGAAAATACGGTTTGTGTCCGCGCCGGAAACAGCTGGGCGTGGCGAAAACCGGGCGGACTTGATGATTGACCTGGAGATTGAGTACGACGAGGAAGATCCGCCGGAACCGATGATTGGCGATGTCATGGAGCTGGGCGATCCTTTGTCGCAACTTTTGGCGCTGTGTCTTGACCCATACCCGCAATCACCGGGGGCTGAGGCGGCGAGCCGACGCCTTGATGCGGCGGCGAATGATGAATCGCTGGCGGTGGAAAAGGATCGAGAAAATCCATTTAGCGTATTGGCGGCTTTGAAGACAGAGACGGAATAGCCTATACTTGCTGTTCCACCGAATTCTGTATATGTAACGCAACTATTTTGTGTTTCCCTAAATTTGAAAGTGCGAGTTCATGGCAGTTCCAAAGAAGAAAGTTTCTAAATCGCGTCGAAATATGCGCCGTTCGCATGACGCCCTGACAACGACGTCGTCAAACGAATGCATGAATTGTGGTGAATTGAAATTACCGCATCATGTCTGTGGCTCCTGTGGCCATTATGATGGACGTGAAGTTGTAGACGCGGCGGCGATCTAAGATATCCATTGCTAATATATTCATTGCATTGACGGGCCAACAGTGACGGACACCCTCGTAATCTCCCTAGACGCCATGGGCGGCGATAAAGCGCCGCACATCGTGGTTGAGGGGGCGGCGTTGGCGCGTGAGCGGTACCCGGATGTGCGGTTTTTGATGTATGGCGATGAGGCGCAAGTTGCGCCAATTCTGGATCTGCATCCGCTGCTGGCGAAGGTGACGACGATCCACCACACCGACAGTATGGTCCGAAACGAGGATAAACCGTCAACGGCGTTACGCTCAGCGCGCGACTCAAGCATGCGTCTGGCGATTGACGCAGTGCGCGATGGCCACGCCGCTGCTGTGGTTTCCGCGGGAAACACGGGCGCGTTGATGGCGATGGCGAAATTTGTCCTGAAAACCCTGCCGGGTATCGCCCGGCCCGCGATTGCTGGCATTATTCCGACCGCGCGCGGGGAAACGGCGATGCTTGACCTGGGCGCGAATATTCAATGCGATGCGGAAAACCTCGTTCAGTTCGCCGTTATGGGCGAAGTGTTCGCGCGCACCGTGTTGGGGCTGGAGCGCCCGATAATCGGATTGTTGAATATTGGCGTTGAAGATATGAAGGGCGTTGAAGCGGTCCGTGAAGCCGCTGTGACCCTGCGGGAGACAACTTTGCCAATCGTTTTCAAGGGGTTTATCGAAGGCAACGATATTACCGAAGGAACGGTCGATGTTGTCGTGACGGACGGGTTTACCGGGAATGTCGCGCTGAAGACCGCTGAGGGGACGGCTAGTCTGTATAGCGGTTTCCTCAAAGAAGCGTTTCGCAGCAGCTGGATGGCGAAATTGGGTTATTTGTTCGCAAAACGATCCATGCAGAACCTGCGAACCCGATTTGACCCTCGCCGGTATAACGGCGCCATGTTGCTTGGTCTGAACGGGATCGTCGTAAAAAGCCATGGCGGCACCGATGAATTTGGATTCGCCAACGCAATTGGCGTCGCCGTCGACATGGCGCAGCATGGATTTATTGAAAAAATGACCGACGACTTCAATGCGCTGCAAACCGATGTGGGTTTGCCGAACGAGGCGACGGGCTAATATTATGCAACGGTCTTTGGTTTTGGGGTGCGGCGCCTATTTGCCCGAACGCGTCGTAACGAACGACGAACTAGCGAAAACGATAGATACATCCGACGAATGGATTGTGAAGCGCACCGGGATCCGGCAGCGCCACTTTGCGGCTGAAGGTGAGCTGACGTCGGATCTGGCGGTTGAAGCGTCAAAAGCGGCGATGCGCCAGGCGGGCGTTGAGACGTCGGATATTGATCTTGTCATTGTCGCGACGTCGACGCCGGACAATACCTTTCCAGCAACCGCGACCAAGGTTCAGGCGGCGCTGGGCGTACGCAAGGGCGCGGCCTTTGATGTTCAGGCGGTCTGTGCGGGGTTTATCTACGCCTTGTCCGTGGCGGACAATATGATCCGGTTGGGGCAGGTTAAAACCGCGCTGGTGATTGGCGCTGAAGTCTTTAGCCGGATTCTCGATTGGGAGGATCGCGGCACCTGTATTCTCTTTGGCGACGGCGCGGGGGCGATGGTTCTGCGGGGCGAAGCGCAGGGCGATGGCGACCCGAAAACGGAACCGGGCGTTTTATCGACGCATATTTATTCAGACGGCCGGTTTTACGACATGTTGTATGTGGATGGCGGCCCCGGCTCCACCGGTTCGGCGGGTTATCTGCGCATGGTTGGCAAGGAAGTGTTTCGCCATGCGGTCAGCCGTATGTCGGAAGCGGTCGAGAAGGCGATGGCGCATAACGATCTGGCGCTGAGCGACATTGATTGGCTCGTGCCTCATCAGGCGAATGTCCGGATCATTGATAGCGTTGGCAAGCGATTGAAATTGCCTCGCGAGAAAGTCGTGGTGACCGTGGCGTCGCAGGCGAATACGTCCGCGGCGACCATTCCGTTGGCGCTTACTGCGGCGCAGAATGACGGGCGCCTTAAACCCGGAAATTTGATTGCTTTGTCCGCGTTGGGCGGCGGATTTTCCTGGGGGTCCGCTTTATTCCGTCTTTAATTGCCGGCATTGGCGGATTTGCACGTGTAGTTTGTATTATTGACGCGCAACGCATCCCTTTGGAATTGACGGATTTATCGCCTCGCGGTACCATTAGCGGAATAAAATAAATCGGACGGGGGACGTGATGGCGGGGAATACCATGACGCGGGCTCAACTTACTGAGGCCGTGGTGCAGGAAATCGGATTATCGAGAAACGAATCCGCGAGCCTGGTGGAATCTGTGTTGAATGAAATTTCGACCACATTGGCGCAGGGTGAAATGGTCAAGATTTCGTCTTTTGGCAGCTTTTGGGTGCGCCAAAAAGGCCAACGGATAGGCCGTAATCCAAAAACGGGTGAAGAGGTGCCGATTTTACCGCGAAAGGTTTTGGTGTTTCGACCAAGCCATGTGTTGAAAAACAAGATCAACGAAGGCGCGAAATAGAGGCGTCTCGACTCAATTAAGGCTTTACCCGTTTAAGGATACGACACCTCTATGAAGGACGCTGTGGATAGCCCTGAGCCCCGAAAAAAGGGACGTAAAGAGATTGTTAAATCCGCCACGGCGTTTCGAACGATCAGCGAAGTCGCGAATACGCTGGAAATTCCTCAACATGTGTTGCGGTTTTGGGAGACCAAATTCAGTCAGGTTAAACCGCTCAAGCGCGGTGGCGGGCGTCGATACTACCGGCCGTCTGATATCGATCTGATCCGCGCCATTCGCGACCTGCTGTATCATGACGGCTATACCATTCGCGGCGTACAACGATTGCTCCGTGAAAACGGCGTGAAATCATTGTTGCAAGCGGCGGCGAAGGACACCCAAACGGGCGCCCCGGAATTAGATACGCCGAAATCAGACACGCCGAATTCTGTGCCGCCGGAACAAACCCTGCCTGTAAATGCGTTTGTATCATCTGGTGTGGCGCAACCCGGCGCCCTGGTTGGTTCGCCCGCTGGACCGCCCGCCGCCGGGGCTATTATCGATATGCAGGCGTTACGCGAAATTCTGGACGACCTTGTTGATATGCGCGGCGTGCTGGACGCGGCGGTCGCCCAATAATCCCACCAAAATTTCCACGCATTTTATTGTGTTTGTCAAAGCGCGCCTGTAAGGTGCGCCGCGTTTCAAGGACGCTGGTTTCTTCGGAAACTAAAATACTTGGGCCGGAGCGTGGCGCAGTCTGGTAGCGCACTTCACTGGGGGTGAAGGGGTCGGAGGTTCGAATCCTCTCGCTCCGACCAATACTTTCAACAGGTTAACCAGAATCCTGAAATTTAATAAATAGAGCATTGCTCGATTTACCTGGCGCAAGGCGGGTTGGCCGTTGCGTGGTCTCGTTTTTTCACGACATATCTGCTTTGAAAGCGCCAATGCCACAATCAAACCGGACACGATGGTTTATCCTGGCGTTGCTGTTTTTCTCGCGCATCGGGTTGGGACTTCAATTCCAGACCTTGGGGTCGGTCTCCGACGAACTGGCCGGAAAAATGGGCCTGAACTACACCGAAATCGGCAGTTTGATCGGCTTGTTTATGGCGCCGGGGTTAATCCTGGCCTTACCGGCCGGGTTTGCCGGTCGGTTTCTGTCGGACCGGTTTATCATTGGCCTTGGGCTTATCGCCCTCGCGGCTGGCGGCGGCCTGGCCTCTGTCGCGAACAGCTTCGATTTATTGGCGGTGGGACGGTTGGTCTGTGGCGTTGGCTTCGTCGTCTCGATGATCTTCTTCACAAAAGTCGTCGCCGACTGGTTTTCGGGTAAAGAACTGGCGACTGCGATGAGCATCCTGGTGATATCCTGGCCCTTTGGCATTGCGATAGGGCAAATCGGCCATGGCTGTCTCGCGGTTACCTTTGATTGGCGTTGGGCTTTTATCGTGGCCTCGCTCTACTGTCTGATCGGGGCGCTTCTGGTGATGTTTTTCTACCGCGATGCGCCGGCGCGGACAAAACCGAACGGCGGATTTAAATTCACGTTGAACCGCAACGAGGTGATGTTGACGGTGACCGCCTCCGCCGTCTGGGCGTTTTTCAATGCGGGTTATGTCATATTTTTGAGTTTCGCCCCCGTCGTGCTGGTCGCCGACGGCTATGAGACGGTTTCCGCGTTGGGCGTCGTCAGTATAACAAGCTGGGTTATGATCTTGTCTGGAATCGTCGGCGGCCAAATTGCGGACCGCAGTGGTCGTCACGACGCGGTGTTTTATATCTGCATGGCGGCGGCGGTCTTGGCGCTGTTGATGTTGGTTCTGGGGTCGCTGGCCGTTCCCGCAACCCTTTTACTCGGCCTGTTGGGCATGGCGCCGGCTGGTGTAATCATGGCGTTGACGGCCAGCGCTATTAAACCGGAAAACCGAGCGCTCGGGATGGGGCTGTTTTTTACCGGATATTTTCTTATTCAGGCGCCCGCGCCCGCAATCGCAGGCTGGCTCTATGATATTTCCGCGGATGCTTTCTGGCCGATCCTGTTTGCAATGGGCATGTATGTTTCGGCGGTGATT
>JBLHZD010000242.1:0-6594 GCA_047631095.1 Alphaproteobacteria bacterium
GCCCTGCCTATGAAGTCGTGGCCGAAATTCGGAACGATGGCGGCGAAGCGGTGGAAAACACCGACAGCGTCACCGATTGGGACGCGGCTCATGGCATCGTCCAGCAAGCGGTCGATACCTTTGGTAAAGTCGATATTGTCGTCAACAATGCGGGCATCCTGCGCGACCGCATCTTCCATAAAATGACCGAAGAAGACTGGGATTCAGTCGTTTCAGTTCATCTGAAAGGCAGTTTTAACGTCAGCCGCGCCGCCGCCGACCATTTTCGCGCGCAACAATCGGGTGTCTTCGTGCATATGACGTCGACCTCCGGGTTGATCGGGAATTTTGGGCAGGCGAATTATTCCGCTGCCAAGCTGGGCATCGCTGGATTGTCAAAATCCATCGCGCTCGATATGGCGCGGTTCAATGTGCGCTCCAATTGCATCACGCCGTTTGCGTGGAGCCGGATGATTGGATCGATCCCTCAGGATACGCCGGAAGAACAAGCGCGCGTCGCCAAGATCAAGGAAATGACACCGGAAAAAATCGCGCCGATGGCGGTGTTTCTCGCCAGCGATGCGGCGGCGAAGGTCAATGGCCAAATCTTCGGCGTGCGCAATAACGAACTCTTTTTAATGGGGCAGTCGCGTCCTTTGCGTTCGGTGCATCGCAGCGAAGGCTGGACGGCGGAAACCATCGCCGAACACGCGGCGCCTGCGATGGAGGCGAATTTCTATCCGCTCGATCGCTCCGGCGATATCTTCACCTGGGACCCGATCTAGACTCTCACCGTTCCTTTACAATCACCCTCGCCTATTTCTGTGGCGGGGGTGATTTTTGTCGATTCCCATATCTCAAAGCTCTATAGTTGTATAAAGCAACTAAAATAATAATTGAGCCATGGGACAAAATAATGGAACAAAATACAGGCCGCCTTCGAACAAATTTACGGTCGGCCTCTCGCGAATTGGTGCGGGAGCTCGGGTTTATGAACCGCACGCTTGCAGGAACAGATCTGTCACCTTCGGCGGTGCACGTAATTGTTGAGCTGGGAAAGGCGAGACAGTTAACGGCGACGGAAATTTCCGAGACCCTTTTGCTGGAAAAATCGACTGTCAGTCGGTTATTAAAATCTCTGATCGCCAAGGGTTATCTGCACGAAGACCGTTCAATCTCAGACACCAGGGTCAAAAATTTACGTTTGAGCCCGCAAGGCCAACACCTATTACATGAGATCACGTTATTTGCAGAACATCAGGTCGATGCGGCGTTAGCGCCGTTAAGTGGGGAGGCGCGGCGGGCGGTTCTGGCGGGTCTCCAGACCTACGCGTCGGCGGTAAAAGCCAGCCGGATTGGTGTTCCTGTCGCTGTGAGCGCCCCTAGTGAAATTCGCAGTGGATATACGCCCTCTCTCATCGGTTAGGTTGTCTCGATGCACGCATCTTACTACAGCCGAACGGTACACTTTGGCGTTGAGTTTGAGACCAAGGTTGCATCAGAATTGTCTGAATTTATCTCAAGACTTACAGGGTCGCTGAACGAAATCTGGCATGCCTATCGGGACGACCGGATCGTTGGTTCCATAACGATTGATGGAGAAGACTTTGGGGATGGCGTGGCGCATTTGAGGTGGTTTATCGTTGATGACAATCAACGTGGCGCCGGCGTCGGCCAAGGACTGCTTGAGCAAGCACTGGCATTTTGTGACAAACGCGCTTTTCGAGAAACGCATTTGTGGACCTTTGATGGCCTGAACGCGGCGCGTCGGCTTTATGAGCAGTCCGGATTTATTTTGACTGAATCCTATCGTGGCGCCCAATGGGGGCGAGAGGTTACGGAACAAAAATTTGTGCGCCGCGCCAACGCCGCCGATTCCAAATAACGACGCTCAGAGTTGTTGCAAAAAAAATGGCTGCCCTGGTATTTCGCCGGGACGGCCATTTGTTACGTGTGTGGCGAGGATGTTAGTCGGATTGACGCAGGACCAAAGCGTCCAACGCGGCGCCACCTTTTTCCCGAACGACGAATGGGTTTACGTCAACGCTCTCCAGCGTATCCGCGTTGGCTGCCGCAAAGATCGACAAATCGGATAACGCCGCCGCCAGGGCGTCTACATCCGCCGCCGCTTTGCCGCGCGCGCCCGCCAGAACAGCGTAGCCCTTGATGCTCTTGATCATGTCCATGGCTTCCTTTTTGCCAAAGGGCGCGGGTTTAAACGCCACGTCGCCGAGGACTTCGGTCAGAATACCGCCGAGGCCAAACATCACCATTTGTCCGAAGACCGGATCGCGATAGGTGCCGAGGATCGTCTCCACGCCGCCGCCCATCATTTTGGCCACCAGGACGCCATCGATTTTGGCGTCAGGCGCGGCTTTCTTGGCGTTCGCCATGATGTTGTTGAAGGCGCTTCGAACGGCGGTCTGAGACTTAAGGTTTAAAACGACGCCGCCGATCTCGGTCTTGTGCTGAATATCAACCGATACAATCTTGAGCACGACCGGGAAGCCGAGACGCGCGGCCATTTTCGCCGCATCCGCCGGGGTCTTCGCCAGACTTTCGCTCCCGGAAGGGATGCCTGCCTTTTTGAGCAGACGTTTGGCATCGTATTCGTTGAGCGCTTTCTTCGGCACTTTTGGCGTTGTCGTGGGAATTTTCGGCCGTGCGGGCAGTTTTGAACTGAACCCTTTTCTGAACTTGTAGAGCGCGGCGATCGCCTGGATTACTTCGCGCGGATCTTCAAAGGCGAGGATGCCCTCATTTTCCAGCTTGGCGATATTTTCACGGCTACCGTAAATCGAGAGCGCCATTAATTTGTCCGGATATTTTTTCCGGATCGGGCGAATGGCTTCCATCAGCTTCTCGCTCAACGTGTCAGATTGCGCGAAATAGGTGAAGAAGGAGCCAATGGCGTCGTAATTCCCCTTGTCCAACATGGCTTCGAAGAATTTCGTCAGAACGGTCCAGTCATTAAAGAAATTTGCGGTGGTGTCGACCGGGTTACGCGTTCCTGCGAACGGAACCAGTTCCTTCAGCTCTTTTTGCACCTTGGTGGGCATGGGGGCGAGATCAAGGCCAAATTCCTCCGCGGCATCCGCCATCACGACGCCAGCGCCGCCGGAGATTGTGACAATCCCCACCTTGTTGGATTTTGGATAGACCCCGAAGGAACAGGCGTAGGAAATATCAATCGCCTCGCGCAGTGTCTTGGCCCGGTAAACGCCGAACTTGTCGAACACGGAATCAAACGCATCATCGGACCCCGCCAAGGATGCGGTGTGCGACGCGGCGGCGGCGGCGCCGACATCGGACCCACCAACCTTCATGATAATGACGGGTTTTTGTTTGCTGTGCGCGAGCGCGAGCGCTTCATAGAGCCGCTCGGGATCTCGGCAGCCTTCCATGTAACCCAGAATGACTTTGGTGCCTTCGTCTTCCGCCAGGAACTGGACGCATTCGGCAAAGCCGACATCGCATTCGTTGCCGGTTGTGGCCCAATAGCTCATGCCCAGACCACGCGCGCGCGCCAGAACAAAACAGTGGGAGCCAAAGGCGCCGCTCTGGCTGGCGATCCCGACGGGGCCGGGTTTTGGACGACCGTCAAGGATGGAGGAGGTGAAGGTTGAATAGGCGTTCATGTGGCTATTGAAGACGCCAAGGCAGTTCGGCCCCAGGATACGCATGCCTGATTCTTTGGCGATTTCCCCAAGGCGGATCTGCGCCTTTTCGCCTTCAGCGTTCATTTCCGCAAAGCCTGATGTAAACGCAACCATCGATTTGACGCCCATCGACGCGCAGTCCTCGGCGACCTGAATGGCGAAGCGCGCGGGCACCGCCATAATCACCTGATCGACAGTCTCCTTAATGTCTTTGATGCTGGCGTAGGCCTTTAGGCCCTGAACTTCTTCATAATTCGGGTTTACCGGGAAGATCTTACCCGTATAGCCAAAATCCTTCAGAAGTTGCACCGGACGACCGCCGATTTTTGACGGCTCTGCAGAGGCGCCAAGCACTGCAATTGTCTTGGGACGGAACAGTGGTTCCAGACTTTTGTATACGTCCGATGTTTTGGCCATGGTTGCGAATCTCCCCGATTGTTAATTTTCGGCGCACATTTTGGAGCGCGCTTTACGACAAAACAACCTCTTTGCGGCAATTTGTCCGCACATATTAGGGCTTTCGCTCTTTACGAAGAGACAAACGTATTGACAATAATCCAACGGACAAACAGTCTTAATCGACATTGAAATTAGATTTGGGACGGCGTGTTGCAGAGTTGAGATAACGCCTTTCGAATACCAGATCGCGTAAAATTAGAACCGGGACCGCGCTGCGGATTCAGGCCTTACAGAAGGAGAACACTTTAAATGGCGAAAGAAGAAGTCGAGTCGGAAGTCACCGGCACGGTCTGGAAGATTGAAACCAAAGTCGGCGACGCTGTGAAAGAAGGCGACGTCCTGATGATTTTGGAATCGATGAAAATGGAAATACCGGTTCTGGCGACTGAAGACGGGGTTATCGCTGAATTTCTGGTGGAAGAAGAAGAGCCTGTCGCCGAAGGTCAAATTGTCGCAGTTCTGGATACCTAATCTGCATGGCTGAGAAACTTGCGTCCTGGGATTCTCCAGGCGCCTGGCGTCTCGCCTGATTTATGATAATGGCGACGTTATTATGGTGCGTTTGGTTTTGCGTACAGCTCCGGAGTTTCGAGCTTCTATGTCAGGGCTGACCCTTTATCACAGGACAACGCCGTCGGTACGGAAAGAGACTAGATGAGCCAGGGTGACGACGGTTTTAAAATTCTCGACCGGATTGTGATCCAAAAGGACGTCACGATATTTCGCGAGGGCGATGGCGGCATGCGCGCCTATATCGTGCAATCCGGCGCCGTGGAAATCTGGCGCGAGATCGAAGACGAACGCGTCACATATGCAACGGTCGAAGCAGGCGGCATCTTCGGTGAAATGGCGCTTATCGACGACTCGACCCGGACCGCCAATGCGACCGCGATTGACGCGACGGTGTGCATCGTCATCAATCGCGTCACCTTCAAAAGCAAGCTACGCGGCGCTGATCCGTTTCTCGCAGGACTCCTGCGGATCATGGCGGGGAATATTCGCTCTCTCCATCAGGAACACAGCGCTGCCGCGTCTCTGGATGAACTCGAAGACATCATAGAAATCATCGAGGATCCAACCGCGTAATCCTCGTCAGCTTGACGCCTCAATTTAGACGCCTCAATTTAATCTGCTGACGCTTCCTTGAGCATCTCGCGTGAAATGATCAGCTGATGGATTTGCGAGGTGCCTTCGAAAATCCGGAACAAGCGGACATCCTGATACATCCGACAAATGACGTGGTCATTCATATAGCCCGCACCGCCCAATATCTGCACCGCATTGTCCGCGACGCGACAGACCATTTCCGAGGCGAACATTTTACAACAGGACATATCTCCCAGGGGTTGTTCGCCGTTGTCAATTCGCCGCGCCACATCCAGGGTCATGGATTTTGCGGCTAATGTCTCTGCGCGGCTGTTGGCCAACATGTTGCGGATCGACTGGAAATCAGCAATCGGTTTTCCAAATTGTTCGCGGTGGAGTGCGTAATTGACGGCTTCGTCGATGAGCCGCAAGGCTTGCCCGACACAGGTCGCAGCGACATGCATGCGCGCGGTATTGATGCCCGCCATGGCGTTTTTGAACCCGGCCCCTTCTTCATGACCTAACAGGGCGCTGCGCGGAATTCGGCATTCATCAAAAAAGACATTACTGGTATGGGAGCCGTGTTGCCCCATTTTTCGGTCCGTCCGGCCGACGCTCAATCCCGGTGTGCCCGCTTCTACAAGAAAGGCCGAAATACCCGACGAACCGCTTGAATTTGCATCGCTGCGCGCCATAACCACAAATAAATCGGCTTCGGGCGCGTTGGTGATAAAACACTTTTCCCCGTTCAGGACATATTCGTCGCCGTCCCGGCGGGCGCGTGTGGCGATGCCGCCGGCGTCCGATCCGGCGCCGGGCTCGGTCAGGGCGAAGGATGCGGTGATTTCCCCACTGGCCATTTTCGGCAGGTAGGCGTCGCATTGCTCTGGCGCGCCGTTGAAATAGACCGCCTGTGAGGAGAGGCCCAGCGTTGTTGAAAATCGCGAGCGGAAGATCGCGGCCGCCTGCGTGAATTCGAATGTCGCGCGCACCTGCTGCTCCATGGAGAGCGCCAATCCACCATATTTTTGCGGTAACGTCATGCCAAAGAGGCCGAGCTCCCGCATTTGATCGACAATGTCAGATGGGATTTCGCCTGTCTCGTCGACCTCTCGCTCCGCCGGAATAAGCTTTTCACGCGTAAAGCGGCGTATTGTTTCGAGGAACTGGGCGAATTCGGTCTCTGAAACAGGATGATCCATAGCGTGTGACACCTAATCTCTTATGGGAATGATTTTCTCCGGGACCATATTCCGGGACCGGAACAGGCGCAATATGGACACGCGATTTATGACATTCCTGAGTGTCCGTCCGAAGACTTAATGGGTCGGATGAATTGGTTGTCCGGTGCGCTTTCTTGAATTTCGGAATTGATTGTGATTCCCTTTGCGGAACCGAATCGTTTCGTGAG
>JBLHZD010000243.1:0-6502 GCA_047631095.1 Alphaproteobacteria bacterium
CTGGTTCATGGCCTCGCCTATGCCATTCTCGCGCCGCACGCGCCTCTGGACGCTAGTTTGGACAAGGCGGTATTGGCGGTGCTGAGCGGGACCGCGTTTTTGTCCTGGACCTTGATGTTGTCGCAAGCCATGGAAACCGTAACGCGGGTGTTTTATGCGCGCGATGACATGGCGCTAATTCTAACGTCGCCCTTGCCGGACCGTCGCGTTTTTGCGATTCGGATTGGGACGATTGCAATTTCGACGGCTTTGTTGGCGATGTTGCTGTTTGGCCCTTTTGTTAACGTCATGGCGGTGCTGGACGGACCGCGCTGGCTGTTTTCCTATGGCGTTTTGGCGGCCATGGGCGCTGCTGCTGCGGCGTTGGCGGTGGCGATGACCGTGGGGTTGTTCGCGGCGTTCGGCGCGCGACGAACCAGGATTGTCGCCCAAATTGTCGCAGCTATTGTCGGCGCCGCCTTCATTATCGGGGTTCAGGCGGCGGCCATTTTATCGATTGGAGAAATTTCGCGTCTATCCGTTTTTACGTCCGACCGAATTTTGGATCACGCGCCTGAAATATCCAGTCTGATGTGGCTTCCCGCGAGGGCCGCGATGGGGGACGGGCAGGGGCTCCTTGTTGTTTTGGTCCTTAGTCTCGGGTTGCTTTATGGGGCGATTGTCGCTTTTGCGGGGCGTTTTGGCGATCATGTGATTGCGGCGTCGGGCGCCAGTGCTGGCGGAAGTCCGTCTGGAAACCACATCAAGGCCGCAAGGCCCTGGCGTTCAACTGTAAGCGTCGCTTCCGCGTTACGGCGCAAGGAATGGACCTTACTGGCGCGAGACCCTTGGTTGGCGTCGCAAACATTGATGCAAATTCTGTATTTGTCGCCGCCCGCGTTATTGCTGTGGTTGAATTTCGGCGAAGCGGCGGGCGCTTTGCTTATCGTTGTTCCCGTTATTGTCATGGCGGCCGGGCAACTCGCAGGAGGTCTGGCCTGGCTTGCGGTGTCCGGGGAGGATGCGCCGGATTTGATCGCCAGTGCGCCCGTATCAACGCATCGTGTTCTCAGAGCGAAGATCGAAGCCGTGCTTGGCGTGGTGATTTTGGTCGTGGCGCCGCTTCTGATCGCGTTGTCGATTGCGTCACCAAGATTGGCCGTCGCCACAGGGGTTGGCGTCGCCGTCGCGGCGGCGTCCGCTACAGTGATCCAGATATGGTTTCGCGCGCAAGTCGATCGTCGGGCTTTTGGTCGCCGTCATGTGTCGTCGCGCGTCGCAACCTATGCCGAGGCGCTAACATCCATCTTGTGGGCGGGCGCTGCGGCCCTGGCGGCGTCTGGGTCGTGGTTGGTCCTAATTGCAGGGGCGCCAGCCTTGATGGTTTTATGCGTGACCTGGTTCCTGCGCCCGCGTCACGTGAATTGAGATTGCCCGCGTCACTTGAACGGATATTAATTAACGGCGACAACCTCGCCCAAAGTTGGCCCAATCTCCCGGTTCAGGACAAGATCAGCCATAGAATCGAGATCGGTCGGGTCTCGCGTCACGATGACGAGACGCGCGCCATTTTCCTTTGCGATAATTGGGAATCCGGCGGCGGGATAAACGACGAGAGAAGACCCAAGCGCCATGAACAAGTCGCAGGCGTCGGTCTCGACGCGCGCGCGCTGCATTTCGTGTTCGGGCATGGATTGCCCAAAGGAGATCGTCGCCGGTTTCACATACGGCCCGCCACAAGCGTTGCAAACAGGTAATGTTTCGTCGACTTTAAAGGCTGACATGATGTCATCAATTTCGTGCCGCGCGCTGCATTCCAAACATTTTGCGTAAGTTGAATTGCCATGTAATTCGATGATCTTGTCATCGGGGACGCCGGATTGTTGATGCAAGCCATCAATGTTTTGCGTGATTACGCTGCTGACCTTGCCCATGCGGACCAACTTTTCGACCGCGCGATGACCGCGGTTGGGCTCGGCGGCGCGGAAGCTCTTATCCGTATTGATCTTGCGTCGCCATGTTTCGCGCCGCATTTCCTCAGAATTCATAAAGTCGCTGAATTCTATGGGTTGATTGGTTGTCCATACGCCGCCAGGGCTTCGAAAATCCGGAATACCGGACTCCGTGCTGATGCCCGCGCCGGTAAACACGACCGCCTGTTTGCATTCATCCAGAAGCGATTGAAACTGCTCCAACTCGATGTCAATCATCACTCACCTCATAATTTCGCCTCGCCTTGGGGGCGAGGATACGCGAAAGTGTTTCGAATCATTTTAAATTTGGCGTTCCTTTTCGCGAAAATTCAATGGAAAACCACAGTTAACAGGCGTATAGGAATCTTCGTTTGCGAATCGGCGGCAAAATTCCGCTGGTTGCAGCAATAGCATGAATTGATGTTTAGGGGTTAGACCAATGGCTGCGAATTGGACCACAAAAAGCTGGCGCGGAAAACCGATCCTGCAGGTCCCGGAATATACAGACCAGGCGAAGCTGGAATCGGCAGAGGAAACTCTACGGGGATATCCGCCCTTGGTTTTTGCCGGTGAAGCGCGGAATTTGAAAGCGCACCTTGCGAAAGTCGCCGCCGGCGAAGCGTTTTTGCTGCAAGGCGGCGATTGCGCGGAAAGCTTTGCGGAGTTTAGCGCGAATAATATTCGCGACACCTTCAAGGTCATGTTGCAAATGGCGGTGGTTCTGACCTTCGCCGCCGCATGTCCGGTGGTGAAGGTTGGCCGCATGGCGGGACAATTCGCCAAGCCACGTTCGACGCCGACGGAAACCATCGACGGCGTTGAATTGCCGAGCTATCGCGGCGATATCATCAACCATCTTGATTTCAACGAAGCGTCTCGCACACCTGATCCAGATCGTATGGTGCGCGCGTACAATCAGGCGTCTGCATCCTTGAACCTGTTGCGCGCGTTTGCGCAGGGCGGCTTCGCTGATCTGCATCAAGTGCATCAGTGGAATCTCGACTTTGTGGCGGGAAGCCCGCAAAGCGCGCAGTACAAGGAGCTGTCGACCCGGATCGATGAAACGCTCAGTTTCATGGAAGCGTGCGGGCTGACCGGCGATATCGTGCCGCAACTGCGCGAAACCAATTTCTACACCAGCCATGAAGCGCTGTTGTTGTGGTACGAAGAAGCGTTGACGCGCGAAGACAGTCTGACCGGGGATTGGTACGATTGTTCCGCTCATATGCTGTGGATCGGAGACAGAACGCGGCAGCCTGATGGCGCGCATGTCGAATTCCTGCGTGGCGTTAACAATCCACTTGGTTTGAAATGTGGGCCGACGACCGATCCGGACGAATTGTTGCGTTTGTTGGATACGCTGAACCCGTCGAATGAAGCGGGACGCATGACGCTGATCGCTCGCATGGGTGCGGGGAATGTGGAGAAACATTTACCGGCGCTGGTTCGCGCCGTTGAACGCGAAGGCCGGGTTGTGGTCTGGTCTTGCGATCCGATGCACGGCAACACCATCAAATCGGATTCGGGTTATAAAACTCGCCCGTTTGACCGGATTTTGAGCGAAGTGCGTGAGTTTTTCGACGTGCATCAAGCCGAAGGCACCTATGCGGGCGGCGTTCATTTCGAGATGACGGGCCAGGATGTGACCGAATGTCTGGGCGGCGCGCAGGCGATTAGCGATGAGTCGCTTTCGCAACGCTATCACACCGCGTGTGACCCACGGTTGAACGCGAGTCAGGCCTTGGAGCTTGCTTATTTGGTGGCGGAATCGGTGAAAGCCGGTCGTTGGCCGCAAAACGGCGGCAAGGTCGCCGCAGCGGGTTAGTCCAGAGGGTTGGTCCAGCGGGTTAGTCCAGCGGGTTAGTATTGGTTTATGATGGTTGGCGACGGCGAAATCAGCGACTGGACTGACGTCTATTTCAATCGCACGAAAAAAACGGTTGAACGGTTTGGCGACGTTCCGGTCACGTATGCAGTGTTCATGCGGCGCCCCGTCGTATGTGCGCCACGGCTGGCGTTAAACTGGCTTAATGAAGTGGCGCAAGCGCGCGGCGTCAGCTTTGACATCGATTTGCGTCACGCCGAGGGCCGTTGGGTCGGCGCTGGCGAGCCCATCGTCTATATAAGTGGTTCTTTCCGAAACCTGGTTGATCTGGAAACACTGTTTTTGCAGAAACTGGGGCCCGCCTGCGTTGCTGCCTATAACGCCAGCGTCATGTGCGCGGATTTGCCGAACGCCGCTTTTCTGGCCATGGACGCCCGCCATTGCGCGGGTCTGGAGATGGCGGAATTGATGGCCTATGCGGCTTCGGTCGGGTCGGCGAGGGCGCAGCGTAAGGTGAACGCTATTGGTTTTATCGGCAATGCGACGGATGCGACGGCGCATTATTTTGGCCAGGATAAGGGCCTTGGCACCATGCCGCACGCGCTTATTGGCTATGCGGGTTCCACCGTTCGCGCCGCCGAAATGTTTGTCGAAACGTTTCCCGGCGAAGCGTTGGTTGTTCTGGCGGATTATTTTGGCCAGGAAGTCAGCGATGCTTTAGCCGTGTGCAATCAATTCTCGGATATGGTCGAGGCGGGGCGGGTTTCGTTTCGTCTGGACACCCCCGGAGGCCGTTTTATTGAAGGTCTGGATACAGCGGATTCCTACGCCGTGCTGGAGCGAAATGTGCCGGACGCTATTCGCGGTTATCGGAATGAGGCGGAGTTGCGAAACTTGATTGGTCCCGGCGTGTCCGCCGCCGCCGTGTGGCATTTTCGCGAAGTTCTGGACAAAAATGGATTTGGGAACGCCAAAATCGTCGTTTCCAGCGGATTTGGGCCAGCGAAATGTCATGCTTTTTCTTTGGCGGAAGCGCCGATTGATGTTGTCGGAACGGGTAGTTACCTGCCGGACCGGTGGTCGGAAACCTATGCGACGGCTGATATTGTCTCATACGACGGCGTGACCAGAGTAAAGGTTGGCCGGGAATTCCTGATTCCAAAATAGCCGCGCCTCTCATGACGTGAGCGTCCGCTTAATTTTATTCTACTTTATATCTGCGTTGACGAAGTCTCTTGGCGCCGCACCGCCGCAGCGTCATCATGGCGATGTCGGTTGCGTGAATACGGGAATAGGATATTTCAATGAACGATATGGCGTTAAATAGTGTTCAAACTGGACTGCAGGTCGATCATCCCTCGGCGTGGCGCGTTGCGACTGTGTCCAAGCAGGATGACTGGATTCACGCCCTGAGTGATCCCGAAATTCAGGACTTGGCCGAAGCCGTAAAGGCTGTCACATCACGCGGATTAAAAATTGTAAATGTTGGCCGTAAAGATTTCGAACTTCCGGTGTTAGGCCCGGTCCTCGCCCGAATTCGGGAAGATCTTGTTAATGGGCGTGGCGTCGCACTCCTTCGCGGCGTTCCGGTCGACCGACTTTCGCGTGAAGACGCAGCGATGACCTATTGGGGCATCGGCCTGCACATCGGCGAGGCCGTATCGCAGAACGCAATGGGCCATGTTCTCGGCCATGTGAAGGATGTTGGCGACGCGGCGGATGACGTTAATACCAGGGGTTATCGATCCCGCGCCGATTTGCCGTTTCACAATGATATCGGCGCAGAGGTTATTGGTCTGATGTGCCTGCAAAAGTCAAAATCGGGTGGTATGAGCAGTGTCGCCAGCGCCGCCGCTATTCACAATGAAATGTTGAACCGGGACCCGGAACTCGTGGCCGCTTTGGCGCAACCATTATATCGCGACCGACGAGGGGAAACGCCGGATGGCCAAGAACCTATCTATCCGATGCCGGTGTTCAATTATCATGAAGGTCATTTTACTGTTTGTTTTGTGCGCCGGTTTATCGAATCCGCCCAACGCTTCAAGGAAGCGCCGCGTTTGACGGAAACCCAGGTCGCCGCGATGGATATGTTGATGGATCTCGCTTACAGCGATGAGTTTCGATTGGATATTTCCTTTCAACAAGGCGATATTCAGTTCGTTAACAATCTGACGATGCTGCACACCCGTACAGAATATGAAGATTATCCGGAACCGGAGCGCAAACGTCATTTGCTGCGTCTTTGGCTGGCGGAGCCCGACGGGTGGGCGTTGCCGGAGGCGTTTTATGCGCGTTATGGCGCGACCGCGCTTTCGGGCAGACCTGCCGGACTTGCGGCGTCCGTTCGGGTGGCGCCGCTGGAAGCGGAATAAGGAATTGCACGGAAGGTGCGCCTAAACGGCGCGCCAATCAAAAACAGGAAAGGAATGTTGCATGTTTAAAGTATGGGGGAGGGCCGACGGCTCCAACGTCATTAAAGCGATGTGGTGTATCGGAGAGTTGAGCGTTGAGCATGAGCGAATTGACTGGGGCGGTAAGTTCGGCGGAAATGACGATCCCGATTATCGCCGTAAAAACCCAATGGGCCGCTTGCCGACGATTGAGGAAGAAGACGGATTTACGGTTTGGGAATCAGGCGCGGTTGTGCGCTATCTGTGTTCCAAGTATTCCATGGGAAATCTATACCCGGAAGATTTGAAAGAGCGGGCGGCGGCCGATATGT
>JBLHZD010000244.1:0-6458 GCA_047631095.1 Alphaproteobacteria bacterium
CCAAAAGTGAGATTATTCGATGCCTGAAACGCTACATCGTACGTGAAATATATCGACATATTTGTGCGCCAAAAACGGCGCCCGCGACCGCTTGACAGATATAGGAGCTTCAATGCCTTCGTGCGACGCGCGGTATGGCGTTCAAAATCCGCCAGCCGTAACGGGCTTCCCGCCCGCTCAAGGTTGCCGGATAATGAGCGCGCCAGATCGCCGCGATAAAAATCATCCAGCCCGGCTTCCGCCAAGTGGGCCAACGTATCGGCTAGTCTGGACTGACGAAAACGCGCGCCTTCTTGCGGCGGCGCCCCATTGATCAGGAATGTATCGGCGAACCCGGACGCATCGCGTAATTCACCTAGCTTTCCCGCCGTGTTAGCGGCCTGGGTCTTTGTGACTGACACCCCGTCGCGCGCGTAATGAATCGCGTCCTCAAACAGGCGTGACAAGGGTAACGCCCCGCCCCCATTTTCCCGCCCGACCTTCAGCGCCTCGCGCCAACCGGACACCGCGCCCGCCATCGTCAACGCCGCATCCGGGCCGCGCGACGGGATCGCCGCCAATCCCCGTTCGGTATAATAAGCTGTATCCGCCAACCCCGCCGCCGCGCCGCAAGCGTCAATGCCGATGACAGGCTCGCCCGGCGTATGAATGAGCCAGAAATTATCGCCGCCCAATCCGTTCATATGCGGATACACAACCGCAATGGCGGCCGCCGCGGCGACCATCGCCTCAATTGCGTCGCCGCCATCCTCCAGCACCCGCAATCCGGCGCGCGCCGCCAGGTGATGTGGGGCTGTGACCATCCCGCGATAGGATCGATGCGTCTGCAACATGAATTTCGCCCCCAAATTATACGCGCTGTGGGAACCTCGTCACGCCACTGACAATATGGCTCCTCGTTACAGCGCCTTCGACCATTGTGGAGGGAATAGCGCTATTGTGGCTGACCGTCAAAATTTTGCCCGTATCAGCTATTGGATATAGATTGTGAAGGTTGCAAACATTCAACGTACCCAAAAACCAATCCTCTCGCGTCTGTGTTTTAAAGCCAAATTGTCTAGCTTTTAAATCACGCTCGCCGTACATTTCAATTAATACGGATATTCGTTCCCAGGTACGATATAATCCGTACAGTAAAAAATCGGGATCAACACAAAAGAACAGGGAGAACATTTTCTGGATCGTCGTTCCTTTATCAAAAAAGCTGGCCTCGCCGCCGGCGCCACAGCCGCCGCGACAACGATAGCCGCGCCCGCCATCGCGCAGAAAAAAACCGACATGGTGATCGTCGCCAGTTGGGGTCGGGACTTTCCCGGTCTGGGCACCAGCGCCCAGCGCTTCGCCAAACGCATTTCCGATTTGAGTGAAGGTCGCATTGCAGTGAAGTACTTCGCCGCTGGCGAACGGGTCGGCACCTTTGACGTTTTTGACGAAGTCGCGTCCGGCAATGCGCAGGCCTATATGTCCGCTGAGTATTACTGGAAAGGCAAACATCCCGGTTTCGCGTATTTCACCTCCGTGCCTTTTGGCCTGACCTATACGGAAATGGGCGCCTGGATCCATCACATGGGCGGTCAGCAACTTTGGGATAAATTATCCCGACAATTTGGCCTGAAATGCCTGCCCTGCGGCAATACCGGCGTTCAGATGGGCGGCTGGTTCAACAAGGAAATCGAAACCGCCGACGACCTGAAAGGCCTTAAAATGCGCATTCCCGGACTGGGCGGCGACGTCATGGCCAAGCTTGGCGCCTCCCCGGTTTCACTGCCCGGCGGACAAATTTATGAAAATCTGGTATCCGGCGCGATTGACGCGACCGAATGGGTCGGACCGTGGAACGATTATTTCATGAAATTCTACGAAGCCGCCAAATATTACTACTATCCAGGCATGCATGAACCAGGCGGTTTATCTCGCTGGGCATGAACGCAAAATGGTGGGACAGCCTGTCCAAAACCGACCAAATGCTCATCACCGCCGCGAGCGGCCAGGAAAATGACCTGCTGATGGCGGAATACAACGCCAATAACGGCCGCTACCTCGCCAAACTCGTGAATGAACACGGCGTTAAACTTCGCCAGTTCAGCGACGAAATTTATGACAGCTTCGGTGAAGCGTCCGAGGCCGTGTTTGAAACGGCGCGCAGCCATAGTCCTGAAGCCAAAGAGATCCACGACAGTTTCGCAGATGCGCGTCGGGAAGTCGGCGGATGGAAAAAACTGTCCGAAGGCACCTATTACCAACAACGCAACCGTGTGTTGGGTATTTAATCAGCCATCGGTTGAATCTGTTACCGGGACGGGGTTAAACCTCCGTCCCCATTTTTTTGAGATCCGCGCCACATGGCTGACACCAGCACTGCATTACCTGAGATCACCGTGAATCGATCGATATCAACGGCGCTCCTGCGCATTTTCGCCTGGGCGATTGTTGTCGCGACATTCGTTTTTCTGATCAACAATTACCTCATCTTCTGGCGCGGTTGGCCGGGCATGGACGTCATGTCGGCCCATCTTGGAATTTTGAGCGATGGCGCCGCCCCCCCGTCGCTGACCGGGTCTGCGGTTGCGTTGGGCTGGGTGCAAATTTTCAGCTATGCCTTTTGTCTGATCGGCCCCATTTTATTTATTAAATTTGGCGCGCCGCGAAGTTTACGCGATGACAGCGCCGCCATGCATGCGATCTCCAGCTATATCATTCGCACCGCATTCTGGATGATCCTGTTTATCGGCCTCGCCGATATGGTGATATCGTTCCTCCGGGTTGAAGAACTCCTTGGCGTCTTTTTCAGCGACGATCTGGTCCAGAAAATGGGACGTTCGCAGTTTCGCGGGCCCTATGTTCATTTACCGCTGACGTTCGCCGCGTTGATCGTCGCTGCGTTCTCCCGGTCGCTTGGGTTTCCGTGGTTGGCCCTGCTCGTGGTCGTCGCGGAGTTAACCATCGTGATCACCCGGTTTGTGTTTTCCTATGAACAGGCCTTCATGGGCGATCTCGTGCGGTTCTGGTATGCGGGCCTGTTCCTGTTCGCCAGCTCCTATACGTTGTTCGCCGACGGTCATGTCCGGGTGGACGTCCTGTACGCGAACTTCAGCTCCAGAACCAAAGGCATGATAAACGCTGTGGGATCCCTCCTGCTGGGCATCGTTCTGTGCTGGATCATTCTTATTATCGGGATGGCCGGCAAGGCGAATGTGATCAACAACCCGCTTTTGGTTCTTGAGGTCTCGCAATCAGGCTATGGCATGTATGTGAAATACCTCATGGCTGGTTTTCTGGCGATTTACGCAGTCTCGATGATGATCCAGTTCACCAGCTATCTGCTCGAAAGCGTCGCCGACTTTTTCAACGAACCCGGCGCGCGGCAAACAGCCACCGACGACATGCCTTAGTTTCACGCCCTAAACGCGCCCCGAATTACGCCCTTGTTCACGAAAGAAGCGCCGCGAATTCATGGAACTCCTCTTTCTCGCAATACTCGTCCTCCTGATGGCCTCTGCGTTGGCCTCCGGATATCCCGTCGCCTTCGCCCTGCCGGGCTCCGCCGTCCTGACAATTGGACTGGCCGCGCTCTGCGGCGCTGTTTTCGCGGGCGACCCATCCGCCTATTTCGCGCAAGGGGGCCCCGTACAATGGCTGAATGCGGGCATCACCAATTTCCGCGGCGTCTATTGGGAAGTTGAACGCGATACGCTTATCGTCATCCCTCTCTTTGTCTTTATGGGCATCATGTTGCAGCGCTCGAAAATCGCCGAAGATCTGCTGGTCACCATGGCGCAACTGTTTGGGCCCGTACCCGGCGGATTGGGCATTTCGGTCGTATTCGTCGGCGCCTTATTGGCCGCCACCACGGGCATCGTCGGCGCAACCGTCGTCGCAATGGGGCTGATCTCCCTGCCCGCCATGTTGCGAAACAATTATTCACAGTCTTTGGCGACAGGCGCGATCGCCGCGTCCGGGACCCTGGGCCAGATTATCCCGCCCTCTATCGTTTTGATCATTCTGGCGGATCAATTGGCCAGCGCCGTTGACCAGGCGGGCATGGCGCGCAAATCGCTGAACAAGGCGGCGACGGGCGAATTTTCAATGCCGTCGGAATTCGCCGTGGTCTCCACCAGCGCGGGCGATATGTTCCTGGGCGCCTTTGTGCCCGGATTGCTTCTGGTCGGACTGTACATGTTGTATATCCAGGGATTTGCGCTCCTGCGCCCGAAATCGGCGCCGCCGGTCCCCTATGACGGCAATCTGGACAGATCGTTTTTTCTGCGCGTCTTGCTGGTGCTGGCGCCGCCGCTGGCGCTGATTTTTATTGTTCTCGGCTCCATTATTTTGGGCATTGCGACCGTCAATCAAGCGGGCGCCATCGGCGCGGCGGGCGCAACGCTGATGGCGGGGTATCGCCTGCATAACGGGAAAAAGTACACCTATGTTCCAGCCCTTTTAGCGGTTGCGTCGGTGCTGGCGCTGTTCGTCGTCACCAGCCTCTTTTCAACCAACGTTAAAAATATCAAATCGACTGCGGATGTTGTCGGGATAACCCTGGCCACCGCCGCCGCGTTGGGCCTTGTAATCGCCATCGTCTGGAGCGGCTGGCGCACCTTCAAGATAGACGACACCTTGCGCGGCGTGATGCTGGAGACCGCCAAGACAACATCGCTGGTTTTTATCATCCTGTTGGGCGCGGCGATGTCGACCTCGGCGTTCCGCGCATTCGGCGGCGAAGAACTCGTGCGCGATTTTCTCACCGGATTGCCCGGCGGCTTCTGGATGCAATTCACCATCGTCATGGCGGTGATCTTTTTTCTCGGGTTCTTCCTGGATTTTATCGAAATCGCCGTTGTCGTCGTCCCCATTGTCGCGCCAATCCTGTTGATGGACCCGTCGGCGAACATTACCGCAGTCTGGCTTGGCGTCATGATTGGCCTCAACATCCAGACGTCATTTTTAACCCCGCCCTTCGGCTTCGCCTTGTTCTATCTTCGGGGCGTGGCGCCACCCATCGTGCGAACAATCCAGATGTACAAAGGCGTTATTCCGTTCATCTGTCTGCAACTGATCGCGTTGGTCATTGTCGCGGCCTATCCAGGCCTGGTGAACTATTTGCCCAACCGGATTTCCTATACCTCCGTGACGGCGCCGCCGCCCATCAACCCACGTTTGCAATATTGCATGGAGCAATATGTCTTCACCGAGTTCGAGGAACGCGGCGACGCGATCCGCGCCTCGATAAGCGCCGCCAGAACACTGGATTACAGCGTCTTGCCGAAGAAGCTCCGCACCGCCATGACCGAAAGCTTCTTGGACTCCGACGCAATTTTCAAACGCCTGGACGACATCAAAGTTGCGGAAGCGGCCCTCGCTGCACAAGAAGCTGATTATCGCCCCCTGCACCGCCGCGTCCGCACGCTTCAACGCGATATCCGAAAAGTAGATGTCGTTCTGGAAGAACTCACCGAACAATTCGAACGACTGAACCGCCGACTTGAAGGGAACAGTCCGGAAAAATCCGATCTCGAAGGCCGTATCGCGACGTTGAACAACGAAAAGGCGCGATTGAGCGCCAAGACGCCAAAGGATTGGGAGGCGCGCCACAAAGTCTACGCCGCGCTCTTGAGCACCGATAAAAAGGCGCGCCGTGTGTATCGGCAAACCGTCGATGGCGTTTATGAACCGGTGAAGACTGTGCTGGCGACCATCGAAGGGACAGAGCGGCTAAAAGCGCTGGGGGACCGCATAAATGGCCTTGAAAGCATCATCCGCACCGAAGCGCCCAAGGAAGCGGCGCGTAAAATCCAGTTGGTCGCAAAGGCTGTCGGCGCCATTGAAGGCGCGCGCAAAATCCGTTCGCAACTAAGCAAGGCGCGAAGCGCAATCAAGGGCAAGAGACCAAAACCCGAAAAGGCGTTCAAGGCCCTGGCGACGGCGAAAAAACTGTTCCAGAAAGATATCGCCTGGCGCGCAATCGCATCGGAAAGACTGTTGAGCGGCGTCCAAACCTACGAAGCGGCGATCCGGGACACGGTTGGATTACGCCAGCAACAACGGTTGCCAAAACAACAGGCCTTGGCCATCGCCGCCTGCAACGCCAACCATCGGGATTTGTCGTTACAGTTTTAATTGGCGCGCGCCGTGGTCCAAATTGTAATCTTCCGGCATCGGGAATTTCACTGCGAATGGAGGCCATCATGCCCGTTTTGAAACGTGACGACGCTGAAATTCATTACGACGTATACGGCGCGGGCCATACTGTTTTGTTATTCGCGCCCGGCGGGATGCGGTCGCGCATGGAATTGTGGCGCCCGCAGGCGGACGGTGCGCCGCGCTCCTGGAATGACTGGATCGACGTCCTCTCAAAATCCTACCAGGTCGTCGCGATGGACCAGCGCAATGCGGGGAAATCCGTCGGTGACATTCAGGCGGACCATGGCTGGCATACCTACGCCGGAGATCATCTGGCC
>JBLHZD010000245.1:0-6430 GCA_047631095.1 Alphaproteobacteria bacterium
GATCAATCGCTTCATCAAGGAACACAACGACAAACCAAAACCATTCAACTGGAAAGCTGATCCCGATGAGATAATTGCTGCCGTAAAGCGTGGGTTCCAAACGTTGGAGTCAATCCACTAGGATGAGTGACGCAGCGCTGGCGCCGCAGGCGGATTTAACGCCCGCGAAGGTTCGCTATATCAATGCGGAGTGGCGGGACAAGCCGGATACGCCGCGCATCGGTTCGCGGGAAACGCGCCGCGCCAACACCTCGTTTCAGGATGTCTTTGTACAGGACGCCCGGCCCCGTCTGGCGGCCGGTGAGATCAGCCTGGATCATTCCGGGTTCACCCTGTCCGAAAACGCTACAAAGGTGACTGATTTCCGCGACGAGGCTTTGGTCGAGTCCGTCTATTATCCGGAGATTCAAAATCTGGTCCGCACCGTGTCTGGCGCCAGTCAGGTTATCGTGAAAGGACATTTGATCCGCACCGAAACGCCGGTGGATTTCAACGATGGCTATGCGCGTTTCGTGCATTGTGACTACAACGTCGCGCGCAACAGCGACATGGCCGATGAGCTGTTTGAGCGCGACGGTATTACGCCGCAGAAAAACTGGACCTATGTCTGGTACAACACATGGCAGCCCTTCGATCATGTGGTGCAGAATAACCCACTGGCGGTGATCGACTGGAAGACACTGCCGCAGAGCGACGTTATCGATTATTTTTACACTGGGCGGAACCGGGATAGTCTGGTGGCGGCGCCGGTCTATAACGCCGATCACCAGTTTTGTTATTTCCCCGATATGGAAACCAATGAAGTGATTGTTTTCACTCAGATCGACGAGCGCCCCGGCCATGCGGTGTATTGCCCGCATACGTCCTTCGACATGATGGAGGCCGCATCGGGAACCTTGCCGCGACGCAGTATCGAAATGCGGGTTCTGGCGATCTTTGAAAACGAGGATTGAGGCCATGACAAACGCCACGTCAGGCGCCATGACAAGCGCAATTGAATGGGTCGAAGCGGAAGCGAGGGTTGACGGCGCTGTTGAACGCGCCTTCACCGTAAATCGAAATGGCGATGCGATCTCCGGTGTCTTCTGGCGCCCGGAATCGTCCACCGGCCCGGCGCCGTTGGTGCTGATGGGCCATGGCGGCGGCGGGCATAAACGCAACGAGCGCATGGTCGCGCTGGGGCGCATGTGCGCCAGTGACTATGGCTGGAACGCGGTGTCGATGGACGGGCTGGCCCATGGCGACCGGGGCCCCGTGACCAACGCGACCGATCCCGCCTATCGCGAGATGTGGGCGCGCGAAAACCCGGTGCAGGATATGATTGACGATTGGGTCGCGGTGCTGGACGCCGCCACGGCGTATGATCTGGTGGATCCGGCGCGCATTGGATATTGGGGTGTCTCCATGGGCACGATGTTCGGTCTGCCCTTCGTCGCCAGCGAGGCCCGGGTGAAAGTTGCGGTGCTCGGCAAGGCGGGGTTCACCGGCAGCAGCGCGGACCGCAGTGGCGTTGCGCCTTATTTTGAACGCTACGCGCCGCAAATTTCGCAGCCGCTTTTATTCTCCATCCAATGGGATGACGAACGGTTTGAGCGCAACGGGCAGCTCGATTTGTACGACCGGTTGGGCTCCAAGGACAAACGCCTGCACGCCTATCCCGGTCTTCATGCGGATAACGGACGGGAATCCTTTGTGTTTCACGCCGAGTTTCTAAAGCGGTATTTGTAGCAGGCGGCGGGGAAATCTGAATTTTCCGTCGCGTCGTTCAACCCGCTCGTCTCCGACTCCGCGGCCCTTCGTCGTCATAGTCCGCCCGCCGCCGACTCATCCGCTACGCCGTCGTACCCGGCCTACGCCGCCGTACCTATATCTTACGTCGTCAAACCCGCCCTTCACCGTCGTACTCACCCTTCATCGTCATACCCGCAGAGGCGGGTATCCCGTCAAAGAGACGCCAATTTTTCGGACGTTTCTGGATTCCCGCCTGCGCGGGAATGACGACTTAGTCGCGCATCAGCGATAAATCAGCCAACGTGACGTCTTGCCCTGACGGCGCATTGCGCACCGCGTCTTCCAGCGATGCGGCGGCGCGCCATTCTTCCGCCGGACGGGAGGGTTCGTTCGCGTTGATCCGGTCAATGCCCCAGCAGATTTCCAGCACATGGCCGTCCGGGTCCTTGAATTCGACCGCGATCTGTTGCCCTGCGCGGCGGCGGCCTTCGAAGATCATTACGACGCCGTGTTTTTCCAGGTGGTCGCGGGCGCGAAACACCTCGTCCAGCGTGGAGACTTCATAGGCGACGTGATGCAACTCCGCGCCCGTTGCGGGCCCGCCCGCGCCGCTGACAAGCGCGATTCCGTGGTGGTCCGGGTTAAAGCGCAGAAAGACCATGCGGCCCGGCATCATGGACTCCGGATAAACGTCTGAAATCCGGAAGCCCAAGACCTGAGTATAAAATTCAACGGCGCGTTCCAGATAGGCCACTTTCAACACCACATGGCTAAGCTTGCCGATGGCGAACGGCATGTCCGCCGGTGGCCGCGCGTTGCGCAGGGCTTTGATGTCGTCCCGGTCCAACCCGTCCGTATCGATGAGTCCGCGCGTCATAGGGCTGCTCCTTTAAGGGGAATGATTAATCGCCGGCGTTTGGCAGGATGATGAATTTTAGCCGGTCCGCGCGCGTCAGTTTTCGCGGCAAGGCGGGTTTTATGGCGGTGGCCAGATCGTCCAACGTATTAAACGCTTGATACAGGCGCGCGGAATCGTCTGGCGCGATGACGATGATGGTCTCGCCATCGGGGCTGAATGCGGCGTGTTTCGCCAGACCGGGCAGGGTGGCGATATCGGCGCCGGAGGCCGCGTCGACGACCCGCGCGGCGCCGTCGGGATAAATCGACACGCTCAGGCGGCCGTTTGTGGACTTGGTCCAAAGTCCGCTATTCGGCGCGTTTTGCGCGTTTTGCGCGGCGGGGTCGACCGCCCAAAGTCGCGCGGCGCCATCCGCCGAGGCGGTCGCCGCGACTCGCCCATCGGGACCAAAGGCGGCGGACCATAATTCGCCGCGATGACCGCCCAATGTGGCGAAGGCCGAACCATCGCTGGTGCGCCAGAGCCGAGCAGTCCAATCGGACGAGCCGGTTAACAGCAGGGCGCCGTCCGGGCTGAACGCGACCGTGTTCACCCAGCTTTCATGGCCGCGAAGAACATGGACCGGCGCGCCGTCGCTGGTGCGCCAGAGCCGCGCGGTCTTGTCCCGCGACGCGGTGGCCACGGTGTCGCCATCGGGGCTGAAGGCGATGAAATCGACCCAGCTTTCATGGCCGCGCAACACGGCGATGGCGGTTCCGTCCGCTGTGTTCCAAAGGCGTGCAGTTCCGTCCGCCGAGGCGGTCGCCAGTTTTCGCCCATCGGGGCTGAAGGCCACGCGGCGAATGGAGTGGGTGTGGCCGCGCATCGCCTGCCGTTCCTGTCCGGTGGCGGCGTCCCACAAGCGCACGGTCGCATCATCCCCGACGGTGGCGATGCTGGCGCCGTCGGGGCTGAAACGCACCGATCGGATTTTGTCGCTATGGCCGGTGAGGATGGCATGGAGGGCGAAGGTTTGTAGATCCCAGATCCGCGCGGTTCCGTCATAGGATCCACTGACCAGAAAACGGCCATCGGGGCTGTAGGCCAGCGCCACGACCTCGCCCCTATGGCCTTTCAGCACCGCGCGTTCGCCGCCATTGTCGGTGCTCCAGATCCGGATCGCGCCATCAAAGGAGGCCGTCGCCAAAAATCGGTCATCGGGGGAAAAGGCCGCGTCCCAGACCTCGCCGTCATGGCCTTTGAGCAAGGCGATGCCGGCGCCGGTGCGCGGGTCCCACAGCCGCGCGCGCCGGTCGGAGGAAACGGTCGCCAGTCGGGCGCCGTCATGGCTGAAGATGGCGTTTCGGACATAGCGGAAATGGCCGTCGAGCACGCCAAATTCCCGGCGATGCAAATAGGCGGCGTAGAGCGCGCGATAGACATCCAGATAGGCGCTGTCTTGATGGCTTGAACCTGTGTTGGAGGTTTCGCGCGCGGCGATCCTGGCGTCGGGTATGGCTTCCAGCGCCAGCAAGGCGCCGGTCACTGCGTCCCGCTGGTCAGTATGCTCGCGCGAAAACCGCGCCAACCGGCTGGCGCGAATCCGGCGCCGGTCCAGAATTTCCGCCTTGGTCAGCGGGCGTCGCAGGGTGGCCCGTGGGTATTCGATCAGCGGCGGCGGCGCCAGATAGAGCGGCTTGATCAGGCCCGGGATCGTCACGGTGCGGGCTTTTTTCAGTGGCGGACGCAGCGTGGAGGGATGAACGATGAGGCCTTTTTTGGGGGGCTTTCCCGCGTTTGGCCTGGTGGCGTCTTTTACGGCCTTTTTTACGGCGTCTTGTGACGATGCGCTGTATCCGGGCGCCGGGCTATCGATTTGATCCGGGGGGCGTTCCCATTTGTAGAAGGCCACGCCCAGAACCACGGCGACAATCGCGACGCCGCCGGCGATTTCCATCCGGGCGCGTTTGGCCAGACCGGGATCGGTGGTTGGCCCGGTTATCGGACCATCTATCGAATCGGGCATGGGATTTTGTTGACAATCAGCACTAGGTATTATATCCTAATATCGAGTTATAATATGGGGACCGCCGATGCTTCGGGCGCTCGGTTTGCGCGCCAGAATGTCGGAAATGTATACGAATGTGAACCCATGCTAACAGAAAAAAGAGGCGCGGGTTAGCACGCCCCTTTTAAATGGGTCTTGGGAAGTGGTGTTTAGAACGTCACCACGCTGCGGATGGATTTGCCTTCATGCATCAGATCAAAGCCTTCGTTGATCTTATCCAGCGGCATGGTGTGGGTGATCAGATCGTCGATATTGATTTTGCCGTCCATGTACCAATCGACGATTTTGGGCACGTCAGTCCGGCCTCTGGCGCCGCCGAACGCGGTGCCTTTCCATACCCGGCCGGTGACCAGCTGGAACGGTCGCGTGGCGATTTCCGCTCCGGCGGGCGCAACGCCGATGATGACCGACATGCCCCAGCCCTTATGGGCGCATTCCAGCGCCTGGCGCATGGTGTTGACGTTGCCGATGGCCTCAAACGTGTAATCGGCGCCGCCCTTGGTCAGCTCGACGATGTGCTCGACGACGTCGCCGCCGATCTCGCTTGGGTTGACGAAATGGGTCATGCCGAATTTCTCGGCCAGCGGTTTGCGGGAGTTGTTCAGATCAACGCCGATGATCATGTTGGCGCCGACCATGCGCGCGCCCTGAATGACGTTCAGCCCGATGCCGCCAAGGCCGAAGATAACGACGTTCGAGCCGGGTTCGACTTTCGCGGTGTTCATCACCGCGCCAAGGCCCGTCGTGACGCCGCAGCCGATGTAACAGATTTTGTCGAATGGCGCGTCTTCGCGCACCTTGGCCAGCGCGATTTCCGGCACCACCGTGTAATTGGCGAAGGTTGATGTGCCCATGTAATGCAGGATCGGCGTCCCATTGCTGGAGAACCGGCTGGTGCCGTCCGGCATCACGCCCTGACCCTGCGTCGTGCGGATCGCCTGACACAGATTGGTTTTCGGGTTCAGGCAATATTCGCAGACCCGGCATTCCGGCGTATAGAGCGGAATGACGTGATCGCCCTTTTTCAGGGTCGAGACGTTCTTGCCGACATCGACGACGATGCCCGCGCCTTCATGGCCCAGAATGGCCGGGAATTCGCCTTCCGGGTCATCGCCGGACAGGGTGAAGGCGTCCGTATGGCAAATGCCGGTCGCCTTGATTTCAACCAGAACCTCGCCGTCTCGAGGACCGTCCAGTTGAACGGTTTCGATGGTGAGTGGCTGGCCCGCCTGACGGGCCACGGCTGCGCGTACGTCCATTATGACGTCTCCTGTTTTAGCGTTGGATCAGTTGCTTTTTGCGATGGTGCGCGCGGTGGTCAGCGCGCTTTTGGCGGCGTCCGTCATCAGCTTGGTGGCGGATTGGATGGTGCAGAACTTGAAGCCCATCTTGACCATTTCGCCCGCCATTTCACCGCTGCCGCAATGGACGCCGGGGATCAGGTCGTTCTTCAACGCGGTGTCGAGAATGCGTTTGAAAGCTTCCAGTACTTCCGGCTCGTCCGGATAATAGGCCGGGGCATAACCGAGGCTGATGGACAGATCGTTTGGCCCGATATAGATGCCGTCGAGGCCCGGCGTCGAGAGGATCTCGTCGAGATTGTCCATCGCTTCGCGGGTTTCGATCATCGCGAAGGTGAGGATCGTGTCGTTGGCGTGTTTGAAATAATCCGGGCCGCCATAGGTCATGCCGCGCACGGGGCCCCAGCTCCGATAACCGGTGGGCGCATAGCGACACGCGCCGACGAATTTTTCGCAATCCGCGCGGTTGTTGACCATGGGGCAGATGACGCC
>JBLHZD010000246.1:0-6415 GCA_047631095.1 Alphaproteobacteria bacterium
ATTGGCTTGAAACGTCGTGAGTTTTCAAAAGAGCAGATTTCAAATTTAAGAACTGCCTATCGCATGTTATTCGCAGAGGAAGGCACGCTGGCGGAACGTATCGAGGACGTCGCTGTGATGTTTGCTGATCACGCTGCTGTAATGGAAATTATTTCATTTATGAAGGCGGAAACGACGCGTGGATTGACCCAGCCTCGCTAGGCGCAATGGTTCGGGAGAGCCCCGTTATGGCTAAATTGGGCATCATCGCCGGCGGTGGAAATTTGCCCCGCCAAATAGCTGAGACCTGTCTCAACAACGAGCGTGACGTGTTTATAATCGCTTTCGAGGGGTATACAGACCCTGAAACGACTGACGGTCTCCCACATGCCTGGGTCCGGTTAGGCGCCGTTGGAAAATCTCTGTCGTTGTTGAAGGATCAAAACGTCGTGGATTTGGTGCTAGCAGGCCCTATTAAGCGACCCTCTATCGCAGATTTGCGACCAGACCTGTCGGCTTTAAATTTTCTGCGGAAAATTGGCAAAAAGGCGTTTGGCGATGATGGTTTACTTTCCTCAATTTTGTCGACCCTTGAAGACGAAGGATTTCACATTGTCGGCGCGGATGAATTGATCGACTCCGTTCTGGTGGATCCTGGCCTTGTCGCGGGTGTCATTCCCGATGAGCAGGCCGTGTTGGATATTGAACGCGGGGTTGCCGTTCTGAAGGCTTTGGGCGGCGTTGATGTCGGCCAGGCCGTGATCGTGCAGGAAGGGCTGGTGCTTGGTGTTGAGGCGATTGAGGGGACGGATGCTTTGTTGCAACGCTGCGCAGGTCTACGCCGGGACGGGCCAGGAGGTGTATTGGTCAAATTGCGAAAACCCGGACAGGATAATCGTGTCGATTTGCCGACAATAGGCGTTGAAACAGTTATCGGTGCTGCAAAAGCAGGGTTGCGGGGAATTGCGATTGAGGCAGGCGGTACGATGGTTTTAGATCGTGAGGCTATGATTAAAGAATCACAAAAAATCGGAATATTTGTAACTGCAATTTCGACCGTTCCGTGACGGGGCATCCCTTGATCTACGTAATTGCCGGCGAGCCATCCGGTGATGTCCTTGGCGGGCGATTAATGTCGGCGTTGAAGAAGAGAATGGATGGGCGGGTCACCTTCGCTGGCGTTGGCGGCGCTCAGATGCAGGCTGAAGGTTTGCAAAGCCTGTTCCCTATGGAGGAACTCTCCGTCATGGGAATTGTTGAGATCGTGCCTCACATTCCAAAATTATTGCGACGTATGCGAGACGTTGCAAATGAAATTGATGCGTTAAAGCCAGATGCTGTCGTAACAATTGATGTTCCAGCGTTTGCGCATGGTGTCGTAAAACGCATAAATGATCAAAATATTCCAAAAATACACTATGTGGCGCCCCAACTTTGGGCGTGGCGTCCATGGCGGGTTGGAAAGTTCAGGCGTCACTTTGATCACATTCTTGCGTTATTACCCTTTGAGCCCGAATGGTTCAAAAACCATGGGGTGTCTTGTCGCTTTGTCGGGCACCCGGTTATTGAAAGCGACGCGGCTCACGGCGATGGGAAAGGATACAGAGCCCGGCACGGCATCGGGCAAGAAACGAAAGTCTTGTGTTGTCTGTTTGGGAGTCGGCGCGGTGAAGTCAATCGTCACCTGGAGCCTTTTCTGGCGGCGATAAAATTGCTTTCAAACCAGGTTCCAGATTTGGTTTGTGCGTTTCCTACTGTTCCTTACCTGGCGAAGGAAATCCAAGAATCGGTAGAGGAGTTATCCATTCGGATTGTCGTTTCTGACAGTGATATGGAGAAATTCGATGCTATGGCAGCCAGCGATTTTGCGTTGGCGGCGTCGGGGACAGTCACACTTGAACTTGCTTTGGCGCGGACCCCGACAGTCGTCGCCTACAAGATGGCGGCGCTGACATACCTTCTTGGTAAGCCTCTGATCAATGTTGCGTATGTAAATTTGGTGAATTTAATTCTGAATCGTCCGGTAATTCCTGAACTCTTACAAAACCAATGTACCGGAGAAAAATTAAGCGCTGCTTTGTTGAATATTCTGGGTCCTGATGGAAAACGACAATGTGAAGCCGTTGAACCTGCTCTGATCGCGATGGGGTTTGGAGGACACTCGCCAAGTGACCGCGCCGCCGAAGCTGTGTTGGATATAATCCAGAAAACAAAATAAAACCGGGCGGACGCTTAATAACGCCCGCCCGATAAGTTTTTGACCAAAAGTCGTTCGATATTTACCGTTTATCGACCGGTACATAGGAACGAGCTGTCGGGCCGTTATACAATTGACGTGGCCGTCCGATTTTCTGTGACGGATCTTCAATCATTTCTTTCCACTGGGAAATCCACCCAACGGTCCGTGCGACGGCGAACAGAACCGTGAACATGGAGGTCGGAAAGCCGAGCGCTTTGAGGATAATGCCGGAATAAAAATCGACATTAGGGAACAATTTACGCTCGACGAAATACTCGTCCTCAAGCGCAATTCTTTCCAGCTCCATGGCGATTTCAAGCAGAGGCTCATCTTTGACGCCCAATTCTTCCAGAACTTCGTGACAGCTCGCTTTGAGAACTGTCGCGCGGGGATCATGGTTTTTATAAACCCGGTGCCCAAAGCCCATTAAACGGAATGGATCGTTCGGGTCTTTGGCCTTCTTCACGAAGGTGCCAACCTGATCTTTGGACGGGATCTGGGCCAACATATCGAGGACAGCCTCATTGGCGCCGCCGTGCGAGGGGCCCCAAAGCGAGGAAATACCCGCCGCGATACAGGCGAAAGGATTCGCGCCGGAAGAACCAGCCAGCCGAACGGTCGATGTCGATGCATTTTGCTCATGATCGGCGTGCAACAAGAAAATTCGGTCCATTGCTCGGGCAACCGCAGGGGTCGCCTTATAATCTTCCGCTGGCACCGAGAACATCATATGAAGAAAGTTTTCGGCGTAGGACAGGTCATTTCGGGGATAGATAAACGGTTGCCCGATCGAATATTTATACGCCATCGCCGCCATAGTTGGCATTTTGGCGATGAGGCGGTGCGACGCAATCATGCGTTGCTTCGGGTCATTGATGTCGGTTGAGTCATGATAGAATGATGACAAGGCGCCGACGACGCCGACCATAATCGCCATTGGATGCGCGTCCCGGCGAAATCCCCGGAAAAGGTTGAGCAATTGCTCATGCACCATGGTGTGGTAAGTGATCGTCGTCTCAAATTTTGCACGCTCGTCCTTGGACGGCAGTTCACCATTCAGGAGCAAATAGCATAGCTCCAAAAAGTCGCTTTGTTCCGCTAGCTCCTCAATCTGGTAGCCGCGGTGCATTAGAATGCCTTCTTCACCATCGATGTAGGTGAGTTCCGACTGGCAAGACCCTGTTGAGGTGTAACCCGGATCGTAGGTGAAATATCCGGTGTCCCGGTACAATGTGCGAACGTCGATAACCTTAGGGCCGGTCGTTCCTGGAATTAGTGGGAAATTGAACTTCTTGCCCGTGCTGTTATCAACGAGCGTAACGTATTCATTACCCGAATCATCGTTAGCATTGTCGCTCATAGCAACCCTTTCTCATTGTTTTCTATAATTTTTTGGAAGTACGACAATGCGGGTGCGACACATTCCCCTCCCGTTTCACCGTCTCCAAAATGTGAAACCATTATACTGGGAAAGTCGAACTTTATCAAATACGGGCATACAAAACAGGGTCAGAAGGCCGCTTTCAAGCGTTCCAGGGTCTCGCTTTTTCCAAGGGCGGCCATGACCTCAAAAATGCTTGGCGACACGTTTGATCCCGTCAGAGCGGCGCGGAGCGGCTGGGCGACTTTGCCAAACCCAAGCTCTTGAGAATCGGCCACACTTCGAATCGCAGCTTCGATTGAGTCTTCCGACCAATTCTCAATCGACGCTAAGGTGCTGGAAGCCTTTTGTACTAAAATGGCGCCTTGTCCTTCCAGAAGTCGCGCAGCCTTCGCATGTTGAAGCGGAAATACTGGTCGTTGGACATATATAAGGGATGATTCAACAAGCTCGTTCATCGTTTTTGCGCGTTGACGCAACCCCTCCAGGCCGGCTGTGATTCGGGCTCTCGCGGTATCTCCAAAGGGTTCGCCCGTTTTATCTGATATTGGTTGCGCCATGAGGTCGACGAGGGCTTCAGGCGCACTCTCTCGGATATAATGTGCGTTCACGCTCTCGAGCTTAGCAAAATCCATCCGCGAAGGCGACCGACCGACCGATCCCAAATCAAACCACTCAATTGCTTGTTTTGTGTCGATGATTTCATCGTCGCCGTGACTCCAGCCTAGGCGTAGCAGGTAATTTCGGAGCGCGGCAGGCAGGTACCCCATATCGCGATAGGCCTCGACTCCCAAGGCGCCATGTCGCTTGGACAGTTTTTGACCGTCGGGACCGTGAATAAGCGGAATGTGCGCGAATGTGGGCGTGTTCCACCCAAAGGCGGCGAAGAGCTGTGTTTGCCGGGCGGCGTTGGTGAGGTGATCGTCACCTCGAATTATATGGGTGATTCCCATATCATGATCATCAACGACGACGGAGTGCATATATGTCGGCGTCCCGTCGCTGCGCAACAGTACCATGTCATCCAGCTGAGTATTTTCGACGCGCACGGGGCCTTGTACCTGGTCGTCGATGATTGTTTCACCTTCTTGCGGCGCTTTCAGGCGAACGACAGGCGCGACACCGGCAGGCGCGTCTGCGCGGTCCCGGTCGCGCCAGCGACCATCATAGCGAATTGACCGGCCTTCGCTCCGCGCTGTGTCGCGCATTTCCTGCAACTCTTCCGGCGTGCAATAGCAGTAATATGCCTTGCCGGACTCCAGCAGCTCTTGCGCCGCTGCTTTATGGCGCTCTATGCCATGTGATTGGAAAATCGCATCTCCATCCCAATCGAGCTCTAACCATTTCAACCCAGCCAGGATCGCGTCAATTGCCTCCGTCGTGGACCGTTTCCGGTCCGTATCTTCGATGCGCAGCATGAAACGACCTTGATGGTGACGGGAATACAGCCAGTTGAAGAGCGCGGTGCGGGCGCCGCCTATGTGGAGAAAGCCAGTTGGCGATGGCGCAAATCGCGTCACAACAGTCATAATTCGTTTCCTCTATTAAAATATCTGCAGGACCGCATCGGACCGGTACTGGTTGGAACGAACGCGGACTTAGCATGAAATATCACATCGGATCAAAACCAACATGGTCGAGAGTCACGGAGGGGGATGATGAACGCTTGTCGCGAAAGCTGTCTGCACCATAAATTGGCGGAATGGTGGATCATAGGTTTGTCTCAGATAAGAGTCGTTTTACGAACTGGCCTACTGTGCAGGGTGGTGAAGCGCTTCGGCGCGTTGGGTCCGCGATATTATCAGAGCATGAACGCTGGTTTTTATGGGCGCCGGTTATCCTTGGAATTGGCGTGGGTGGATATTTCGCACTGCCCGTAGAACCCGAAACCTGGGTCGCGCCAATCGCGCTCGCGATCAGCGCGTTCATCCTTTGGCTCGGTTGGAGAAACCCGGCTATCTATTTGATCGCGAGCGCGGCAGGCCTAATGAGCCTTGGCGTTTGCGTGGCGCAATTAAAGACAAATTTCGTGGCGGCGCCGGTGCTGGCCAAATCGTATGGGCCGGGTCCTGTCACAGGAAAGGTCATGAGTCTCGAACGATTACCGCGGGGCCCCCGAGTCGTTCTGGAACAAGTAAGATTGCGGGGCGTGCCAGCGACTGAGACGCCGCATCGAGTCCGAATACGATTGCATCCGATGGATTCGCCTGTCGTTGGCGAAACGCTTGATCTCTTCGCCAAACTATCGCCGCCTGGTCGTCCGTACTTGCCCGGTGGTTTTGATTTTCAGCGACGGTTTTGGTTTATGGGAATTGGCGGCGTTGGGTTTACGATGGGGCGCGCGAGAGCAGGGGCCCAGAATGAAACTGAAAACCAGGATACGAGCTTAATAAAGCTGAGACGATTTAGACAATCGATCTCTGATCGTATTCGCACGGCGCTTCCTGGTGTGTCTGGCGCTGCCGCGGCGGCGCTCATCACAGGTGACCGAAGCGCAATCCCCTCGGATGCTTTGTCGCACATGCGAGATGCAGGGTTAGCCCATCCTCTAGCAATATCCGGGCTCCATCTTGGGTTGGTCGCGACAATCTTGTTTTTCGTAACGCGCGCGGTTCTGGCGTGTTTTGAGCCCGTGGCGTTGCGATGGCCTATAAAGAAAATTGCGGCGCTGATGGCTCTGATTGGCGCCTTTGGGTATATGCTGATGTCCGGTGGCACCATACCCACGCAACGCGCATTCTTGATGACGGGATTGGCGTTGCTCGCAATCGCCATGGACCGTTCTCCCTTCTCATTACGGCTTGTGGCGTTTGGCG
>JBLHZD010000247.1:0-6397 GCA_047631095.1 Alphaproteobacteria bacterium
TACTCATAATCGATCTTCCTTATCTCAAGGTCTCATCGCTTGTGTGTCGCTTCTCTTGTGTATCGCTTCTATGGTGTCCCGTGCTCATCGCGCTAGCGGGACGCCAGAAGCGGCCAGAGCTCGTCGCCGCCATTGGCTGCAACCATTTCACCAAGCTGAACCGCCCAGGCGCTCTCGCTGCCAAAATCATCGCGCCACGCCCAAAGGCGCCGCGAAAACCGGTTCAGGACATGTTCCTTTGTAAATCCAATGGCGCCGTGGGCCTGATGCGCGATGGCAGCGCCCTTGCCCGCCGCCTCGCCCGTGCGGATTTTCGCCGCCGCGACTTCAAGGATAATACCGGAACTAAAAGCGCCGCCCATGGCCAGTGCTTCAGCAACGGCGGACGCCGCTGAGCTGGACGCCGCATTGGACGCCGCCGCCTCGCATCCCAATTCCGCAAGATTGTGCTGAACCGCCTGGAACTTTCCGATAGGGCGCCCAAACGCCTCACGCTCTTTTGCATAGGCGACTGATATCGCCAGGGCGGATTCCAGCGCGCCCGCAATTTGCGAAGACCGCGCCGCAGCGCCCATCATATGCAGGGTCCGCGCATCAACACCGTCGGGCGCGGGCTGACAGTCCAACGGCGTCGCACCATCGAAAACCACCGTGTTTTGATTGTCGCCCGCAATGCTGACGCCCGCCTCAATCGAGCAGGACGACGCCGCCACCAGCGCGATCATCGGAACGTCGCCGTTATAAGCGAGCACAGCGATATGATCCGCATCAGCGGCGAACGGTACTTGCCGCGCGGTTCCCGACAAGGTTCCATCTGCGTTCAGGCTCACCCGATCATCGGCGCGCTGCGGCGCAATCGTCATAGCGCCTGTCGGCGGCTGCATCGAGGCGCTGGCCAACAACCAGCCCGCCAGCAGGGTTTCGCACAACGGCACAGGAGACGCGAACATTCCCGAGACGCGCAAAATATCGAAACCATCCGTGACCTCAACGCCAGCGCCGCCCAATTCGTCTGACACCCATGCAAGCGTCAAGCCGGATTCTTCCAGCGCATCCCAAAGTGGTTGCTTCCAACTTTCATCGGCCGCGTTATTGACCGTCTGCGGATCGCAAAGGTCCTGAAATATTCGCATTGTTGTATCGACGATGATGTTGTCTGAATCGCTCACGGCGCCCCCCCTAATTCACGTCGGGCCATGGCCCCACGTTTCAAATGACTGTGATTTTCGCCAGTCTAATAGATGCGCATCGGGAATAAAAGGTCTGGACACATCTGCATTCGAATTCCGGCGCCCGGACCGCATAGAAACCGCCATAAACCCGCCGCGCCTTGATGAACTTCGTCGCAACCTGTATTCGTGCCTGATTAAATAAATCAGATATTAAAATTTAGGTATTCAATTCAGATTCGGGGAAAATTAAAATGGCGGATTATGATTATATTATCGTTGGCGCTGGCTCCGCCGGGTGCGTCCTCGCAAACCGGTTGAGCGAGAACCCGGCTAATAAGGTTCTGCTGCTCGAGGCGGGCGGCCAGGACAAGAACATGTGGATCGACATCCCCGCCGGGTTTAGCAAACTGCTCAACAACAATAATTTTAACTGGTGCTTTGAAACCGAGCCCGAAGACAACGTGAATGGCCGAACCATCCCCATCCCGCGTGGGAAAACCCTGGGCGGCTCCAGTTCCATCAACGGGATGTTGTATGTTCGCGGACAGCCCTTGGATTACGACACATGGTCACAGCTTGGCAATCGCGGCTGGTCCTACGAATCTGTCCTGCCTTACTTTAAAAAATCGGAAAATTTCGAACGTGGCGGTGATGAAGCGCGCGGCGAAAACGGCCCGCTGAACGTCGCCGATATGTATGAGCGCCACGAAATTATCGACGCCTTCGTCGACGCGGGCGAAGCCGAAGGATTTCCGCGCAATTCCGATTACAACGACGGAGAGCAGGAAGGCTTCGGCTATTACCAATGCACCCAGCGTGACGGCAAACGCTGGAGTACGGCGCGGGCCTTTTTGGACCCCGCGAAAAACCGACCCAACCTTCACATCGAAACTAACGCGCTGGCGGAACGGGTCATTCTCGACGGCAAGCGCGCGACAGGCGTGGCGTACACCGTTAATGGCCAACCCCGCACCGCGACCGCCGGGGCGGAAGTTTTGTTATCCGCCGGCGCCATTCAATCGCCGCAGATTCTGGAACTCTCCGGGATCGGACAACCAGAGCTGTTAAAATCCTTTGGTATCGAAGTTCAGCACGACTTAAACGGCGTCGGCGAAAATTTACGCGACCATTTCACCCCGCGCATGAACTGGCGAGTCAAAACCAAAAATACACTGAATGAGCAAACGCGCGGCCTGTCCATGCTCAAAGAGCTCTTCAAATATTACACCCAACGCCGGGGAATATTGACGCTGACCGCCGGCATCGGGTTTGGCTTCGTCAAAACCCGCCCCGAAGTCGCCGGGCCCGATATTCAATATCATTTCGCCCATGCCAGCTATGCGTCAGCAGCGGACCGGACGCTCGATACGGAACCCGGCATGACGATGGCCGTGTGTCAGTTGCGGCCCGAATCCCAAGGGTCGATTCACATCAAATCCGCCGCGCCGACAGCCGCGCCGGCGATCCGACCGAATTTCATTTCCGAAGAAGTAGACCGCACGACTCTTATTTCCGGCATGAAGCTAGCGCGCCAAATCGTTGAAAACCCGGCGATGGACAAGTATCGCGCCTATGAAATGACGCCCGGCGACGCCATCCAGAGCGATGAGGAATGGCTGCAATTCGCCCGCGACAACGGCCAGACCGTGTTTCACCCCATCGGCACCTGCAAAATGGGCAGCGACCCTATGGCCGTCGTTGATGATCAATTGAAAGTCCGCGGCATCGAGGGGTTACGGGTTATTGACGCCTCTATCATGCCGACGCTGGTATCCGGTAACACCAACGCGCCGGTCATTATGATAGCGGAACGCGCCGCCGACTTGATAAAAGAAGCCGCCAAGGCGTAGAATCTCCCCTCGAATTGGCGCATTGGTGCAGCGCATCAATTCACCACATCGTCAGCTCTACGCCCGCCAAACTTCGCCTATGATAGTACGCCTCATGCGTCGGATACCGACGTCTTAAATCAAGCAAATTTTCGAAAGTCTTCATCGATTGACCGCGCCCGTAAATAATACCTCGCCCGCCGGGGCCGTAAACGGTGGCCTGCTGATTGTGATTCTGGGGTCACTCGCCGCATTTGGCCCCGTCGCAATTGATATGTATCTGCCAAGCTTGCCGGAAATTGCGCGCAGTTTAAGCGCCAGCGATGAATCCGTGCAGCGCACGCTGGTGGCGTTTTTCTCCGGATTTTGCCTTGGCATTCTAATTTATGGCCCTTTGTCTGATCGATACGGTCGGCGGCCCGTATTACTGACGGGGATAATTTTATTCATCTTCGCCACCATCGCCTGCGCGCTCGCGCAAGATATTACGATGCTGACCGGGTTTCGTTTTCTTCAGGCGTTTGGCGGCGGTGCGGCGTCCGTGCTGGCGCGCGCCATCGTGCGCGACCGTTTTGGCCAAAATCAGGCGGCGCGCATGCTGTCCATCATGGCGCTCATCACGTCGACAGCGCCACTTCTCGCCCCGTCCATTGGCGGGCAAATATTACTGTGGTTTGATTGGCGGGCGATATTCGTTTTCCAATCATTGTTTGGTCTCGCGTGTCTGGCGGCGGTCCTGTGGCGGATACCGGAATCCCATCCAGCAGCGCAGCGTCGCGTCATGCGTTTCAGCGACGCTTTTCTCGCATATGGCCGTATTCTGACAAATCGAATCGCCTTGGGCTACGGTCTCGGCGCCGCGGCGGCCTTTGGCGCCATGTTCGCCTATATCACGGGGTCGCCTTTCGTTTATATCGAGTATTTTAAAGTACCCCCGGAATATTTCGGGATGCTCTTTGGCTGCAACATCCTGTCCATCATGTTGGCGAATTTCACCAATAGCCGCCTCGTTCCGAAATACGGGGTGAAGCGGATGGCGCGCATTGGCGTACTGATCCATATGAGCGGCGCGCTGTCTCTCTTGTTTGTTGGCCTGACCGGTTTCGGCGGGCTTCCCGCAATTGTCATATCGCTCCTGTTTACCGTCGGATCTCTGGGCTTTTTGTCAGCGAATTGCGTGTCCCGGTTGATGGCGCTCTTTCCCGCAAACGCGGGCGCGGCGGCGTCGGTCTTCGGCGCGCTACAGTTTGGCTGCGGCGCGCTGGCGAGCCAGGCGGTCAGCACGTTGAACGACGGCACGCCCTGGGCCATGTGCATTGTTATCGGGGTACTTGGTCCCTGCAGCGCACTCGCAATGTTCGGCTTGGCCCGAAAAGACGCCTAGCGCGCGCCCGGAGGGAGAAAGCTCGAACCGCTTGTTCGAAGAATTCGCGCGATGGAGCGCTATTTTAGAGGCGCTCCCAGACTACAACGACCCTTCGCCATAAACATTAAACTGAGTCGTTTTCCCAGTCTTCGCTGCTATGGCGAATACGAAGAATTAAGATGTCGCCTTTGTCGTCAATCAGATAAACGATGATATGTGATTGATAGGGATGTATCCTAACAGGTGGCGTAATTTCGGTACGTTCTCTAGCCGCTTTGGGTGTCTACGAAAGGAATTGAAATACGCGTTCCAAGCCAGCGTAGTATTTTTCGGCTTGTGTCGTACCGAACATCCCAACGCCTTCACGGTATGCGTGGATGAGATCTTCTTCGGCTTTGACACTGAGTTTATAGAGCATAGTCTCCTTATGAATCCTTTGCCGCCGCGCGAGTCTGTTTTAGAATTTCAGCAACAGACTTATCGCTGATACCGCTTTCTAGCGCTTCATCTACCAGTGTTTGCATATGGGCGATTTTATCCTTGCGCTCTTGATCGTGGCGAATGAGATCGCGCACATAATCGCTTGCATTGCCGTAGCGACCGGACTGAGCCTGCACTTCGACCCAGTCTTTCATGGCGTCGGGCAGTGATACATTCATTGTAGCCATATTTGAAATCTCCATTCCTATATTTTATAGAATGGCATGAAATGGCAATGATTGCCAATATCTGGATGGTTGACGAGGTATAATAATGAATTGGCCTAATAGGATTAGGACCGAAAATATTATTAAATAACAGCAGGGCACGAAACCTAGAGGCTATTTTAGAGGTCAGAAGGAATAATTTTTAGCGTAAAATCAATACCTTGGAAATGGTGCGCCAGAGAGAATTCGAACCTATAGTGGACATCTCCTGAGAGGTCGTGTTCACTGCTCACATATGCGCAACCCTTGATATGTGGAGGCTCGTCATGTTCGATACCTATCAATTCATCTCAGATTGCCGCGCGGCGGTTGCGGAAACAGATAATCACACAGCCGTGCACGAAATTGTATCGCGGGCCGTATCCGAGCCTGACGTTGTTTTAAAAACGCTGGGCGAGCCCCAATCCGGCGGCGTGCATAAAATTTACCACGGCGATGATTTGACCATCATTAATGTGGTCTGGTCGCCGTTTATGACGATCCTGCCGCATAATCACGAAATGTGGACGGCTATTGGTGTTTATACAGGGCGTGAAGACAACATATATTGGCGCCGCGTACCGGATGCGAAAAATGGCTATATCGAAGCTGCGGGCGCACGCTCTTTGGGCGTATCGGACGCCGCGCCACTAGGCCGCGACATCATTCATTCGGTCACAAACCCCTTGAAGCGCTTCACCGGCGCGATTCACGTTTATGGCGGCGATTTCTTTGATGTGGAACGCAGCGAGTGGGATCCTGAATCCCATACGGAGCAGGCCTACGACCTCGCAAAAAACGTCAAAATGTTCGATTGAGCAGCGGTTCCAACACAGCTCGCGAACGGCAAAGGCGGGCTTAATCGTAGCCAAACATCCAGCGAGTTGTCCCGGTGTGAATATTTTTCACCGAATGCACGGCGTCGCGCGGAATAAACACTTCATCACCAGGGCCCGCCGTGCAACTTGTCTCCCCAATCGTCAACGCCAGCGCGCCCTCCAGCAGCGTCACCAGTTCATTCGTGGTATGGACGAATCCATTCCACTCTTGGCCTGGCGGATCCGTAAAGTGATGACAGGAATAACCCCGCTCCCGCCACGATGCGGTCACCCCCGCCTCGTCGACAGGTTGTGGAAATTTCTTTTGGCGAATTATATCGCGGATTCAACAGCCAGGTGCATAATTTGAGAGCCATCTAGGTCAGGTGGGGTTATCGAGGATTTCTTACGAAGGAGATCCAGGATGCCAAAAGCTTACCACCACCTGACCCGAGACCAACGTAGCCAGATTTATGCCCTTAAGAGGAGGGGTTTGGCGCAAACGAAAATTGCCGTAGATATCGGC
>JBLHZD010000248.1:0-6323 GCA_047631095.1 Alphaproteobacteria bacterium
CCGTCTCGCCAAAGATTTTGAAAACCACAACAGAACCGCCCGAGCCTTCCTTCTCTTGGCGTCAATTCGTCTGATGATGAGAAAGATTTGTTTAAACGCATGAACTTTCCGGACGGACTCTAAGGGATGTCGCGGCGTGTAAAATCGCCAATCGACGCCCTGCTTGATCGGTGAAACCCTGAAACGCCTGGACGAAATCACCCCGAGCGAAGCTTTCTGTTTTTCTATCTCTGTAACTTCTAATCATCTGCTAACCAGCCCAGTATATATGACGAATGACGTCAATCGTACTCACCGTTACCTGTAAACCCCTTTTTCTTTCTTGGACCTGTTTTTAGGGAACCCCTCACGCATTAACCGGACAGCAAGCAGTCCGGTTTTCTCGTCGCGTCTGTTTTCAGTGCAACCCCAAAGCCATGACGTAGAGAGGCGATAAGCAGAACCGTCAAAATTGGGCCGCTTGCGATCCCCTGCTTGCAGGTTGATTTTGTATAGGGCTGTGTTCGACTATCGTAGGGATGTGCTGCACAGATGCAGCTGCTTAACGGCCCCCTTGCCGCACCCACCCGACCGGCCTATTTAGGGTTTGGCTTCTCCTCCTATATTTTCGCCCACACAAGGATACCGCCGGTGTTGTCCTATCCCGTTTTGCGGCTGATCGTCGCGTTTGTCCTGATGGCCGTCGCTGGGTCGACGATGTACGCCAATGTTATTGGCCTGAAGGAGTTCGCTGACGAGTTTGGCGTGACGCGCGCGATGGCGACGGCGCCGTATATGGCGTTTATGTGCGGGTTTGGGTTGGGTGGTCTGATTATGGGGCGCGCCGCCGACTGGTGGGGCGCGATGATCCCCAATATGGTCGCGGCGCTATCGGTGCCGCTGGGGTTTTTGGCCGCCGCCCATGCGCCCAATATCGGCGCGCTGAGCGTCGCCATGGGGGTGTTGGCGGGCATGTTTGGCGCCTCGGCCACGTTTGGTCCCCTTGTCGCGGATATTTCCCATTGGTTCACCGCACGGCGCGGCATGGCGGTCGGCATTGTCATTTCGGGCAGCTATATGGCTGGCGCCGTATGGCCGCCGATCATGCAGCATTTCATCGATCTCTACGGGTGGCGGGACACCTTTACCGGCATGGCCATTTTCACGGCGTGCGCCATGCCGCCGCTGGTCGCGGTTCTGTATCGCAAGCCTCCTCATTTCGGAATCGAAACGAATTCCGTCTCGCCAGAGGTCGCAGCCTCGCGCCCGCTCGGATTTTCGCCCAACGGCCTGCAATCTCTTATTTGCCTGGCGGGTATCGGATGTTGCGCCGCCATGGCGATGCCGCAAGTCCATATTGTCGCTTTTGCGGTCGATCTTGGCTATGCGGCGGCGCGCGGCGCGGAGATGCTGTCCTTGATGCTGGGCTTCGGCATCATCAGCCGGTTGACCTCGGGCTGGATTTCCGACCGGATCGGCGGGTTCCGCACCTTGTTGTTGGGCTCCACCCTGCAAATGGCGGTGTTGCCGACCTTCCTGATTTCCGACACGCTCATCGCCCTGTATCTGGCCTCGGCCGCGTTTGGCCTGTCCCAGGGCGGGATTGTGCCGTCCTACGCCCTGATCGCGCGTGCGGTGTTTCCCAGGCGCGACGCCGGGTGGCGGGTCAGCACCTCGATGCTGGCGACATTATTGGGCATGGCGCTGGGCGGCTGGATGGCGGGTGTGATCTATGATCTGACCGGGTCTTACACCATCGCCTTCGCCAACGCGTTGGCGTTCAACGCGCTGAATATCGCCATTGCGCTAACGCTATACCGCCGCGCCCGCCGGATGCCGGACTCCCTGGCGGTCGCCGCCGCGGCCTAGACCCCGCGCGGCCACGCGATCAATTGCGAAGCCTGCGCCACACGGGCATGATGTTTCCTTAATCAGTCAGGAGATATTGGCCCATGAGCGCGACCGAACCCTTGATTTTAACGGAAAAGGCCGACGGGATCGGCCGGATGCAGTTCAATCGGCCGGATCGGCTGAACGCCTTCAACAATGAATTGATGATCGAGTCGATGGCCGTGCTCGACGCCTTCGCCGAGGATGACGAGGTGGACGTCGTCGTCGTCTCTGGCGCGGGCCGCGCGTTTTCCCCCGGCTTCGATCTCAAGGCCGCCGCCGAGCGCACGCTGGATACGGTCGACAAGGTGCGCGCGCAGATGACCCTGCAATTCGACTTCATCACAAAATTCTGGAACTCGCCGAAACCGACCATCGCCGCCGTGCACGGCTATTGCATCGCGGGCGCGTTCGAGGTTTCGCTGGCTTGCGACATGACCGTGGCGGGGGAGAGCGCACGGTTTGGCGAACCGGAAGTGCGCTTTGGCACCGGGGCGGTGGCGATGTTGTTTCCCTGGGTCACCGGGCCCAAACAGGCGAAGGAAATTCTGCTGACCGGGGAGGATCGCATCAGCGCGGCGGACGCCTTGCGCATGGGGTTGGTCAACCGGGTCGTCCCCGATGGAGAGGAAATGAACGCGGCGTTGACCCTGGCGCGCAAGGTCGCGAAGGCGTCCAGTGTCTCGGTCCTGCGCACCAAGGAGGCGATCAACCGGAGTTATGAAATCATGGGGATGCGCCAGGCGCTGGCGATGGGTCTGGACGTTGATGTGGAGATTAATTCAACGCCGTCCTGGGAGAAGAAGGAATTCGCCCGGATCCGCAAAGAGGCCGGGCTGAAGGCGGCGATTGCGTGGCGCGACGCGCGCTTTAAAGATTTGTAAAAGTGGCGAAGGGATAAACCATGTGCCGTTGGCTCGCCTATTCCGGACCGGGCATTCACCCGGAAGACTTTCTTTTTGAAGCCGAGAATTCGCTGATCGACCAGAGCATGGCCGCGCAGCTGGGGACGACGCCGACCAATGGCGACGGGTTCGGGCTGGGCTGGTACGGCGATCGCAACGAGCCCGGCCTGTTTCGCGATGTTCACCCGGCCTGGAACGACGACAATCTTAAAAGCGTCGCGGAACAAGTCTCCAGCCGGTTATTTTCGCCCATGTCCGCGCGTCCACCACCGGCGGAATCTCACGCTATAACTGTCACCCGTTCCGCTATGGAAAATGGCTGTTCATGCATAACGGCCAGATCGGCGGCTATGACGAAATTCGCCACGGCGTCGATTGCCTAATCGCCCCGGAATTCTATAACGCCCGCAGGGGCGCGACCGACAGTGAATCAATTTTCCTGAACCTGCTCTCCAACGGATTGCGGGACGACCCGAAAGCGGCGTTTGAAAAAACCATCGCCACGGTGCGCGCGGTGATGGTTGAGGCCGCAATCACCGCACCGTTGCGACTAACCGCCGTGGCGAGCGACGGGGACACGATTTATGCGATCCGATATTCCAGCGACGAATACGCGCCGAGCCTGTATCTGGGCGGAGAGGGCGGCGCGGCGTTGACGGTTTTGTCCGAACCCCTTACCTCGATCCACGAAGACTGGCGCGAGGTTGCGCCGTCGAGCTTCGTGACAATCCGGGATGGGGTCGTCCGGGAAGAACGCTTTGTGCTTCCCGGCGCCTGACAGGCGGGAATGACAAGTCGCTCCATATGTAGTGCGGCGCGGCGCGACAACCACGGAATTATAGTTTGAAGGTTATACCTGCTCAGTGAATATGACTTCCGCCATTCACGTCTATTGTCGCGCCGGTTACGTAGGCCGATAGCGCTGAGGTCAGAAAAAGGCACGCGCCCGCAATGTCCGAAGGGCGCCCGGCGCGCTGCAACGGGATGGCGGCAACGATGTCCTCAAACATCTCTGGCGTGACGGTATCGTCCAACATTGCTGTTTGCGTCATCGAAGGGCAAACGACGTTTGCGCGGATGCCCTTCGGACCAAACTCCCGCGCGATAGCGCGCGTGAGGCTGACGACGCCGCCCTTGGAGGCCGCATAATGCGCGCCGCCAACAAGGCCGCCCCCCCGTTGGGCGGCAACGGAGGCGACGTTTACAATGACCCCGGAATTTTGCGCGGCGAAGAAATTTAGAACGCTCTTACAAATATTGAAGGCGCCCTTGAGGTTAACATCCATCATCTGGTCGAAGTCCGCCTCGTTAATCGCCAGCATCGCATTCGCGTTGACGATTCCGGCGCAGTTTACGAGACAATCAATCCTCCCGTATCGCGCGACGGTCTCGCGTGCAATCTGTTCGCATTGCGAATAACTGCGGATGTCGCATTTGAGGCCGAGGATGTCGGGCCGTCGCTGAATGGCGTCTTCGATCGACGCTTCAATCGCGGTGGCGGCGTCATAATCCATGGCAATGTCAACGGCAATCACCGTGGCGCCGTGGCGGGCGAACAGTTCGCAGACTGCGTACCCGATGCTCCGGCGTGAAGCGCCCCCGACAACAATGCAAACCTTATCCTTGAGAAGCATGTGCGTTTTACCGTTAAACCGTTTGAGCCGGCGCCGCGCTGCCGAGTCGTTCGGTTACCGTGCGCGCTATCGCACCCAAGGCTTTCTGGACGTCGGGAATTTTTTTCCGCTGCGGCTGGTCGATGCGCTCGGCGTACGGCACCGTCAACGCGGCCATGGCGTGACCCTGCGAATCCAGTATCGGAAAACTTACCGTCTGGAGGCCGCGCACCTGAACGCTCTCAATAGATGCGAACCCGCAGGCGCGCACAGCATCGAGAATGGGTCCAATACGCGACTCTGTTTGATCTGGTCGGCGCCGAGTGGCTTCTTCTATGCGTAAATTTCGCGTCTCCAAAGTCTGAAAGGCCAGAAGAACCTGGCCGGAAGCCGATACAAGCACATCGAGTTCTGCGCCCACGCGGACACTGAAGCCCATGCTGCTCGGCGAATCGACTTTTGCGATCACCACCTGTCTGCCCTGGTTGTAGACCGTCAGATGAGTGGACTGCTCGAGGTCGCTCGACAGCCTTTCCATGAGCGGCGCCGCCTCCAGCAGCAAGCGGTGGGTCGGCGGATTTATGTGAACGAGCCCGAATAGCTTCATGGTGACGTAATAGCTGTCGTCAATCTCGGCGATATAGTTGCGGCTCACGAGGCAGGAGAGCATTCGGTATATCTCGCTCACGCTGCGCCCCAGCGCCAATGCAATCTCCTTCTGCGACAGGGGCCTCTCGCTCCGGCATAACATCTCGATGATGTCGAGACCCTTTTCAAGGGCGGGCGCGGCATAATTCGGGGCGTCCGTTTCCGTCGGCCGGCTTCCTCGTTTGGGCGTCGCCATCTACATTGCCGGTTGGTGAATTTCGACGACGTTCCCGTCGGGATCCTGAAGGAATATCTGATACCAACCGGCAATGGCCCATTTCCCATAGTCGGAGTAGGCGATGCCCATCTCGTCGAGCTTGCGTTTGAAGCCAAGGATATCATCAGTACGGAAACAGAAATGCCCCCGGGACATGGGGTTTATAATCTGATTCATCTTGAACCCCGTATTGATGTCCCGTTCGGCCCAATGAAATTCGATTGCGCCATCGCTCAGGAAATCGACCTTCCCGTTATACCCGCTTGTGGTGCTTTCCGCGTTCACGCGGGAGTGCTCTTCGTCGCGAATTGTGCCAAGCGCGAACAGCCCCTGATAAAACGCCGTCAGTCTCGGCAGGTTGTCGGTGCACAGGTTCAGATGGTGGAACTTAAAGTTCATGCGATCATTCCTTTGAGCTTGGTTTGCAGCGTGTCCAATTTCATAGGTTAATTTCATATATACATATTAAAATCCATATACAAAATAATAATCCCTATTTTGATACCTGCGACCAAGAAGCAAGGCGCCGTAAACCCGAGGGTGGCGGACCACAACCAATGGCCACGAGTTCGCGCTGGGATGGTACGGCGCCCGCAAAAGCGCAACCGGCAGTGAATCGATTTTCCTGAGCCTGTATCTGAGCGGTAAAGGCGGCGCGGCGATGACGGTTTGTCCGAACCGCTGACCTCGATCCACGAAGACTGGCGCGAGGTTGCGCCCTCAAGCTTCGTGACGATTAAGGACGGGGCCGTACGGGAAGAAGGTTTTATCCCCAAGGCTTGAGCGCCTGCGGGGGAAACCAAAACGCCGCCTCCCACCGTCATTCGAGAGGTAACGCAGTGTTCCGCTTTGGCCATTGGGACACAACCCACTCGAAATTCCAGATGAATCCGGATAGCCAAATCTCACGCTATTTGAGGTCTCTCAACATTACATTACGTCTGAGGCCCGCCTTTTTTATAAACGCGGATTCAACAGCCAAGTGCATAATTTGAGAGCCATCTAGGTCAGGTGGGGTTATCGAGGATTTCTTACGAAGGAGATCCAGGATGCCAAAAGCTTACCACCACC
>JBLHZD010000249.1:0-6323 GCA_047631095.1 Alphaproteobacteria bacterium
AACCCTGTCGAAAACATATGGCAGTTCATGCGCGACAATTGGTTATCAAACAGGATATTTGAATCCTACGATGATATCGTCGCAATCTGTTGTGAGGCCTGGAACAAGCTCATCGAACGGCCTTGGAAAATTATGTCCATCGGACGCAGAAAATGGGCCCATGGGTTCTAATTAAGGCTCGTTGGTATTAAAGGATTCTGGCGAACCGCCCGCGCTACCAATGCCATTAACCGGCCCCATCGTCATGGTGTCGAACTCAAACGTGTCAGCCAAAACGGCGCCACTGTTAGCGCCAGAAATCTGCCGAATTTCGAAATTTATTTCGCCGCTGATATCATGCGTCACTGCAACGCCCTGAATTGAACCATGGCCAGAATTGGCTGCGCCGACAGTCAGAACCGAAGAACTCGTCCACAGCGCCACTTCAAACAAACTATTACTGAAAACGGTGGTCGCGCCTTGATCAAAGGTGATCGTCGTCCCCGTACCAAGGTTTCCGCCGCCCGTTTCCCATGTATAGGCGACATCTCCAGAGATACCTCCTCTGTTAGAGCCATGTCCCATGCCATCCGTTGACGTATGCAAAGAAGAGAAGCTTACGCCGCCGCCGCTTGCGTTGAAGATTGCGCCTTCATGTAAAACCCGCGTCGCACTCGCACCAAACGGCGCCACCAGGAACAAGGTTGCAACCAAAACTGATCTGAATTTCAAAGGAATTTGCACAGCCAATATCTCCGCTCCATTTCACAACCAGCATAATCCGAAAAATATACTGTGTCGGAACATAAGCAATTTGTGTGCCACATACTTTTTTACGATTACTTACAACACGATAAGACTTTTCCCGTACGGATCACGTCGCGACTATTGTTAACAAATTGTAAACAAACCCGACAATACCCGCGCCTCGACATTCTGTCAGCACACAGGGGTTTTAATTTAACTTCAGTATTTCAATATGTTACGAAAATAAAAAAGGCGCAGCGCAGGTGTAAAGTATGCCGACATTCGATATTTTTTTCGACACGCCACGACAAAATCACCAAATTCAGGCGCGTTGGAAATTTCTGAAAATAGCCGCGCAACCATCGTTGACGTTGGCGAAATAACCAAGCGCCAAACGGTCACCTAAATACAATTAAGTTCTAACCAGTTGAAATAATTTGTAAAATAATTGGTGCGCCCGGGAGGACTCGAACCCCCAACCTCCTGATCCGTAGTCAAACGCTCTATCCAATTGAGCTACGGGCGCGCGGCGGGGCATTAACCACCCAGCAGCATTTACGGTTTCGGAACCTACTTAAAGCCGGTGTCCGCCGCAAGTCCCAATTAGAAGGTTTTTCATATTGTTGCGGAATCCTGAAATGCTGCTTGTCGGTTGCGGAGGCCTCCATTATTATCCGCCGGAAGAATAATTGGGGAATATTGAGCGATTACCCATATAGTAGGGCATGTGTATAATGAAGTCGCTTAATAAATTTTGCCGGGGCAAAGTATTCGTATGAAATTCAACCGAACGTTCACGGTGTTGATAGGCGCCGCAATTGGGTTAGCCGGATGCGAGACCGCCGACGACGCCCTGTGGCCAAGCATTTCAGGTACAGCGCCCACAAGCGCGGCCGCGCACAACGCTAAAGCGCAGCCATTGCGTATTAATATACCCGAACCGAAACCTGCGAGCACGCCGACCGCGCCAGCGGCTTATGTCGCTGCCACGCCGTCGCTCGCCAGTTCATCCGCCGCTGGGGTAGATACGTTTCAAACCACGGGGACATTTGTCGGTAAAAAAGTCGGTCAAATGCGAACCGATCTCCGCAAGCTGCAAACCGCCGTCGACACGCTGAATCAACGTATGGCGACGATCACCAACGAAAATTCTTCAGCGTCGCGCGGATATCACGCGCTGGTCGCAGATATGAACGGTCAATTGCAGGTTGGCACGACGCCCGGCAACCCGGTCATGGTGAAAAAGTGGAACGAAGCCCAGCAACGTCTGGAAGCGATTTCGGAAAGCATGAACCGAATGGATACGCTGTCGAACGACTCTGCGGGCGAAGCTGGTATGGCCGCATGGCTGCTGGATAGCGTCCGCGCGACTTATTCGTTGAGCGGCGCGGTCGATGAAGATCACCGCCAGCTCCGTATTCTGGAAGACGAAGTGCATCGCACCATCGTCTTGGTGGACCGGTTGTTGAACGAGCTGAGCGAAGATATCTCGCGCCAGAGCACCTATGTGGGCAACGAGCGCCGTAACATGACGACCATGTCGCTGGCGGTGAAAAATGGCGAGCTCTACGGCACCAGTCTTGTGAACCGAGCGTTTGCGCAGAGTCAGGCCTTGGCCAGCGCCGAAGCGCAAGCAACAGGCCCGACCAAGGGTGATCAGGCGCTTGTCGTCATTCGCTTTGACCGTCCGGGCGTCGCTTATCAGCAAGCCTTGTATAACGCCGTCAGCCGCGCGCTGGAGCGCAAGCCGAATGCGTCTTTCGACATTCTGGCTGTTAGCCCGCAACGGGGCAGCGCGGCGCAAGTCGCGTTGAGCGGCACCCAGGCCAAACGCGACGCCGAGGGCGTTTTGCGCGCGCTTGCGGATATGGGCTTACCGCCAAACCGGGTGAAGCTGTCGTCATCGGTCAGCCCTGATGCGGATTCGAACGAAGTTCATATCTTCGTCCGTTAAGCCAACCTTAGATCTCGTCTCAAATCCGTCTTTAATACAAGCGGCGCGTCATAATCGAATCCTTAAGTGGAGAGCGACGTCATGCAAACTCGGCATCTCGGCGATCTTTGGCCGGTTAGCGCCCTAACGCTTGGCGGCGGTGGCATCGGCCAGTTATGGGGCGAGACCACACGCGAAGAATGTGTCGCGGTCGTCCGCGCCGCCGTAGACTCTGGCGTTACGCTGCTCGACATGGCGCCTGCCTATGGACAGGGAGAGGCCGAACGGGTCATTGGCGAGGCTTTTGATGGCGTTCTCCCCGATGGCGTGCGCATCACAACCAAGTGTCGGCTTGGCACGCCGCTCAAAGGACAGACCGCAGCGGTTCTTGACGTCAGCCTGAAAGAAAGCCTCAAACGCATGCGGCTCGAGCGTGTCGATATTCTCCTTTTGCATTCCAACATTATTCCCGACGATTACGACGCCAGCGCGTATGGCGACCGTCCCGCCACCCGGTGGACTCCTTATGTAGAAGAGTTTCGTCCGGCCTGCGAGGCGTTGATCGCGCAAGGTTGCATTGGCGCCTGGGGGATCACCGGCATCGGCATTCCCGATGAAGTCACCGAGGCGCTATCCGGGTCGCCGCGCCCGGCTGTGGTGCAGTGTATCGCCAACCCCGTCGATTCGATTGGTGAGTTGAAATATTTCGACGGCCCCACACGGGCGCGCGATTTAATCGCCACCGCCAAAAACAACGGAATCGGCGTCATGGGCATTCGCGCAGTTCAGGGCGGCGCCTTTACTGACAAGCTGGACCGCGCGCTGCCGGCGGATCATGGCGTGGTCATCGATTTTAACCGCGCCGCTAAATTGCGCGCCTTGGCGGCGTCGCTTGGGATCTCCGCCGCCGCGCTGGCGCATCAATACGCGCTATCGATGGACGGCGTTGATACGATTGTACTTGGCGTAAAGAACCGGGTCGAACTGGCGGAATGCGTCGCCGCAGAGGCCGCAGGTCCGCTGGATAAAGAGACTATGTCTCGCATCGAGTCGTCCTTTGAAGCTTAGCGATAGTGGAACGAAATGATGAAACGCGCTGTTGATTGGTATTTCGATTATTTGTCCCCCTACGCCTATTTGCAGTTCGAATCATTCCACCGCCTGCCGGACGATGTAGAGGTCACGTTGCACCCCGTTTTATTTGCGGGCCTTCTGGCGCATTGGGGCAATCTGGGTCCCGCTGAAATTCCCGCAAAACGCCGCCAGACCTATCGCTACTGTCATTGGCTCGCCGACAAGCGCGGCATTGACTTCAAGGCGCCGCCGCGCCACCCGTTTAACCCTTTGGCGGTGTTGCGCCTGACCCTGGCGCTGGACTCCCAGCCTGATGCGGTCCGCGCCATCTTCCGGCATATTTGGGCCGATGGTCTGGATGCGCAGGACCCGGCGGTTCTGGCCTCGCTCGCGGCGTCGCTTGGTATTGATGATCTGGCGGGCAGTATTAACGATCCGGCGGTGAAACAGAAACTTCGGGACAATACGGACGAGGCCCTGAAGCGCGGCGTGTTTGGCATCCCCACCTTCGTCTATGAGAACGAGGTCTTCTGGGGCGACGACATGACGGGCATGTTTCTGGATTTTCTGGAAAACCCGGCATTGTTCGAGCGCGGCGAAATGAATCGCCTCGCGGATTTACCCACGGCGGCGCAGCGGAAACAAAGCCGCCTGTAATACCTGATGCGGGCGTCCCGCGTTAGGCAAACTGCCGCGCAATAAACGCCTTCATCAGATCAATCGCGCGATCGGTTTCCGGCCCCGGATCACGGGCGAAGGCGTGCGGCATATCGGGGAACAATTCACGCTCCACAGAGCCCCCTGCAGCCCGATAGGTTTTGACGAAATTTTCCGAAATGCTAAGCGGCACATTGGTATCTTTCGTGCCCTGCAGAATGATCATCGGCGGCAAATGGGTTTGCTCGCCACGCTCCAGCACCAGTTGCGGGCTGCCTTTGCGCATGACGTCTTCGCTTCCAAAATAAAGTTCGGATGACTTCATCAAGCGGTCTTCGCCAGAATCGCGCGCGTATATATAGCGCGCATGGGAATCGAGCACCGGCCAGCCCGTCATGGCGTAATGCAGAGATGCATCCGCGTCGCTTGCACCGGGAACCGGAATCGCCGCGTATCGCGGATCGTTGGGGCGCAAGGCGGTGGACATCAGCGTATGCCCGCCGCTGGAAGTGCCCAACCCGCCCACAGTGGCCGCGTCGGCGTTAAAATCGGCGGCGCGGGATTTCAGCCAGCGCGTTCCAAAGTTCGCATCCACAATTTGCGCGGGGTACGGATGGTCCGGCGACTGGCGGAATTCTATGGCCGCAACCAACACGCCTGTCGCGGCCAGCGCGTTATCCACGTCTTCGTTGTTGTGGTAATGGCCCCGCGTCCAGGCGCCGCCATGCACGTCCAGCAGGGCGGGAAACGGGCCCGGTCCCTGGGGTTGATACACGCGAACCGGCCATTCGCCATGTTCGTTCGAAAGATAGGTTTCCTCGAACACGCGGACGTCGAAACGGGCCTTGGGATCATAGGTGACGGGCATATCGTACTTTCCTTGAGGTCAGGCCAATTGAGGTCAGGCCAAGATCTTAGCCAGTGACGGCGGGGTCCAAGATTGCGTCATCGGCACCAATTTCCATCGGCGCCCAATTGCGGGAACGAACATAATCGGGGCGGGGCGCCTCGACAGCAGCAGGCCGGTTGCGAACGGTGTTAAAACAAAAATAAGCCTGCCAACGGTCCTCTGCAGAGAGATTATGCCCCGAGGCATGCAGTAGATTACAGTGAAAAATCGCCACGGTCCCGGCCTTGCCATCCACCCGCACCGGGTCTGGATAGCATTTGATCATATCCTTCATTTTCGAGGGCCCAACCGCCCATAATTTATAGGCGGTGGCGTCGTCCCAATACGGATCCTGCCGATCCTCCCGGTGGCTACCCGGCAACAGATGCAAACACCCGCCAAGCTCGGTCGCGTCGTCCAGCAAAACGGCGACGGTGGCCATATCGGCGCGTGCAATGCCATCCAGCCGCCACGATCCAAAATCCTGATGCCACGGCCACGCCGTGCCCTCGATGGCCGCCTTCATATTCACCTTCGAATGGTGCAAATACAGCGCGTCGTCGCCCAGCGCCTGTTGCGCTATCCGCAAAATTCGCGGTGTTCGCGACGCCGCGCGATAGGCGGGCGACGCGGTGGGGCCGTCGGCTTCATGCAAGCGAAACATGGATTTCGCCAGTCCCGCCTCGCCTTCGCGAAAAATGCATTCATTCTCCAGTTTTGAAACTCGCCCGGCTTCCGCGCGCAACAAATCAATCTCATCCCCTGAAAACAGCTCTGGAAAGATCAGGTAGCCGTCTTCTCCAAATTGCGTGATCTGTTCCGGCGTCAGTTCCATGAGGATGTCCTTTTGATCATGCGGCCCGTCGATTATGCGGCCAGCAGGGCGGCGGCTTTGGCGCGCGCGGTTTTAGCGTCTGAGGAGACGCCGCATTTTGTCAGGATATCCGCGTATAAGTCCCATGACGGGGCGCTGGTCGGGTTGGCCGCCGTTCGTTCCGCCAGCAACGCCCGGGCCAGATCATTTTTTCCGGCCTTGATGGCGGA
>JBLHZD010000250.1:0-6319 GCA_047631095.1 Alphaproteobacteria bacterium
TCAAACGCGCCGGGCGTATGGGCGATGGCTGGTTCCACAACCCGCGCCTGAAACCAGGCGATGAAGCGCAAAAACTGGCCGATGTGTTTCGCAGCGCCGCAGCGGATGCTGGTCGCGACCCCACCTCGCTCGGCATGGATTGCACTGTGCATGTGGGCGATTCCGGATCGCAGGAATGGGCCGCGCAGGCGGAGCAATGGCGCGATATGGGCGCCTCCCACGTTACCGTGCGCACCATGTACGCCGGCATGGAGACCATCGACGACCACATCGAGGCGCTGCGCAAATTCAAGGACGCCTGGACCGGTTAAATCGTCCCGTAACTGGAGTGACCCGCATGGACTTCCCACAATTGCTCGACGCCTTCACCAACGCCGTTGAAAACAATGACGGCCCCGCTTTGGGCGCCTTGTTCGCCGAGGACGGGGTTTACCATGATGGCTTCTTCGGCCCGTTCCAGGGTCGGGCCGCCATCGCCGATATGATCACCAAACATTTCTGGGGCACCGCGAAAGACTTTCGCTGGGAGATGCAAAACCCGGTCTGCGACGGCGACTATGGCTATGCGCAATATGTGTTCAGCTACACTTCCATCGTCGAAGGCGCGGAGGGCAAGCGCGTCGTCTTTGAAGGCTTTGGCCGGTTTCATTTCGTCGAGGGCGAGATCAAGGATTATGCGGAAACCTTCGACACGGGCATTGCGCTCACCCAGATCGATTTTCCCGCCGACCGCCTGACCCGGTTTCTGGGCAAGGCCGCACAGCGCTTGCGCGACAAACACGCAGACTCGCCACATCTAAAAGGCATCTGACCCGAAGCGCACCTGCGCTAAAAACCCGCCGCCCCCTTTATTTCATTAGCATGGCTATACATGGGTTAACATTTTGACCCGGCGGGCTCCTGAACCCTTTGAGCCTCTCACAACCTCACAAACGCGCCCGCCATACTCGATAGTCGGGCGCGCGCGCAGACTATTTCAATATTGAAGCTGGACCCTTTAACTTCCTTGTGAAAGAGTATAGAACATTTCAGGAACATTTTCAAGAGTTTTGAAATTTGGACGTTTTTGAATGCCCTTCCGAAATCGTTTTAGCAAAGCCAACCAAGCGCTTCGCACCGCCTATTACGGATGGTTCGTTGTCGCCGCGTGCAATGGCGTTGCGTTCATCACCTGGGGCGTCGCGATTTTTAACCAGGGCGTTTTTCTGGGCTATTACGTCACAACCTTCGGCTGGTCCCCCGCGACCCTTTCCATCGGCCCGGTTCTGTTTCACCTATGGGCGGGCGTCGCCGGGGTGTGGGTGGGCCGCATCGTCGATCGACAGGGGCCGCGCGTTGTCTTGATAGCCGGCGCGGTGTTGATCGCGCTTGCGATGATTGGCTTTGGTCTGGTTCAAGAGGAATGGCAAATCCTGCCCGTCTATCTTGTTTTGGGCAGCGGGTTCGCCTGCATCCATACCATCACCTTAGGCAAAATCATTACGCGCTGGTTTGTCCGCCACCGCGCCCGCGCCATGGCGGCGGCGACATTTGGCGCGGGTCTTGGCGGCGCCATCCTTGTGCCGCTCAACGCTGCGGTCATCGAACAATACGGCGTCCTTAGCGGCGGGATCACGATGGCCATCGTCACCCTCGTCACGATCATTCCCCTCGCTTTATTCGTTATGAAAGAGGGACCGGAGACATTGGATCTGAAGCCCGATGGCGATGACGCGGCGCCGGAAAACGAACCCGTTAAATCACCCGAAGCCCATGCGGATAGCCGCGACTGGAAGGTTAGCGAAGCGATGCGGACCGTCGCTTTTTGGGGGTTGTCGATCTGTTTTGCGCTGGGGATGACGGCGCAGGGCGGATACCTGGTGCATCAAGTCCTGTTCCTTCAATCCTCTCTGGGGTTGCTCGGTGCGGCGTCCGTCGTAACCGTGACCACGATCATGGGCATGGTGGGCCGCATCGCTTTCCTGTGGATTGGTCCACGCTTGCCTGTTCGCTGGTGGACCATCATCGTCTTCGCCCTGCAGGCCATGGCGTTTTTGATATTGGGTCTGGGCGATACGGTCGTATGGTTGACCCTTGGCTCGGCGTTGTTCGGGCTGACCATGGGAATCATCGTCATCCTGCAACCGCTCGCCACGGCGGCGGTCTTTGGCCAGGCGTCCTTCGGGCGCGTTTACGGCCCCATTTATATGGCGATCCGGGTCGGCGCCGGCGCGGGGCCGCTGATCGCCGGCGTATTGTTCGAGGCGACCGGCAGCTATGCAATGGTGTGGTATGTAATGGCGGCGGCGCTGCTGGCGGGGGTGGTCTGCATTCCCTTCGCCATGGCGCGTCCGGTCGATAAACCTGCGCTGACCTAAGCCAGGCCAGATTAATTTTCGACCCGCGCGATGGCGATGCCGCTTTCACCCGCGACCGCATAGGCCAGATACGCTTGTGCGTCTTCAACGAAAATGGCGGGGTCGCGCAACTGATTTACAGGGCCGTAGGCGGTGCTGCGGATAGACGGTTCCAACGGCGCGTCGGCGCCTTCCCAATCATGTTCGGGGCGCAACACTTCAACCGGATCACTTTGGCGCCACGCCATCCAATCGCCGCTCAAATCGATTGTACTGTACAGAATCGATTCCGGAGCTTGCCCCACTTGCGTCCAGAAAACATCGAGGGCATCACCGCGCACCTGAACCGCCGAATGGCGCATATCCTTGTTGAACAAAAGCGGTCCGACTTCAAACCCGCCATAGGGATCGCGCGACCGGTACAACTGCCCCGGCATCGCCAACGCATAGAAATAGTCGCCATAGCGAAACACGCGGAAATAGGTGCGCCCTAAAACTTCCGGGCGCGCTTCAAAATTAATCCCGTCCACAGACAAGGCCACCCGCGTGGATTGCTTCGCATAACCTTCAAGGCCATGAAAATACATCTCGATGCAATGGTCACGATCATTCACATGCACATCGGGCGAAGCGATATGCGGGGTGGAGGCTTCAACCTGAAAACTGTGTGACCGGTTTGCGGATATCGATCGACCGTCTTCAAAACCGGTGCGATCACCCGGCTTCGCCTCAGGCGGTTCGGTGGGAAACAACGAGTCCCGCAAATGCAGGCTGCCGGGGACATGAATGCGCCATGGCCCGACCAGTTCATCCGCATAGGCCAAACGGATATACGATCCCTTGTGGTCCGCGAAATACAGATAATATCGGCCCATGGGGTTGGCGACCCAATCGGGAACGCGAATGAGCGACGGCCCCTGAATATTTTCGCCAATCGAGGGGTGAAGGTCCGGCGAAATTATCGGCCGGTCCAGCAAACGTTTCAGTTTCATCGAAGTCTCGCCTTCGCTGCAGGCCGGGGCCGGGGATTATAGCTTAGGCGTTATTCCAAAGATTTTAAATCACCCAACAAGGTCGGGATCAATTCGGACACCGTGGGGTGAATATGCATCGCGCGCTGGATCACCGTATAGGGCGCCCCGGCATACATGATGTCGAGCAGCGACTGGACAATCTCATCACCGCCGATCCCGAGGATCGAGGCGCCGAGAATCGTTTTATCCTCGGCGTCGATCAGTACTTTCATAAATCCCTGGGTCTCGCTGCGTTCCTTGGCGCGGCCCACGCGCGCCATCAACATTGTGCCGATCAGCGCCTTTCGGCCGGAGTCCCGAACCTGCGTTTCCGTCATACCGACGCGGCCCAAGGGCGGGTCGATGAACAGCCCATAGGTCGGGATGCGGTCTGAAACTCGCCTCGGATCCTGATCGAACATATTCGCGGCGAGAATTTCATAATCATTGTAGGCGGTGTGGGTGAAAGCGCCCTGCCCGTTGGCGTCGCCGAGCGCCCAGATCCCCGGCGCGCTGGTCGCCAGTTGATCATCAACAACGATGAAACCGCGCGCATCGGTTTCCACCCCCGCCGCCGCAAGGCCCAGATCATGGGTGTTGGGAACGCGCCCTACGGCCAACAACACATGGCTGCCGACAACAACGTCCGCGCCGTCCGCGCAATCCGCCGTGACCGCCACATCGGCGCCGCGTTTTTCAAACCCCACGCATTCAGCGTTCAACCGAATATCGACGCCTTCGGCCTCCAGGATGCCCCGGATTGAGTCAGAAACATCGGGGTCTTCGCGCGGCACAAGACGGTCGCCGCGTTGCACAACGGTGACCTGGCTGCCAAAACGGCGATACATCTGGGCGAATTCCAGACCGATATAACTACCGCCGATCACGACCAGACGCCGTGGCACAAAATCGACCTCCATTATGTCGGTGTTGGTAAAATAATCGATATCCGAAAGCCCCGGCATATCGGGAACCGACGCGCGCCCGCCAACATTGAGGACGATCCTTTCCGCTTCCAGAACCGTTTCATTAACCCGCACCGTGGTCGCGCTCTCCAACTGGCCGTGCCCTTCAAACACGCTCAGGCCTTTCATATTCTTCAGCCAGTTTGTGACGCCCACATTCGATTGGCGAACGATCCCGTCCTTGCGCGCTTTCACCTGTTTCATATCCATCGTGACGGCGCCGTCGATCACGACGCCGAACTCACCACCGCGACGCGCCATATGGGCCGCACGGGCGCTGGCGACCAAGGCCTTGGTGGGAATGCAGCCGACATTGACGCACGTGCCGGCGAACAATTTGCGTTCGACAATGGCGACGCTCAACCCTTCCTGCGTCATCCGCTGCGCCATGGAAGGGCCCGCCTGCCCCGTGCCGATGATGATCGCGTCAAATTTTTCAGGCATCTTCAGACTCCGGGGTTGAGGGCGACGCGCGCCGCGCCGCGCGCATTTGGTTCACTTTTTCGATCAAGGCGTCGAGTTCGGCGTCATCGGCCTCGCCGACATCGATATACAAATCCAGTCCGACCGCGTTGATCGCAATTACTTCGCCGGATTTGGTGCGGTCTTCGCGCAGGCCATGAATATGATACGGCGTAATGGTCCGACCGATACCCTTCAGCGCCGTCGGCTCGCCTTCTTCCGCATTCACAATATCCTTCACCAGGCCATAGGTCTCCGTGCTGACCACCACCGAACCCGGTTCGCAAATACCCTCCAGCCGCGCCGCCAGATTGGCCTCCATTCCGATGATGGTCTAGTCCATCCGCTTTGCACTGCCGAAATTACCGACATTGCAATACCCGGTGTTGATGCCTATGCGCGCGGCGAACGGTTTTGCGATGCCCTGGCGGCGCCATTTCACGTTCAACTCCACCAGGCGCTCCTGCATCTCCACCGCCATACGCACGCAGGCGCGCGCGTCCTCCACGTCCCCCATCGTTTCCGGGTCGCCGAAGAATACCAGAATGGCGTCGCCGACATATTTATCGATTGTGGCGCCATGGCGAAGCGCAATATCGAACATTTCCGTCAGATACTCGTTCAACAAATTCGCCAGGTCTTCCGGCTGCATATTGTCGGTTGTTTCGGTGAAGCCCTGAATGTCGGAGAAAAAGATCGTCAGCTTCTTTCGCTGGGTCGAGATATTGACCTTCATATCGCCGCTGAAAATAAATTTGTAAATTTGCGGCGACAGATACACCGATAATTTCGAGGTCAGGCTTTCCAGAAAAATGTTGAGTTTGGACAAGGACCGGTTCGACTCGTTGATCGTGCGGGCCTGGCGCGCCTGATGACGGATAAAGGCGCCGCTCACAACCGCCAAAACGAAGAGATAGATCAACAGATTGCGATAGGATGCAAAATCGAACTCGATCGGCTGCGCGACGGTGAACACCTGCACGCCCCTGATGTCACCCGATTTCCAGTCGGTTTTGGGGCTCAAAGGGTGGGTGTTGTGACACGCAACGCAGTTTGGTTTCATCAGCACCGGGATCGCCATTTCGATTTTGCGCGACAGGAAGTCACCGGAAAACCGCACAATTTCTTTTTCTTCGCTCGTCCGGAAAACGGTCAGGGCCTGGGCGTCGAATTCATCGAGCACGCGCGTCGCCCTGTTCTTGAAGGGATAATCGGACAAAAACCGATAACTCAAATTCAGGGCGTCGTCTTTCAGCATAGCCGACAATTCCAAAGAAAATGTCGCGGGAACCGGCGCGCCGCCCGGCACGTCCCGGAAGTCATGGGAAAAGACAGCCTTGCCGTTATTGGCGACGATGCGCGCCACAACCTCACGCGAATAAAATCGCGCACCAGCTTTACAACCTTACTGAAATCCTCCGCCTGACGTTGCAGATCCCTTTCAGTGTCCGTCCGAAAAGTTCTTGAATCATATGAGTCGGATGTGATTCAAAGGTCTTACCGCCGAATGGAGGGCAAGGCTAATGTGGACATCAGAAAACCG
>JBLHZD010000251.1:0-6311 GCA_047631095.1 Alphaproteobacteria bacterium
ATTAATCTATCTGGCCATCCGAAATTTCGAGAAGGCCGGACGCTGCGTCAGAGAATGGGTTGCCGCACGAAACCAGTTCGCTATCCTCTACCCTGAACGGTTCAACAAATGACCCGTTCCAACCGCGTGGACTGAGTGCAATACACAGAGTTTCGGATACTCCCCGGACAACCAATTCATCCGACTCATTAAGTCTTCGGACGGACACTAAGGATTTTAATGCGTTTTCCGATGCGGTTTTTACGGCGACTTCCCTTTTCAAAGCAAGTATTTCCTCTTGCTGATTGTTACCTGCCGCATGGATTTTTCTTTGATTAAGTTTGCCGCCTTTAGCCATTATTGCGACAATCGCTGAAAGTTCGACGTGGCCGGTGATAATTTGGCCTATCCCCTTTGTATATGCGCCCCACTTGGCTTTGCCGTCGCTTTGTTGAATGATAATTTGTTTGTCATATCCGCTTGTCTGGAGTCTTTCTGCTGAGATCGCTTAGTCGGTGAATGTCACGGATTGAACTGTTTGGGAAATGGCCTTTTTAATATTGGCCTTAAAAGCTTCGTCTAGGTCCACGTCATAATCCAGGAGACTACCACGGAACGTACCGGTGCTCGCGGTCAAGTCCCACCCGCCTGTTTGAATGGACGCAATAAACTTACCAGGGATGACTTGGGCCGTGCTGGGATGAGTGTACTCGTGTTCGGAAATTTTTATAGTCGTTGTACACGCGGAAAGGCCAATGCTTGCGATCAGGATGCAAAAACCAAAAATTCTTTTATTCATGACAAGCTTTCCTTCACGTCGCTGACGCCTTTAGGTAGTTCGTCGAGTTTTAAGACCCGCTGCAGCCCTTTACGGTGGCGGATGAAAATTCTTTCACCCTCTTTGGGGGCTTTCCCTTCCTTGGGTAAATTTTGGAGAATTCTCCGCCTGATGCCACTGTCTAGAATCACATGGTATTCTATCGCCTGGCCGTCATGAAGTAGTTGTTCCGCTGTTGACCCCAAAACCACTCCAAGGAAAGCGCCGCCAAAAATAGCAGCAACGTTTCCCGAACCTGATCCGACAAACGAGCCGCCAACAGCGCCGGCAAGGGTTCCTGTGACGGCGCCAGTACCTGTTGCCTTGTATTCAATTTTAGCGTCTCGAATTGCGTCGATTCGACCGAAATAAAGAGCGTATGATTTACCCAACTCGTTTGCCTTAAAGTCGGGCTCCTGCGTCGATTGGCAACTAGCGAGCGCAAATCCTATGAACAGCACTAGCCAGCAACTCTTTGCGAAAAAGCGTTTCAACTAATTTCCCTCCCCACCTTAGAAATCAGAGTCGATTAGAGCACGCAACCCATGATGTCTCAATTCTAAAGGCACAGGTATAGAATGAATAATGAGTGTCAGGCCGCCGTCGTCAGGGTTTCGTTCGCCGTCCCGCGCGCAAAGGGAGGTGTTGTAAATTATCCGTCGACCGCGCAGTGGGGAAGGGCAGGTAAGCGGTTTTCGGTGTTGCGCAATCTTACCTCTAAATGAATTTTCTCGACGTTAGTAAAAGACGCCCGACGTTGCGCCACCGTCCACGCTGATCGCCTGACCCGTGATGGCGGCGGCGTGGGGTGAGGCGAGGAAAAGGGTTAGCGGCGCAATGTCGTCCGGCTCTACGATACGGCCAATAGGGAAATCTGCAGCGAAGCTCGCTTCGGTCTCCGCCAACGTACCCCCCAATTCTTTCGCCCGCGCTTCCAGCCGGGCGGGGTAGCGGTCGGTTTTTGTGAAGGGCGGGTGGACGACATTGACCGTGATGTTTTCCGGCGCGACGTCGTTGCTGAAATGTTTGGCGAAGTTGGTAAGTGATGAATTGCCCAACCCGCTTGGCAACGACGCCTTGCCCGCCGCCCGCGCCGCCGAACCGCCAATACAAATGACTCGCCCGCCGCCGGGTTTTCGGAACCAGGGCAGGGCGGCGCGGCAACAGCGCATATAGGCCAGCGTCTTGCCGCTCAATCGCTCCATCAACTGATCGTCGGTGAGGGTTTCAAGGGTGCCGCTGATCGATGTGGAGGCGTTGTTCACCAGCACGTCGAGACCGCCGAATGTATCTGCCGTCTCATTGACCGCGCGCTCGCATCCTTCTGCGGTAAATAAATCAGCGGCGATGGCGTGCGCTTTAACGCCGATCGCTTCAATTTCAGCCTTCACTTTGGCCAAAGCGTCGGTGTCTCTGCCGACGATGGCGACATTGGCGCCTTCGCGCGCAAAGGCCAATGCGATGCCCCGTCCGATGCCTCGGTTGCCCCCGGTGACGACGACGGATTTATTCGTCAAACCCAGATCCATGATAGTCCCCCGTTTATAATGTCTATCTGAAGTATACGCATGATACTGGACGATACTTCTATTTTCGTTTGGATTTATAATACAAACGTCCCATCCACCAGGCGGGAACAATGCCGATAGCGTAGGAGGCGGCGAGGATCCAGAAGCCATCCTGAAAGCCCAGGGCGTTGGCCTGCGCTTCAATGATTTGGCCCAGATAATGTAGACTGCCCGCTTCATGGGCTGATTCCGGGACGCCGGATTCCCGATAAATTTGCGCCACGCCGCGCAGCAACTCCGCATTGGCGCCCGTGGCGGCGGCTTGCGCGCTGGTCAGCGCATTGGCGTGAAAATCGATACGCCAATCAACGGCGACGACCCAGATATTGGTGCCGAGCGACCCCACAAGCTGGCGGCAAAAATTAATGGCGCCGCCACCCGCGTTCAGCTTTTCCTTTGGCAGGGAGTTCAAGGCGGTGTTCATGATGAAGGGCTGTACGAACGCCGTCGCCCAGCGACCGATCAACCCGTATACGACGATCATGGTGAAGGATGTATTGGCGTCGGCGAAGGCGAAGGGCACGACCCCCGCCGTCAAAAATATAAAGCCCGTTATGATGGCGATATGGGGTGGGATCTTGTCCGAAAGCCGCCCGCTGATCGGCATGATGAACATCGCCAGCAACATGGACGGCATCAGCGCCAGTCCCGCGTCCAACGGCGTCATGTTCTGCACCAATTGGGCGGCGACCGGCACGGCGTAGACGGAGGCAAAATTTCCAACCGCCGAAAAAGACGTCACGATAACCGCGATGGCGAATAATTTATTGGAGAACAAGGACAGATCCAGCATGGATGCGCCTTCGCGCCGCTGGGATTGTAAAAAGGCGGCGGCGGCGGCGAACCCGATGATGAACAGGCTGACGATATAGTTGGAGCCCCAGCCTTCACGCGCGCCGTTGGAGACTGCGGTCATGACGCAATAGAGCGCGATGCTGATCAGAAAAAAACCGATCCAGTCGAACCGCGGCGGGTTGTCGCTGCGCACCGAGGGCATGAACATCGCCCCGAGGGGCAGTGCAACGGCGACCATCACCAGAGGCGCAAAAAAGATATAGCGCCAGTTGAAATATTCGATGACCAGCCCGCCCATCGGCGGGCCAATGGACGCCGCGCCAACCAGCCCCATGACATAGAGGCCCAGGGCCGACCCGCGTTTACCTTCAGGATACGCCTGAAACAGCGTCACCATGACCAGCGGCTGGATAACCCCGGCCGCCACGCCTTGCAGCACCCGGCCAAAGACGATCATGCCAAAACTGTCCGCGAATCCGGCGATGAGGCTGCCCAGGATGAAGAGCGCGAGCGTGCCCAGAAAGCCCCAACGCTGACCGATCACCGCGACCACCCAGGCGTTGAGCAATTGCCCCGTCGTCATGGCGATCATGAAGGCGGTCGACATAAGCTGCACTTCGCTTTGGCCAACGCCATAAGCGCCCATGACGTCGGGCACCGCGACATTCACGATGGTGCCGGATACCACCATCGTGGACGCCGCAAGCACCCCGGTGGCCGTCACGAAGACGCGGTACCGTGGACCGTATCGTTTGAACAGACGGTCGATAATATTCTCCATGTCGCAGGTTCTGTGCGAAGAACATTATAGCGCTGTGGGCGCTGTCTCCGCAGTCCCAGAGACTACCGAACTCCCGACGTCATTAAAATGGGCAATGGAAACATAGTGTTGCGCTGGGTTATTTCCGGGGCGGCATTTTCAGCGCTGCAACCGGGGTTTCATCGGATGTTTTTCCCGTCGCGGTGGTGTCACGCGGCGTTGCTGGGTCGCCTTCCACATAGACGCCGATTTCACCGATCAGGGTCCCACCGGAGAGGATTTCCAGCGTTGCGTAGCGAATTTCCCCCGCCACCCGGCCCGTACTTTCGACCGTTAGTTTGGACGAGGCTGTCAGGTCGCCGTCGAACTTTCCCTGAACCTTGGCCTCGCTCACCATCGCCGCGCCGGAGAAGCTTCCGTCGTCCAGAATAAGCATGCGTGCTGCGGTCACAATCGCCTGTACGGTGCCCTCAATTATCAATTCGTCGCAATCCTGTATCGTTCCTTCAAATTCAACGCCAGGTCCAATCTGGACGGTTCGGTCTGATCGCGAGGGCGTTGCAATTTGGTAAGAGCTATCGTTTTTTGCGCTGGAAGAGGGGCGTGTCGCCGGGGCGTCGGGTCGACCGACGGGATGGGGCGCCGCCATCGTTCCCTGATGGCTTGCGGATGCGCCGATCGGCGCCGCGCCGGACCGCTGCTTCTTTTTCTTCGCCAGTATTTGCTCCAACATGCTTGGGACTCCCGTATTGAAAATGTTTGAAACGTCAATAGAAGTGGTAATATTACCGAAAAAAGAGCGCGCATTAGGGCGAGAATAGGGTTAATTTGGGGTGGCGCCAGAATTGCATTAAATTTTAGGTAGCTTCGTTAAAAATTGACGAAACCTTTTGGTCACGACACAGGACGCAAGAAAATGCGGGTTTTAATGGTGGCGCCAAAGACAAATTACCCCAATCCTGGTTTGTCACTGGATATGCCAGCGCAGGGACCGGCATATATTGCCGGAATGATGAAATCGGCCGGGCATGAGGTGTACGGGGTCAATACGAGCTATGATGCGAGCAACGATCCTGCGCCCGTCGTCCTAAAGCGTCACATGAGCAAGGCGATTTCGGAGTTTCAGCCCGACGTCATCGCCGTTGGCGGGATGGCCGCTGAATATTTGTTTCTGGCGCATACGATTGAATTCGCCAGAAGTCTGGCGCCGAACACGCCCATCGTTTGTGGCGGCGGCATCATGACCAATGACCGACAATACGCATTCCAACTGCTGCGCCCTGATTTCGCCGTCGTAGACGAAGGCGAATACGTCATTGTCGATCTGCTAGACAGATTGGCGAAGGGCGAGTCCATGAAAGGGTGCGGCGGGGTTGATTATTGGGAAGACGGGAAACAGAAATTAAATACGATCCGCACGCCGATCAGCGAATTGGACGATTTACCCTATCCCGATTATGACTTCATGGATATCGACACGTTCTTTCAAATTTTTGCGCAGCGGCATGATAATTTTCATGTTCGAAGCCACAAACGGCCGCGAATGTTGCCGGTGCTAACGGGGCGGTCCTGTCCATTCAAATGCACGTTCTGTCAGTACTCAACGCTGGAAGGCTCTCGTCGGAAGTATCGCGGGCGGCAGATGGAGCATGTTGTCGATGAAATCGTCCATTTTCATGATCGTTACCAATTTAATATTTTAAAAATCTATGACGATCTATTCTCTGTGAAAGAACACTGGATCCGGGAATTTTGTGAAAGGATCAAGGAAACCAAGCTCGATATTCGATGGAACGCCAGCATGCGGGTCGGTGACGTCAATGTAGACCTTCTGAAAGAGATGAAGGACGCTGGATGCATTCATATTGGCTATGGTTTTGAAAGTGCGAGCAATGAAGTCCTGACATCGATGGCGAAACGCATCACGCGCGATCAAATCATCTCAGCGATTCAGTCGCCGGAAGAAGCGGGCATTGGCGTTCAGGGTAACTTTATTTATGGCGACCCGGCGGAAACCGAAGAAACCGTTCAGGAAACCTCTGAATTTTTCGAGAAACATTGTCTCGATCATATCGTTCACAATGATTACATCATGCCCTATCCCGGCAGTCCCATTTTTGATCATAGTCTGGCGATTGGGGCGATTACGGATCGTAAAAAATATTACGAATCCATTCATCTGCGTCCTCGTTACAACATGACGAAGATGTCCACCCAGACTTATTTTCATTCGATCGACAAGGTTGTGAACCGGTTCTGGAAAGGGCTGAAATTCGCCACGAATGTGCACTTTTCAGAAGCGCCTCGCGAGGGATTTGAGCATGACTATTTCGACGATAAAATTCTGGTGTCGGTGCATGCGGATTGTCCCCATTGTGAAGAACGAAATGAG
>JBLHZD010000252.1:0-6128 GCA_047631095.1 Alphaproteobacteria bacterium
CCTTCGTAAGAAATCCTCGATAACCCCACCTGACCTAGATGGCTCTCAAATTATGCACTTGGCTGTTGAATCCGCGTTCCCATTATTACGGTTTCTTGGTCCCTTAGTTATGAAGCGTTCTATTATATAATTACACCCATGATGGTGCTGTTGTTTTCAATGGCGTCATGGACACCATCTAAGCGTGCTTCATTGTTAGTGCTAATCTACATATCCATGCTTGTTCTGGAATCAAGGGGAGTACCGCTACATTTTCGCTTATCGATGTTCCTGGGCGGAGCGTTTCTTTATGAGTTTTCATTTCATCTGACCGGAGAAATGAAAACTCATAAAGAAAATATATTATTTGATACTGTAACGTTGGTTTTATTAATTTTTGCGTTAATTTTGTTTACGTTTTTAGGAAATAGCAGGGGTTTAATTTCAGGGAACATGTTCGATATAATACCTTCATTTTCCAGGTTCGTAATCTTAAATGTTGCATTTGTCGCCTTAGTTTTTCGATGCCTGTTCTCCAATGGGATCCTTGACAGTGCATTCTCATGGACTCCCCTTCGCTGGCTTGGAAATATTAGTTATTCCTATTATCTATTTCATGGTTTAGGGTTCCATATATTTTTCACTGTGCTGTCAAAGTTATGGATTAACCCATTTAGCGATCCTATTAATTATTTTTATATACTGTTCCCAGCTTTTGCAGCGAGTATTCTGGCATCAATCCCTCTTTATTTACTCGTAGAAAGACCAATTTCTTTAAAGTAATAATTTGTAACTTTAAGGCTAAGCCTTAAAATTGCGCCATGAGTGTTCTGTTATTTCCTATAATTAAACTAGGAGATATTGGAATGCGGAGTAAATTTTAACGCTTTTATATTCCCAGATAAGTTTTATCTGCTGCGGGCTGAGTCCAACAATACCCGCCACCCGGTCCAGTCCCAACGCTGTGCAGGCGGATTCAAGGATGCGCATTTGCTCGAACCCGGCGCTTGGTTGGTAGCGGGTGGACGATGTTTCCGCCGCCCGGCTTTCCTGTAACTGTCGGAGGTAACCTTCGCTGATTGTTGTGATCTTGGCCAGTTTTGCGCAATCACCGGTCGCGTCCAGAAATTTGAGGAGGAGGCGGTCGACTGCGTCGGAGCGGTTTTGGTTGGGGTAAGGTATTGCTGGTACGGGAACGTTGAGGAACTGGCAGAGAGGGCGCCAGGGGTCCGGGGTTTCGAAAATATCGACATACAGCACATCATTAGGCCGGTTTTGGAAATGCGCGGCGATGGTGGATAAATGATGCGCGCGCGCGGCGATATATAGCGCGCGGTCGTATCCGTCGCCGCCATATACTTTCTGTTCGAGGTTCATCACAAAGGGGAAGCTTGCGAAAACCGCCGCATTTTTTTTCCACAGGCTTTCGCAGGATTTCAACCAGGGTTCCAGCGCGCGCGTCGTCACGATAAACCGGCTGCCGGGAAACATCTGGTCCAACGCCTTGAAGGAGGCCAGGACCGAAACATCTGTGGCACCCGCATGGGCCTCGATCTGCGCCAGGCTTGTCGGATAATGCACGGATGGAAATCCGAGGCAATCGAGGGCGCTGGTCAGACTTGTGGTTCCGGTGCGCGACAGGCCCAGTCCGAAAATTTTCGGTTTGCCGGGCCCCGGCTCAGGTCGGGCGGTTTGTGTTGATTGAGTCATTTGTAAGTCGCCGGAAAACTATATGTTGGAACGAAGGCGACGATTGTATGGGGTCATGGCGCGCTCAACAATTGACGCAGCTGTAATAATTTTTGAATCCGCTTGTCGAAAAAGCCCTTTTCCTTCCATAGCGCGATCCCTTCTTCACTGCTGGTTGGACAATTATCCAGCGGCCCCAGATCATGGCATTTGGGGGGCCGGTCGCCTGAAAAGCTTAAAAGAATATCGTCGGCGGGGCCAAGCATTCGGGGATCATTCACGCCCAAGGCCGCCATAAGGTGGAATAATTGTTGAACGTGGGTTTGGGTGAATGCGTAGGCGCGGTTGATCACGCGAACGTCGCCGGAAAAATTATGCAGGCCCGATTCCAGCCGTATCGTCGCTACGCCGTCGGCGTCGGTGTCGATATAGATGTTTTCGCCCCACACGCCATGCGGTACGGCGGGGTCCGCGAGCAATGCGTTAACCAGCGCATCGATTTGAACCGGGGTCAAAAAAAGATCGTCGTCGATGCAGACGAAATACTCACTGGCGCATTCTTTCGCGATGCAGAAGCGCTTGATGGCGACCCATTTTTCGGTTTGTTGTATGATTTCCAGCGCACGCGATGATGGATCGATATAATTCAGCACATCGATTTCAGGGTTGTTGTTGCAAAGAATTATTCTGTCACAAAATCGGGACTTCTGAATGGCGGCGGTAATACGAGACAGGTTTTGCGGGCGCGCATAGCTGAGTAAAATAAATGTGACGCGCTGGTCGCCGGGAGCATCTAAAATATACGAAATGGGCCACCTGTCGAAAAACACCGAATTTGCGGCACTATAGCGGGCTCTATATAGCCGCGCCGAAATTTAGCGCGTGAAATTCTACGTTAGCACAAATTCCTGATACCCGCTGGCGGCGACGTCGTCACAGCGCGCGCGGTAGTCGACGGCGCTGCCGCTGTAACGCGCGATAATGCGGGTCTGTTTGCCCTCGACGTTCTGGTTGATTCCGGTCATCCAGGAATCGACCTCATTGGTCAGCAATCCTTCGCCCGCCTTGATCACAAAGTTCGTCCAGTCCGCGACAGCCTCCGGGCGGGCCTCGGCGCAGGTCAAATTGTTGTCGTGCATGTGCCGGATCATGTTGGCCACCCATTCCACATTATATTCGATGCTGCGGGGGATATTGCCGAGCGCGGTGTGCGGGCCCATGACCATGAACATATTGGGGAACCCGGCGACCTGAACCCCCAGAAACGTTTCCAGTGAAGCGCGCCATTTATCTTTCAGGCTTTCGCCATTTCGGCCCCGCAAATCGATCCGGTCGAAGCTGCCGGTGATGGCGTCGAAGCCGGTGGCGTAAATAATGATGTCGAACTCGAATTCCTGTTCGCTGGTCTTCACGCCCGATGCCGTTATGCGTTCGATCGGCGTGTCGACGATGCTGACCAGCTCCACATTCGGTTGGTTGTAGACTTCGTAATAAAAGGTCTCTTGGGGAACCCGTCTTGTGCCAAACCCATGATCCTTGGGGATCAGCATTTCCGCGACTCTCTGCTCCTTCACCCGTTCGCGAATTTTATCGGCGACAAAATCAGAAGCGGCCTTGTTGGCAGCCCGGTCGGTGAGCATGTCGGCGAAGTTGCCGACCCAGATGCCGAAGCCGGGCGTGGCGTAAAGTTTTTCCCAGAACGCCTGGCGGGTTTCTTCGGAGACGTCGAATGTCATGCGGGCGTCGGGCGTATGCAGGAAACAGGAGAAGGTTTCATTGCAGTGCTGAAACATCTCCGGATAACCCTTGCGGAGTTCCAGCATTTCGTCAGCGTCGATCTTTCGGTTGTGCAAAGGCGTGCACCAATTGGGGCGGCGCTGAAAGACCGTCAGACTACCAGCGGTCTTGGCCACTTCCTGAATCGTCTGTACGCCGGTCGCGCCGGTGCCGATGACCGCCACGCGTTTGCCCTCAAAGCTGACCGGCTCTTTCGGCCAAAGTCCTGTATGAAACGCCGGCCCTTTGAAATCATCCATGCCGTCGAAACGCGGCAGCGTTGGCGCGGAGAGGGGGCCGACCGCGGCGACGAGAAAGCGCGACCGGGATTTCTGGCCATCCTCCAGCGTGATTTCCCAGCAACAATCGTCGTCGTCAAAATGCGCGGATTCGACGCGTGCGGAAAACTGTATGTCCTGACGCAAATCGAACTTGTCGGCGAAATAATTGAGGTAGCGCTCGGTTTCGGGTTGCGGGGAAAAGTGTTCCGTCCAGTCCCACTCATCCAGCAGTTCCTGGGAGAAGGAATAGGCGTAGGAATAACTTTCGGAATCGAACCGCGCGCCCGGATAGCGGTTCCAGTACCAAGTGCCGCCAACGCCGGTTCCGGCTTCAAATACCTTAACCGACAAACCAAGTTCGCGAAGCCGGTGGAGTTGATACAAGCCGGAAATGCCGGCGCCGATCACGATAGCGTCGTAGTCCAAATGATCGGTGCGCTTCGCGTCTGGTTCTGAATTTAACGGCGTCATGTAGGTCCGTGTTCCTTGTTTGGGGGAATGTGACTGAGACTGGTCGGAACATTATGTTTCAAACAGAACGCCGTCAACAAACCGTTCCAAAGTTGTCCGGTCTTTTCTCCCTGTAAGGGGACTATCCTGCGGTCCAGAGACACCAGAGAGCGAGAAGCGGCGTGCTTTTCGACGCCATGGAATGCCACACGTTGGGGCGGTTGTGCACCAGATCGCCGGACGATCGCGGCGCCAGGGGATTGTCGTTGCCCGTTAGCGGGTTTTCTCCCATCCATTGGCCTGGCGCGAGGACGATATAAAGCTCTTCGGGGGGATGGCGGTGGCGTGGATATTGAATGTTGGGCGCAAGCAGGCTGACGCCGATCCGTAGATCGTGTCGGACCTCCAACCCGTCATTGCCCGTTCCGCTGGGGCCAATAATCGTGGCGTTGGCGTGGCCGTTATGAAAGGCCTCCCCTTCCGCTTCAGAGCCAGGTCGGCGGCTCCAGCGGAGATGGGATTCAATCGCGGCGAAGGCCGCGGTCAGTTCGGGAATGGGCGTGGGGCCGCTTTGCCCCTGCGCATACGCCGCGGTGAGATGTGTGCAGACGGGCGGGCGCGCCGTTGATTCCGGTTTCCCAACAGAGCCCGGCGTTTGTAGCGCAGAAAAGAGCCGCTCCACCATTGGCATCGCGTTTGGAAACGCTGCGGCGCGCGCGCGAACGCCCGCCTGCATCACGTTTAACAGATTTTGTAGTGAATCGTTCCGAGCGGCCATCATCTTGCCTTTATTGTTCGCCCTTGTTGTTCCGGGCCGCGCTTATCGCGCGAATCGCCCCCGTCCTTTCATACGGGGGCGTGCGATCAGAAGCTGGGTTTGGTCGGGAACGGCGTTAGTTGCAGTTCGTGGGTCCAGCAGGACCGGTCTTGCGTGTGTAGATAATAGAACGCCTCGGCGATCTTGACCGGGTTGATGGCGATGTCCGGGTTTTCCTGCGCCTTCTTTAGCGCGCGTGTGCCGGGCGAGTCGATCAATCCGTCGATCACCACATTGGCCACGTGCACGCCATGTTCGGAATATTCCTCCGTCAGCACCTGCGCCAGCGTGCGCATCATGACCCGAGGATAATACAGCGACTCGCCGGTGTTGCGCTTGGTGCCGCGCAGGGATTTGGAATTGTTGGAGAAGAGAAACGAGCCCTCGCCTTTCTTGCGCATGGCGGGCAACACTTCCTTGGCGACGAGGAACGGCCCCCGGCTGGCGATGTGCTGTGCGGTGTCGAACATCGAGACCTCGATATGCTCCAGCAGCTCCTTTTCCTTCGGCAGGTCGCGGCCTTCCAGATACCCGGCGTTGTAGACCAGCACGTCGGGGTCGCCCGCATCGCTCCGGATCGTGGCGAACGCGGACTTGATCGACTCTTCGGAAATCAGGTCCAGTTCAACGACCATGCATTTTCCGCCCTGATCCACAATCGCGTCGGATAATGCGGCGGCGTTGGACGCCGTGCGCGTGGTCAGCACGGTGAAAAAGCCTTCCTGAGCGAATTTCTGGGCGATTGCGCCGCCCACGCCCCAGCGTACGCCGACCGGCAGTGCGCTATCGTCCAGCGCCTTGCCATGGGCCAGTTTGGTGTTGCGTCCGTCCGACTGCCATTTGGAGGTGGCGCCGACGACGACGGCGATCGGTAGGCCGCCTGTATTTAGAGTGCTCATTTTGAATTCTCCTTGTTTCGGTCCCAGCCCCACCAGGCGCAGATTGCGTCGCTCATGACCAGTTGCTTATCTGCATCATTGAGCCAGGGCAGTTCTTCGGTAAACATGGTGACGCAGTCGCGCCACGAACATTTCATCTTCGTAATATCGGTGCCCCAGAACATCCGTTCCGGGCCAAAGGCATCGTAGATCTGATGCAAATAGGTATGCATGGCGGGAAACGGAAAGGCCTCGCTG
>JBLHZD010000253.1:0-6121 GCA_047631095.1 Alphaproteobacteria bacterium
TCATTGGGCTACCGACCGCCAGCCCCCGAAACAATCGTTACGATGGCGACAAGGCCGGTCATGCACTAACATTCAAACTGGACCATTCAATGGGGGCAGACCAGGCTGATTGTTGGCGCGCTGCTGGGGATTGACCATAGCGAAGCCCAACTGGATCGCGACCTTTCGGGACGCAATTTCATTCCCTTCGACAGCGAAGGCGGCAACCGGTCCACCGGCGCATTCCTGAATGTGTATTCCAGCTATAACGTCACCGACAATATGTATGTCGAGGGTACGTTGGGATACGGTTACTCATCCTACACCTTCGACCGAAACGCGGTGTTTCAGGAAACCACCCGGGTCACGCCGCAAACCAATGTAAGCACCTCCGGCGACACCCACGGGAATTCGCTCAGCGCCAGCATTGGCGCAGGGTATGATATTTACAGCGGCGCGTTCAGTCTTGGTCCCTATGTCCGATTAAATTTCAGCCGCAGCAAGATCGAAGGATATACCGAAGAAGACCGCAATAATTCCGGTCTGAACATGAATGTTGGCGATGACACGGCGACGTCGCTAACGTCGGTGTGGGGCATGCAGATGAGCTATGCCCATAGCGCGGATTGGGGTGTGTTGGTGCCGCAACTTCGCTTTGAATATGAGCACGAGCATCGCGATGACGCGCGCGCGATTACAACGTCCTTCGCCGCCGATGCGACGGGTAGCGCCTTTACGGTTCTGACCGACGACCCGGATAAAAACTATTTCAACGTCGGCGCGAGCCTGTTGTTCATTCTGCCGAACGGCTGGATGCCCTTCGTCGACGCCGAGCTTCTCATGTCCTACAAGAATCTGGATCGCCAGCGCTTTACCTTCGGGTTACGTAAAGAGCTTTAGGCGCCCAGTTCTTTTTCGACAATCGGCAGAACCTCTTCCGCCAGAAGCCGGATGGTGCGCAACACGATGCGCTGATCCATGCCCAGCCACTGGATGCGGGCGATCAATCGGGTGAAGCCGGTCGTTTTTGACAGTCGAATCAATTCCGCTGCGCATTCCTCCGGCGACCCGAGAATAACCCGGCCCGCGATCAGTTCCTCCAAATCGAGTTGTTCTTTTCCACTACCGACGATGTTGGTGAACAGGCCCCATTGGCCAAAAATTTTATAGCTCGCCGCCAGAAAGGGTCCGGCCTCTCGCAAGGCTGTTTCGCGATCCGGCGCCACGACGATGTTGCGCAATAAAGGAAACTCACGCGGCGCCGGTTTGCCCAGCGCGCGTAATGTTTCCTGATACAAGACGGCTTGTCTGGTGATGACGTCTTCGGTCAGATGCGAAGACGCCACCCAACTGTCGCCCAACGCGGTGTCTGAAAGCCGGGCGGCGCGTTCAACCGCCTTGTCGACGCTGCCTCCATACCAGAAGGGCGGGCGCGGCGTTTGTGCGGGCTTCAAGGCGAGCTCCAACCCGTCGGCCTGAAAATGCGCGCCGTTGAAATCCACGCGCGTCTGCGTCCACAATCGTTTGATAAGGTCGAGCGACTCCACGTAGCGCCCAATTCGTCGATTGTAATCCAGTCCCAGAATCTTGAACTCGTCTTCTTGCCACCCGGGTGCGACGCCCAGCGTGAACCGTCCGTTGGAAACGATATCGAGCAGGGCGGCTTGTTGGGCCACATGCAGTGGGTGAAACATGGGCAGGACCAACATACACGTCGCCAGCGACATATCCCCCGACACTGCCGACAAACGCATCAGGGTTTCAATCGGCGGATACCAGGCGGATGAACCGTAGGACATGTGATTGCCGATTGCGACGCCGTCAAACCCGACGCCGCGCGCAACCTCGACCTGCTCAATATGCTCCTTGAACTTATCGGTTTGATTGGCGTCTGGCGGATGCTCGGAACTGATAAACAGGGTCAGGCGCATGAAAATTGCTCCGGTTTGCGGTCGGGTTCGCCACATTAGCCGTCCAAGCTTGGCATGCGTTTGGGGATGGAGGCAACGGCGGCGGCGCCGGTCACCGCGCATGAATGCCCCTTGCTTAACAATCGTGGGCGCCTTTTTATGGATAAGTGACTTGTACCAAGGGCGACCTGCATCAAGGCGAGGGGATACGGCATGACGACCCGTAAGAACATTTTACTGATTGTTGTGGATCAATGGCGTGGCGACTGCCTGCCGGTGCTGGGTCACCCCTGCCTTCGAACGCCCAATCTCGACGCCCTTTGCGCCGATGGAGTCACTTTCCGAAATCATTATACGCAGGCCGCGCCCTGTGGGCCTGGTCGCGCGTCGTTGTTGACCGGGCTTTATATGATGAACCATCGCGTGGTTCAAAATTCGGTCCCGATGGACGGCCGTCACACCAATTTGGCCCATCTGGTGCGCGCCGAAGGCTATCAACCGGCGTTGGTCGGATACACGACGACCACGCCGGACCCGCGCGAAACCGCGCCGGACGATCCACGGTTCAAGACATTGGGCGCGATGATGAAAGGGTGGCAGCCTGTTGGTTCCTGGGAACCGGACAAGAAGCCTTATTTCAACTGGCTGCGCGCAAAAGGATATCCGGTGCCCGAGCGCCCGCTTGATATCTGGCTGCCGGAAGATGAGGACGTTGCGCCCGGCGCGACCCGATCAGCGTCGCGAATCCCCAAAGAACTGTCAGACACCGCCTGGGCGGCGGAATGCGGGTTGGAATATTTGCGCGGACCGGAATCCGAACCGTGGTTTCTCCATCTGGGGTTTTACCGGCCCCACCCGCCATTTATCGCGCCCGCGCCGTATAACACCTATTACGACCCAGCGGATGCCCCGACGCCAGTCCGCGCCGCCTCTGCGGCGGAAGAAGCGGCGCAACATCCACTGCTCGGCTATTACATGGATGCGATCAAGCAAGAAAGTTTCTTTGAGAACGGAGAGGGCCGCGCCGCTGATATGACGGAAGAGGAGGTGCAAACGATGCGCGCCGCTTATTACGCCATGATGAGCGAAGTGGACGACCATCTTGGACGGGTCATCGATTTTCTGAAAACATCAGGACAATATGACGACACGCTGATCATCGTCACCAGCGACCATGGCGAACAACTGGGCGACCATCATTTACTGGGGAAGGTCGGGTATTTTGATGAAAGTTTTCATATCCCCCTGATCATCCGCGATCCCTCGGCGGCGGCGGACAGTACGCGCGGCGCCATCATTGATTCCTATACTGGTTGCATCGACGTTATGCCGACCATTCTGGACTGGATGGGCGCCGAGACGCCGCGCGTCTGTGACGGGCGATCGCTGACGCCTTTCCTGCAAGGTCAAACGCCGTCGGATTGGCGGACGGAGATTCAATTTGAATTTGATTTTCGCACCTACTTCAAGGCTGCGCATACAAACGTGCTGGGTTTGAATATAGATCAATGCGGGTTGGCCGTGATTCGCGACGATGATTTCAAATATGTGCATTTCGACGCCTTGCCGCCGTTATTCTTTGATTTGAAAAAAGACCCGGGTCAATTCAATAATGTGGCGGATGATCCCGCTTATGCAGGTCGCGTTCTGGAATACGCCCAAAAAATGTTAAATTGGCGGCTCCACTACGCCGAAAAAACACTGACTGGATATTCGGCGACGCCAGATGGATTGCTGGATCGCCACACCGCCTGACTCTACAAATACACTAAATACACTCACCGGAAACCCCCGATGGAGGACGCAATGACGGAGGACGCCATGAAAGAATATGAATATTTAAAAGTCGAACGTGAGGACAAGGTGACGATTATCACCGTCAACCGTCCGGAAGTGTACAACGCCCTTCATTCGCCAGCGCATTTTGAATTCGCCGAAGTGTTCGATAACTTTCGCGATGATCCCGATCAATGGATCGCCATTCTGACGGGCGCCGGGGACAAGGCGTTCAGCGCGGGCAATGATTTGAAATATCAGGCGGGCGGGGGCACGCGCGACAAGCCGCCATCGGGGTTTGGCGGTATAACAACGCGCTATGACCTTGATAAACCACTCATCGCGGCGGTGAACGGCTTCGCCATGGGCGGCGGGTTTGAACTCGCCTTGGCGTGTGATCTTATAATTGCGGCGGAAAATGCGATCTTCGCACTGCCGGAACCACGCGTGGGTCTGACGGCAGGGGCCGGCGGCATGCACCGCTTGCCGCGCATGATTTCCGCTAAACAGGCGCTCGGCATGATTTTGACGGGCCGCCGCGTTGGCGCCGAAGAAGGCCAGTCGATGGGGTTTGTGAATGAAGTTACGCCAAAGGGCGAGGCGTTGGCTGCGGCGAAACGCTGGGCGGCGCAAATAATGGAATGTTCGCCTATGTCGATTCGCGCTTCTAAACAATCAGTGTATCGCGGACTCGACGAAAAGTCATTGGAGACGGCGATTGCAACCGTGTATCCGGCCCGCAAGGCGCTGGATGAAAGCGCTGACTTTATCGAAGGACCTAACGCGTTTGCAGAAAAACGCCCGCCTAAATGGTCGGGTGGCTAAGGCGCAAAGGAATCGGCATGGCCCCAAACTACTCCGCCAGCGCTGGGTTTTCGTTAACGCCTGTTGATGGCGAACCCGCTGCGCGGGTTGATGGAATCGATCTGTCCCGACCGCTGGACGCTGCGACATACGCAGCGTTGCGCAAGGCCCTGCTGGACTATCCGGTGCTGGTGTTTGGCGGGCAAAAACTGGACGCGGCGGCGTTTCATGATTTCGCCAGTGGCTTTGGAACCCTGCAGGAACATGTCCTGCGCAAGTATCGGCATGATGATTTCCCGGGCTTGTCATGGTTAACCAACGTCGCGGCGGACGGGTCGGTGGATGAATTTGGCATCAAACGGGCGACAAACTGGCACTCCGACGGCAGTTATACCGCTGATCCACCGGCGCTTGGTATTTTGCACGCCTATGAAACGCCCCGAATCGGCGCCGGGACGCTCTTTATTGACATGGGCGCGTCATTTGGTCGCCTGGAGCCTGATCAACAGGCGCAATTACGGGGTTTGACCGGGCTGCATCGCCATGGCGCCGGTCCTGGCGGTGACATGTATGATCATTCATTATCGGATGAGGAGGAAGCCGCGCAGCATGATGTCCGCCATCCCGCTGTTACCATCCATCCCGAAAGCGGCGCTGAAATACTGTATGTCAATGAAACCCACACCCACGCCTTTGAGGGTATGGGGCGGGCGGAAAGCATCGCCTTGATAGAAGGGTTAACCGCGCGCGTCGTACGGCCGGAAATGATCTATCATCATAACTGGAACCCCGATGATTTGTTGATTTGGGACGAGCGCAGCACCATTCACCGGGGCGAAGGGGCTTATGTTTCGACCGAGCGCCGCATCATGCTGCGCGCTATCGTGGACCAGTTACATTAACAAGAACGTGAATTAGGGCTGGAACATACCTTAACCATGGCGGTACAGTGATTTTGCAATCTCGTTAGGTGAGGAACGTCGCCGGTAGCGCTTGAGAGTGGACCAGTTGACGTGTTAACCTCGTGTAGGGAGGGCTTGCACCCTAATTTCTGACGACCAATCCGTGAACATTGATTTTGCATCAATACTTTCGTTACGGCGAGGTGCGTCATGAGGGATTTCGGGGCAACGCCAGTATGAAATTGAGCGCCGTTTCGAGGAATTCCGCGGTCGCGAAGCTCGATTAAAGTCGAGTGGAACGGGACGGAGCCAAAATTCGAATTGGCTATAGCGAAACACGAAACCAAGTGAGTCGTAATGAACACAATACAATTTGAAACGCCAGGCACCGTTGACGAAGCTGTCGCGCTTTTAGCGAAGGGTGATGACAACGCACGGGTTCTCGCAGGGGGGACCGATTTATTGGTCCAATTGAGAGCTGGCATGGCCAGCCCGTCACTCATTATCGATATCAAGCATATCGACGAAATGGGGTCCGTCACGGCAGAAAATGGCGGATTTCGGATCGGCGCCGCCGTATCCGGTGCGGAATTAAATGAAAATGACGCGGTCAAGTCCGCTTGGCCCGGTGTGGTCGAAGCTTTCGACCTGATCGGATCAACGCAAATTCAAGGCCGTTGCACGATGGCCGGGAACCTGTGTAACGCATCACCGGCCGCTGATAGCGTCCCTGCGATGATCGCAGCAGGC
>JBLHZD010000254.1:0-6081 GCA_047631095.1 Alphaproteobacteria bacterium
CAGCCGATGTAAAATACCCTGAGAAGCCCCACAAAATTGCGACGGCGCTCATAATTCGCAGTAATTTACCGATGCTACGACACGAAATCATGTTCGATATATGTGTGTATACGGATTGGAGGTCAATAGGTTTTAGTCAGGCCTATACGATGACAGCCCCTCAACGGCGCTTCATCTTAAGAAAAAATTCAACGTGCCAATCTGATTTCCAGAACTGGCCAGAAACTGACTGCCCAATTTATAACATCATGGAACATTCAACATTTTCCGCAGGGCTCCAATCCGCTGATATCCATAAAACGAAATCTGGATTGGCGACAGCGAATTTTTTATGCGACACAAATAATTCACAACTCCGTTGAACCAAGAGACTTTAAGACTACATACCTAATTACGGTTTTGAAATTTCTTTCGTAAACGCCTTCAATGTTAACGAATGCTACGCCATGCTAACGATTTTAGGGGGCGGAAGTTAGATTTCCAGAAAGGTTGGAAAAAAAATTCACGTTCTGGAGAAAAATATTAAACGACGACAACCCGGTTTATCGAACAGTTTGACGTTCGAAAGCGGCGCAAGCTGTCCATACTTGTGGTATCTTGTGTAAACTGACGACGTTCGCAACAAACATATCAGGATAGAGCCATGCCCGACGGCGCTTTGACCAACTCCAAAATTGTCGCGGCGTATCGTGAATATACGCCATCTTCCGCCACCCGCGCGACCGAGGCCCGCTCGATTTTTCCGAGCGGGATCGTGCATGACGCGCGCAAGATGGATCCGTATTCGATCTATGTGGATCATGCGCAGGCCTCCCATAAATGGGATATCGACGGAAATGATTATATCGATTATTTCGGCGGCCATGGCGCGTTGATCCTGGGGCATAACCATCCCAAGGTAATGGCGGCTGTTCATGCGCAGCTGGATAAGGGTACGCATTTTGGCGCCTGTCACGAGTTGGAAGTGCGCTGGGGCGAGTTGGTCACCCAAATGGTGCCCTGCGCGGAGCGGGTGCGGTTCACGTCTTCCGGCACCGAGGCGAATTTGATGGCGCTTCGGCTAGCGCGCGCCTTTACGGGTAAACCCAAACTGGTTCGCTTTATGGGCCATTTCCATGGCTGGCAGGATCATGTGGCGTTTGGCGTCACCAATCATTTCGACGGCACGCCGACGCCGGGCGTGATCGCCGGGATCGCCGAGAATGTGCTGCTGGCGCCGCCGGACGATATCGAGGCGACGCGGCGTATTTTCGAATCCCATGACGATATCGCCGCCGTCATCCTGGAGCCAACGGGCGCGTCCTTTGGGCAAGCGCCGGTCACACGGGAATTCGTGCGGGAATTGCGAAAGATCGCCACGGAACATGGCGTTATTCTGATTTTCGATGAGGTCGTGACCGGGTTTCGCGTCTCCCCCGGCGGCGCGCAGGCGGAATTCGGCATTATGCCCGATATGTGCAGTCTGGCGAAAATTTTGGCGGGCGGTCTGCCCGGCGGCTGCGTAACGGGCCGCGCGGATATCATGGAGTTACTTGATTTCGAAAAGGCGGCGGAAAAGGGTTTCGAGAAAATCGGCCATCAGGGCACGTTTAACGCCAACCCCATGTCGGCGGCGGCGGGGATCGCAACGCTGGAATTGATCGCCAGCGGGGACATCTGCGAGAAGGCCAACGAGACAACAACCACCCTTCGCGCAGCGTTGAATGCCGTGTTTGAAGACGAACAGGTCCCTTGGTCGTGCTACGGCGAATATTCCGGATTCTATCTATTCACCAATCCGGGGAATGATCCTGTTTCCCCCTCTACTTTCGACCCTTTCGCCTATTCATCGGCAGACATGAAGCGCGCCAGCCCTGGTGATTTGATCACCAAATTGCGTCTGGGCATGTTGATCAATGGCGTGGATATGGCGAGCAAGCCGGGCGGCGTCGTGTCGGCGGTTCATACGCAAGAAGACGTCGAGAAAACCGCTGACGCCGTTCGCGGGGCGGTGCGTATGATGAAGGAAGAAGGCGACATTGCGTGACAGTTGGGCCGACAGACAGGCGGCCCTAAATGCCGCGTATGACGCCGGACGCAATTGAAGCCGCTGCAGCGATACTGTCGGATCTGCGGTGGCGGACGAATGGCCAAACCGCGCCGTTAGACGACCTGCCGGAAGCCTGTCGCCCGCAATCACTGGACGAGGCCTATGCGGTGCAAGACGCCTTGCGCGCGCGCCTGTCGGCGCACGGCCTGGGACCGCAAACCGGGTGGAAGATCGGCTGCACGACGGCGGTTATGCAGGCGTATCTGGACATTCCCCACCCCTGCGCCGGGACGCTGTACCAGCAAGGCTGGTATTGCGGGCGGGCGACGCTCAACGCCTCGGACTATTTTCAACTCGGTCTGGAATGTGAAATTGCGGTGCGGTTGGCGGCGGATCTTGCGCCCCCCAGAAAACATACGGTGGAACACACTGTGGAGAGCGTAACTGACGCCGTGGGCGACGTCATGACCTCGGTGGAAATTGTCGATCACCGCTTTCGAGACTTCACGGCGGCGGCGACTGAAAGTCTGATCGCCGATGATTTCTTCTCCGTCGGCTGCGTTACCGGCGCGCCGTCTTCGCTCGCAGCGCTCGGCGACCTTTCCAGCCTGACTGGTGGTTTTAAAATTAATGGCGCAGCGGCGGAGATTACGGGTCAGGGCGACGCCATCCTCGGCCATCCGTTGAACGCGCTGGTCTGGCTGGCCAATCATCTGTCCACGCGCGGGACGACATTGCAGGCGGGCCATATCGTGACCCTGGGCAGCGTGGTGAAGACGATTTACCCCGCCCCCGGCGATAGGATCGAGGCGAGTTTCGACCGTTTGGCGCCCGTCTATCTGACGATTAATTAAGCCGTTACGCGTCGCGGATACCTAACGCTTATCTGCCTTTAAACACGGGCGCGCGTTTTTCGGCGAAAGCGAGCATGGCTTCGCTGGAATCCTCAAATTTGGATAATGCCGTGGTCTTGTTCTGTTCGTAACGATAGCCGTCGCGCAGGCTCATTTCTTCGATGGCGTTCAACGCTTCTTTGGCGAGCCCCATGGCGATTGGGCTTTTCGACGCGATATCGCGCGCCATTTCCATCGCGGTATCCAGCAGGTCTTCGGGCGCAACACAGCCCTCAACCACGCCCAGACGATAGAGCTCCAGGCCGGGGATGCGATACCCGGTAAACATCATACGGCGCACGGTGGAATGTCCAAACAACCGCATGGCGTGCCGCCCGCCGCCAAGCAGCCCGACATTAATTTCAGGCAGGCCAACCAGCGTGTTCTCCGCTGCGAACAAAATATCGCAAGACGCCGCAACCGCCAGCCCCGCGCCCAAGGCGACGCCATTCACCGCGCCGATGACAGGCTTGCGGCATTCCATGATAGAGTGAAAGCATTCGCGCGCATTTCGATTGTGCTGCCAGGCCTCGCCCGGTCCCCGCGTTTTACCGGAGCGCCCTTTGATATCTGCGCCTGCAGAGAAGTTTTTACCCGCGCCGGTCAGAACAACAACCCGAATGTCATCCCGGTCGCTCAATGTATCAAAGGTCAGCATCATCTCGTGGTGGAATTGCGTATTCTGCGCATTCACAGGCGGGTTATCCATCGTCACCAAGGCGACGAAATCAGACACCTCACATTTAACCAGTTCCGTATCCATCACAATCCACCCCTATAATTTTATCCAAACGCCGCCTGCGAAAATTTCTGATACGACATTAGACTGGACATTACCAGAACGCCAAAATTTCAAAATTTGCTGAATTCGCCTATTTAGGCCACTCTCTTAGATATTAGATTTACCCAAATGCGCTGGCGTCCAGAAACCAAAATGTAACGAATTGCTCTATGAAGAATTTCATCTCCCCAAGCATAGCGGCCTGCCTTCTACTCCTGAGCGGTCTCGTTACGGCGACATTGGAGGACGCGCACGCCGATGCGCCTCTCTTTGTTCATTGTTACGATGAAGAGCGCGGCGTGCTCCACAAACGACGCGCCGATAATTGCGCCGGTCGTGTAGTGTCCGACGCAGAGGCCGACACCGTGCGCGCGACGCTCAAGGCGAAACGCCTGCAACGCTTGAAACGCGCTATGAAACCGCGCGAAGAACGCAACAAGGGACCTCGCGGGCACGGCACCGGATTTTTCGTCACAAACGACGGCCACATCATCACCAATCATCATGTCATCGAGAAATGCAAAGGCGCGATCTGGGCGGATTCCACCGATGGACGCGCCGGCAAAATCCACGTAATCGACACTGACAAACGCAATGACCTCGCCCTGCTGAAAGCCAGTTTTCAGCCACGCGCCACAGCGGTCTTCCTGGCGCCGGTTCGCGCAAAAAAGGGCGAAGACGTCATCGTAATTGGTTATGGCACTCATAAACTGGCGCCCATCAAACCCCATATCACAAAAGGCGCGTTCGAAATCACCAACCCCGCCGGCACCCGGTTTCGTATGGACGCCGCCGTCCGACCCGGCAATAGTGGCGGTCCTGTTCTAGACGCCAGCGGTCACGTCATTGGCGTCGTCTTTGCGCAGGTCAATACGGTGACGACCTATAAATCAACCGGCAAGCTCATCCTGGACAAGGGTTTCGCGATCACGAACGCTATGGTGTTTCGCTTGTTGGAAAAGAATGGAGTCGCTTATGCGCGCAACACCGCGGGACCTAAATTCTCCGCAGAGACAATTTTTGACGCAGCGAAACCATTCATAACCCGCATTAGCTGCAAGCGTTAACTGACTGTTTTTATATTATACTCTGAACCCATACCATTAAAACCAAGCGCAGGTTTTTCTTTTCACATATGCCGCTTGGCGTCATTATTCCACTCTCATAGAAAGGACTTGATCATGCCTATGACTATACGCCCGTTGAACGACGCCGTCGGCGTCGAGATATTGGATTTGGACCTTAGCGCGACACTCGATGATTCCGATGTGAGCGCTATCCAGGACGCTTTTCTGGAGCACCATTTATTATGTTTTCGCACTGAGCCATTACCCCGCAAAGATTTTGACCGATTGGCCCGCTGCTTCGGCGAACCTCAGGAACAACTGCTCCGCCATCAACGCGACGGCGATGTGCCGACCGTCTCGATACTCGACTCGACCTACAAGACGGCTGCGGACAAACCCGACGACATGAAGCAAATGCGCCTGACCGGCTGGCATACGGATGATTCCTATATGGCCCTGCCCGCCAAGGCGACGATGCTGCAATCGCTGCAAATTCCCGATAGCGGCGGTCAGACCGGATTCAGCAATACGCGCAAAGCCTATGATGACCTGACGGACGACGTAAAGGCGCATTGCGAGGGCCTTCACGCCGTTCATGAGTATGACACCAAGCGCGCCCCCGCCCGCGCCAAGGGTTTGCTCCAAGTCGAAAAAGATGAAACGCCGGATGTCATCCACCCTCTAATCCGCACGAACGAAGAAAGCGGCAAGAAGGCGATTTACCTCAATATGAACCGAACCGATCAGGTCGAGGGCATGTCGCGCGAAGAAAGCGACGAATTGCTCAACTTCTTAACAGCGCAAATGATTCGCCCGGAATACCACTACCACCACGAATGGCGCGTTGGTGATTTGTTGCTGTGGGACAATCGATGCCTGGTTCATTCAGTAAACATGGATTTCCCTGTCGGACAGACGAGGCTGCATCAACGAATTCTATTGAAGGGCGTCAAACCCGTCTAACCCTCGAAACCAATATGAAAGCACAATAAGAAAACACATGGACAAGAACGACATAGGCTTCACTTCGGCGACCGACCTCGCCGCGCTCATTCGAAACAAGGAACTCTCCCCCGTGGAGGTCGCAGACGCCGCCATTGAGCGCGTAGAGCGTCTGAACCCGGTTATCAACGCCTTTTGCCACATGAACTTTGACCAAACCCGACGCGACGCCCGTACGGCGGAAGACGCCGTCATGCGCGGTGATGATCTGGGCCTGCTGCATGGCGTGCCTTTTTCGATCAAGGACATGGTCGCGGTCAAAGGCATGAAGATGTGTTCCGGCTCCGCTATATTTGCCGACCGCGTCAT
>JBLHZD010000255.1:0-6033 GCA_047631095.1 Alphaproteobacteria bacterium
GGGTCGACCGTTCTATCTCGGCGCGGGCCATGTTCGGTGAATACGTTGCGTCGATTACATCTCAAAACGGTTGGTGACGGGCAGGCCTGCAAGAAGTCTACGATACTGAGCGCCACCTGCTCTATGAAGCATGCATGCGCGCGCGGGATCATCTTTTGGTTTCAGCGTTGACCCTATGTCTGAGTTTCTGGACGACCTTAAATAGGGTGCCCACAAATGACGTTCATGAGCATTATCCAATGTATCGCTGTCTTACCGAAGAAAAGAAACGGAACATTATAGGGTAATTGGCGTCCAGATTCTGCGTCGTCGTAATGGGCTTGCCGCGGCGGCTTCGTAAAAAGTGCACTATCCTCATAGTGCTTAGTTTGGGTCGTTGCGTACCGACCGCCAGCCCCCGAGGTCATCGTCCCGATAGCCACAAGGCCGGTCATGCACTAACATTTAAACTGGAACACTCAACGGGGGCCAACCAAAATGCCAATTGATTCTCCGACACATGAATGGTGCAATACCGTACACTGGCTATAGCTCGGGTAATTTGAGGAGGCCAACCATGGCGATTGTTAGACAAAAGGAACAAATTGGGCGCCGGACGCGCGTTGTTGAATCGGCCTGTGTCGCGGGTACGCGATGTGATGTTAAAGCGGGCAATCATATAATCGTCACCGACGAGGCGAAGGGCCGTGGCGGCAATGACGAGGGCGCCCCGCCGCTGTTCCACCTGGCCGCCGCCTTGGCTTCCTGTCAGACCGTCCAGATCATCAAAGTCGCCGAAGCGATGCGGTTCAAGCATGGCGCAGTCAACATTCGCGCAACCGCGACCACCGACTTGATCGACGGCATTGAAGGTAACCGCGACGGTGTTATGCATTTCAACGAAGCAGAGCTATTCATTGAAATTGAGACGAACGAACCAAGCCAAAAGATAGAGCGCCTCAAAGCGTTGTCAGAAGATCGCTGTCCCGTCAGTAGGCTTTTCGTTGAAGCGGGCTATCCCCCCAAAATGAGTTGGACCGTATCGCCCCTGGCTGAGTAAATCTGACGCGCTCTGGCTTTACGTGCCGCCATCAGCTCAAGCGTTTGCGTTACTCGCGCGCTCAAGCCCATTAGAGCATCGCCGCGATTAGCGTCCTTTTGCCAGTCAATCGACGCCACGGTAATACCGCGTTCAAACAGAAAACCGGCCCAAATAACGCCTGCCCAAGGCATGATTTTTGTTGAATTAAGATTTCTAGATTTGGCTGCTATGACCTTTTAGGAATCAGGAAATTCCGCTAACCGGCCGTTTCGTGTTAAACTGTCCGGACAAATTTTAACGGCACAGTTTGAATTGGGTGTTTTATGAATTTCGACGACACGCCGGAAGAAGCGGTTTTCCGTGAACGAGTACGCGCCTTTTTAAACGCTAACGCCGAAAAGCGCAGGGCTGGTCAGGTCTATGGCGTGAATTACGGTGAACACAGCCTGTTACCATTAAGCGCGGCATGGCAATTGAAAAAATTTGAGGCGGGGTTTTCTGGAATTACCATACCAAAGGCATATGGGGGTCAGGGTGGAACGCGTATGCAAGAAGCCATCTACGCGCAAGAAGAAGTTGGTTTTTTAACCCCGCGACATATTGGGTCCGGTCCAACAATGGTTTTGCCGACATTGTTGGCGTGGGCCAGTGAAGAACAGAAGGAACGGTATATTCCACCAATTTTGCGAGGCGAGGAACTCTGGTGCCAACTCTTTTCCGAACCAAGCGGCGGATCAGATTTGGCTGGGCTGCGCACACGCGCCGAGCGCGACGGAGAAGGTTGGATCATCAATGGCCAAAAGATATGGACCTCAAACGCGCATCACGCCAAATATGGCATCCTGATCGCCCGCAGTGACCCTTCCGTCCCCAAACACAAAGGTCTGACCTTCTTTTTTATCGACATGGATACACCGGGCATCCTCGTACGTGGCATTAAGCAAATCGCCGGATATTCAAACTTTAACGAAGTATTTTTCAACGATGTGCGCGTCCCCGATTCCAGGCGGTTGGGCAAAACCGGCGAAGGGTGGCGTGTGACGATTACCACCTTGATGAATGAACGTGTCGTCGCGGGCATCCGGCCACGTCCGGATTTTGATGAAATTTATACCTTGGCGCAACAAACCGTCCTGGAAAGTGGACGCGCCATTCAAAATACAGCCGTCCGGGAAAAATTAGCGAAATGGTACGTGCAATCACGTGGCGTCACCTATACGCGTCTTCGTATATTGACAGCGTTGTCACGCGGCGAACAACCCGGACCGGAAAATTCCATTACGAAACTTGTATCCGGTTTCAAGCGCCAGGAAATTTCTCACTATGGGATTGATTTGCTGGACAGCGCCGGTCTCATGAACAATCCAAATACGGCGCCGTTGCGGGGCATGTTCCAACGCGGCTTGTTGGACTCACCAAGCGACCGGGTTGGCGCCGGGACCGATGAAATATTACGGAACGTAATTGCAGAACGCGTGCTTGGTTTGCCGCAAGATATCCGCATCGACAAGAATATCGCATTCAACGCGATTGAAAATAAAACGCCTTAATGCAGGCAACTATTCATGACGGCGCCAGCTATTGAAGTATCTAAATGGTATTTTCATTCGGCGAGGCTCCGCAACTTATCTTACTCTCTCATGCTGGTTTGCTCTGACACTGTCCGTAGGTATGATGCGTACGCATTTTGAACGCTTGCTGGCGGAAGGCGAGGCGATTGTCGAGGGTGCGGCGAAAACCTAACGAATAAGGAGATTGAATATGAAAGGCATCGTCGTGTGTCCTCAGCCGCGCGCAGCGGATGTGGGCGTGGAAATCTTGGAATCCGGAGGCAACGCCTTCGACGCCGCCGTGGCGACGGCGTTTGCGCAAATGGTCGTTGACCCCTTCATGTGTGGTTTGGGTGGCATGGGGACGTTTCAATTCTTCGACAAAAGCAGCGGCGAAAACGGGATGATCGATTTTCATGCCACCGCTGGCGCCAAGGTCACGCCGGATATGTGGGCGGCGGACAGCCAAGGGCGAACGGAAGTATCCGGTTATTCGCTGTTTGATGATTTCCGTAGCGAGCTGGGCTACACCTCAATCCTGACGCCAGGAACTGTCGCAGGTTTTGCGGAAGTCCACCGCCGCTTCTGCCTCAAGCCCTGGGGCGATCTATTGGCGCCCGCCGCACGCATGGCCCATGATGGCGTGCCGACCACCAGCTACGGGCATGATTTTCTGACACGTAAAATGATGGCGGGCATCCCGGACGGCCTGCAACGGGTGTCGGTGACCGAGGCCTGCAAGGCGATCCATCTGCATCCGAAAGGGCGCATCTATAACGTTGGGGAACTGCACCGGAATCCCGATATGGCGCGGACGTTCGAACGCATCGCCGAGGGCGGTGCCGAGAGTTTTTATCGCGGGGAGCTGGCGGAAAAGATCGTCGCCGATTTGGACGCGAACGGGTCCTATGTCACCGCAGATGACATGGCGAACTATGCTGTGAAAACTTCAGCGCCGGTGACGGGGCGCTATCGCGGGTTGGAGGTGACGTCGAACCCGCCGCCGGGCAGCGGCGTCACCTTGATTCAAATGCTCCAAATTCTGGAACATTTTGACTTGGCCGCACTGGGACACGGATCGGCGGTGCATATTGATCTGGTCGCGCGCGCCATGTCAGCGGCGCATCGCGACCGTAACGAATACCTCGCCGATCCGGACTTCACCGACGTACCCGTCGACATGATGTTGTCGCAAGAGCGTGCGGCGATGTGGGCGGGCCGAATTCGCGCGGGCGAATTCTTAAGTGATGGCAAACACGCGCCATATTCCAGTACGACCCATGTCTGCGTTTACGACGAAGCGGGGAATGCCGCATCCTGCACTCATACCTTGGGGACCGGTTCCGGTGTTGTGACGCCGGGACTGGGCTTCGTTTATAACAATTCCATGAAATTATTCGACCCGATTCCCGGCAGCAGCAATTCCATCGAAGCCGGCAAGGCGCGAACCACGGGCATGGTCCCCACCATGGTGCATAAGAATGGTGCGCCATGGTTGGTGGTCGGGGCGCCGGGCGGCAGCGTTATCATCAGCGCGGTGCTGCAGGCTATCCTTAATATCATTGACTTCGGCATGTCGCCGGTCGAAGCGGTCACTGTGCCTCGGCTGCATTGCGAAGGCAAAGCCGTTCATTTGGAAGCGCGAACGCCGGAGAAAGTCTGCCGCGCACTTCGCGATATGGGGCACGAGGTCAAGCAAAGCGCGATCAGCTTTGACCCGGTCATGTCGCGCGCCCATGTCGTCATGCGGGACGGCGATACATGGCGTGGCGGCGCCGATCCCCGTGGCGGTGGCGGCGTGGCGGTTGCCGACTAGGGGACGGATTAAACGGGGCCGACTAAAGGGGATCGACATTCAATGGATATTCAAACAAAACCGCTTGGAGGTAATTTCGGGCTCGAAGCGCTCGACGTTGACCTCGCTACCGCAGATGGGGCGACGGTCAATGCGGTGCGCGAACTCTGGCGTCGGGACCCGTTGGTGTTGTTCCGGCGGCAGAGCCTGACCGACCGGGAGTTGCTGGCGTTCAGCCGGAATTTTGGAAAACTGGATGTGAATATCGGCGGGCATGCGCCCAATGAATTCCATCCGGAACTGCTATATGTGTCGAATCTGGTGCGCCACGACGGGGTGGGCGTCGGCGGGCTCGGCAGCAATGAATTGCTGTGGCACACGGACCAAATATATCGCGACACACCCGCCAGCGGGTCAATTTTTTACGGCACCGAAATGCCGGGAGCCGCTGGTCGCACGTCGTGGTGCAACATGGCACTGGCCTATGACAGCTTGCCGGCGGGTTTGCGCGACCGGGTCGACGGACGCCGCGCCGTGTGTCGGTACGGGACGGCAAAACCACTATCCACCTTCATGGCAGGGAACGAGCAAAAGACGTTCCGCCGCGACGCCAAATCGGCGGCTGATATTGCCAGGATTGAAGCGCGGACGCCCGCCGTGACCCATGACCTAGTGTTGGAAAATGCGTCGAACGGGCAACGCACGCTATACCTGTCACCGAACCACACCGAAGCCATCGAAGGCCTGAACGAGGCGGAAGGCCGCGCCTTGATCGACGCGGTACTGGCGCATGCGCTCCGCGACGACTTCATCTACACCCATGACTGGCGCAATGGCGATGTAATGTTGTGGGACAATGCGCGGCTGTTGCATCGACGCGACGAATTCGACGCCCGCCTGCCGCGCTTGGCGAAACGCACGACGATCTATATGCAACCGGAATACTTCGCGGTGCCGACCTAGTCGTTTGATCGGAACAGAAGAGTCCGATTTAGGATTCCCTATGGTAAGATCATGCGCCATCGTTGCCCATGCGTACAGGAATATCATTCCCGGTTACCGCAACCGAACAAAAGCGGCTTGAGCAGATTATAAAAAATCCGAAATCATCACAAAAGCATGTCTGGCCTTCAAGGATGGCACTGTCAGAGTAAAAGAAACATAGCACAGAAAACCATATCGCGCCGAGTTCAGGCGGCAATTTGACGCCATTCGGTAAGGGTGGCCGAGCGGTTGAGTTTGAAGCTTCGGCAGGTGTGAAGATGGCGTTCCTGATTGAAATCGTTGTGGACTGAAGATTGGGTCAAAGTGAATTTCTGTAGTGATTTCGGGCTCCTGAATTTCGCCATCGCGCGCGCACATCGCCGGAACGGCTGATGTGAATTCTCGGCTCGATTGTTCTTCCAGAGACCCGTCTCCTGACGCCCGGAGATACCGATCATTTTCATCGCCGCCGGGTAGGATCGAAGTAGGTCCACCACAGATAATACTTCTCGCCATTAATCCATACGAAAGATGCCACCGCCAGAGCGGAAACCGAACATACTTCATCACAGCTAAACCGATAATCTCGGACGATGTCTTGAAATATCAAAATGGGTTTTTCATCAAGAAACGTTCCGAAACCCGCCTCGCCGCCTCAAGCTAGTGGATAGATTCTAACGCTT
>JBLHZD010000256.1:0-6009 GCA_047631095.1 Alphaproteobacteria bacterium
AGTTTGCCGCGATCATAGGAACCTCGGTTTTCTGATGTCCACATTAGCCTTGCCCTCCATTCGGCGGTAAGACCCTTGAATCACATCCGACTCATATGATTCAAGAACTTTTCGGACGGACACTAAGCGATGTCTTTTCCGAAATTGACGAATCAGACGCCGCCGCCTCTCCTGGGCAGGTCCATCACGCCCGACTGAAAGACGGAACCGAAGTCGCGATCAAGGCGCAGTATCCGGGAATCGACAAAGCGGTGGCGGCGGAATTAACCCTGGCCGGGTTGATGCCCGGCGTCGGGCCGGTGCGAAAATGGGGCTTTGACCTCGCCGGATATAAAACCGCGTTGAAAGAAAATATGGACCGCGAGCTGGATTATCGGAACGAGGCGGCGCGGCAAATTCGCTACCGCGCGCAAGTGACGGTTCCGGGCCTTGTGGTCCCTGTGGTTTATGAAGAGCTGACGTCGAAGCGTGTTCTGGTGCAGGAATGGCGGACCGGCGTTCGGTTCGCTGATCTGGAACTCTGGACCCAGAAGGACCGCGACGGGGTCGGGCGTGTCTTGTTGGCGACCTTGTTCAAAAGTCTGTTTGACGCAGGCGAGGTGCATGGCGACCCGCATCCGGGCAATGCCTGCTACCTGAAATCGCCGAAGGGCGATCCGCTGGTTGTGTTGATGGATTATGGCTGCACCGCGCCGGTTTCCAAACAACAACGCCTCGCTCTGTTGAACATGATTTTGTCCCTGCGCGGCGAGGTCGCAGCGGTGTCCCCGTTGCGCGCGTTCGCCGGGATGGGCTTTGATGCGCAAAAACTGTCGGCGATTGGGGACGCGATGCCGCAATTGGCGGAAATATTACTGGCGCCGTTTCTGGCGGACAGGCCGTTTAAAATCACTGACTGGGATTTGAAGACGCGGTTCGAGGATTTGCTGGGTGAAAACCGGTGGTGGTTTCGCGCCGCTGGCGCGCCGGGCGATATTTTGCTGTTGCGCGCGTTTCAGGGCGTGGTGCAGCAACTGGATCAACTTTCCGCCGCGCTCGACTGGATGAAAATCCTGCGTGAAACCGTCTCAAAGGAAACGCTTGAACAGGCGCGAGGGTTTGCGCCGCCGCCGCTGCCGGTGGGTGTGTGTGACTATGTCCCAACGCCGCGCGCCGATCCCACCGCGACGATGGCCGATCATTTGCGTGTTGAAGTGTATGAGGGGGACAAGCGGCTCGTATCGGTGACGATGCCCGCGGGCGCTGCGATGAACATTCGGGATCTGGTGCCCGAAGATGTTCTGGCGCTGATCGAGGCGTCAGACGATATCGATCTGGACGCCATTCTGGCGCGCCTCGCCGTCAACGGATTGCAGCCACAGGACATTCTGACCTTTCAGAAACCGCCAAAACGATACCGGATCTGGCTGGCCTGACCGACAAATTCCGTTATGAAAGATCGATGATGTTTGTACTGCGCAAGGGGATAATACGATGAAGGCCGTTATGCTGGCTGCTGGGTTCGGCTCGCGTTTGGGGCGCGCCAAGGATGCGCCGCCTAAGATATTGTTGCGATTTGGCGGCAAGACGTTGTTGCAGCGCCATGTGGAGATTCTGAAACATCTCGGGTTTGATGAATTGGTGATGGGCGTCGGTCATCAAGCGCAGATGATTCACGATGAAATTGCGCGGCTGGGCGTTGGCGATTTTGTGCGCACGGTGGATAACCCGGACTACAGTATGGGGGCGATTTTCACCCTGTGGGCCTTGCGCGACGAATTCAACGGACCACTCGTTTTTATGGATGGCGATGTCCTGTACGATCACCGCTTGATGGGCGTCTTGCTGGCGGCGCCGGGGGAGGCCGTGTTCGCCATTGACCGCACGGTTCGACCTGGTGATGATCCGGTGAAGCTGTGTTTCCAGCAGGGCAAGGTCGTCGATTTTCATAAAATGCCGGACCTGCCCCATGATGAATTCGCCGAATGGGTCGGGTTTTTAAAATTGTCCCCGGCGATTGCGGCGCAGGTTGCGGACTCGGCCCGTCCTTATATTGACGCCAAAGACACCGAGGTGATTTACGAACAGACGTTCCGGAATTTGGTGCACAAACAACCGCCGGAAAATTTTACAATTGCCGATATCACCGGCCTGCCGTGGACCGAGATTGATTTTCCGGAAGATCTGGAGAAAGCGGAAAAAACGATCTTTCCCCAACTGGCGCCTTTGCCGGAATAAATGAACTGCCCAACAGCCCGAGACTAAAATATGACGAACTGGACGACAATCGATCCGCCATGGGACCAAAGGCTCGCTCGTTTCCTGATGAAGCCGCTGACGCGCACCGCTATAACGCCGAATCAGATCACCGCAATTAGCCTGTTATGCGGCGTTGCGGGTGGCGTGATGTTGGGGATGGGCGGCGTATTGGCGGGCTGGGGCGCGTTGCTCTATGTGCTGGCGCAATTTATCGATCATATGGATGGCGAACTGGCGCGCGCGACTGGGCAGACCAGCGTCTTTGGGCACTATTTCGATCATGTCGCGGGCGGCATTTTTGAAGTTGTGATGTTTGCGGGCGTCGGGATTGGCCTGCAACAAACTGCGTTTGCGCCTTTGGGGCAGGAAATATTTGGTCCATTTGCGTCCATAATGGGCGGCGTTGCGGCGTTCGCCGTTGGGGTGACGGTCACCCTGCGCATGGAGATTTTTCGAAAATTCGGGCGCGATGCGATTGATCAACCAGGATTCGCCGGGTTTGAGATCGAAGACATCATGTATGTCGTCGGGCCTTTGGCGTGGTTTGGCGGATTGGATGTATTTCTGCTGTTGGCGTCGATTGGAACGCCTATATTCATGCTCATGACCATACGGGAATATTTTGTGCGGCGGCGAAACCAATGAAAGCGCTGGTGACCGGGGCCACAGGGTTTGTCGGCGCAGCGGTGGCGCGCGCGCTTTTGGCGCAAGATACTGAATTGCGCCTGCTCACGCGCGCGCAAAGCGACCGTTCCAATATAGACGACCTTCCCGGGGAAACCGTCATTGGTGATTTGCGCGACGAGGGGTCTTTGCGAAAAGCCGTCGCGGGCTGTGATGCGGTGTTTCATGTCGCCGCCGATTACCGGCTCTGGACCCCGAAACCACAGGAAATGTACGATGCCAACGTGGACGGGTCGCGCAATCTGGTGCGCGCGGCGGCCGACGCTGGAGTAAAGCGCATCATCTACACCAGCAGCGTTGCGGCGCTGGGCGTGCCCAAGGATGGTTCGCTAGGCGACGAGGACACGCCCGTGACGTTGGACAATATGATTGGCCATTACAAGCGGTCAAAATTTTTGGCGGAAGCGGCGGTCCTGGAATTGGCGGCGGCGGGGGCGCCGGTCGTTATAGTCAACCCTTCCGCGCCAGTCGGCCCGCGCGATATAAAACCAACGCCAACGGGACGCATGGTGATCGAAGCGGCGATGGGCCGTATTCCCGCCTATCTCGATACAGGCTTGAACGTTGTTCATGTTGAAGACGTGGCGACGGGCCATTTGCTGGCGCATCGGCTTGGCGAGATCGGCGAAAAATACGTGCTCGGCGGGCGCAATATGACGTTGTCGGAAATATTGAACGAAATTGCGGTGCTGTCCGGGCACAAGCCGCCAACCATAAAATTACCGCATGCCTTGGTGATGCCGGTCGCCATGGTCGTGGAAGGTTGGGCGCGGTTAACGGGCGGCGGTGAACCCTTTGTGACGATTGATGCGGTGCGCATGGCGAAAAAGCGCATGTTCTATTCCACCGCCAAGGCGGAACGGGAACTGGGCTATGCGCCCCGGCCGCCCGAAGAGGGATTGCGCGACGCGCTGGATTGGTTTCGCACCCGTGGCATGTTGACGTGAGCGCGCGGGGGTGGCTTGTGCGCATATGGGGTGCGTGATACCACCCTCGACACGCGGGGGAGCGTCCGAACTTGTTGAATCAGGAGCGCTAAATGAGCAAAAGACCATTGAATATTGTGTTGGCGCGCCCGCGCGGATTTTGCGCGGGGGTCGTGCGCGCTGTTGAGATTGTAGAGCGTGCGCTCGATTTGTATGGCGCGCCGGTTTATGTGCGCCATGAAATTGTTCACAATAAACATGTCGTCGATTCGCTACGGGAGCGAGGCGCGATCTTCGTTGAAGAAGTTGATGATATCCCCAAAGGCGCGGTGACGATTTTCAGCGCCCATGGGGTTTCCAGAAACGTCGAGGGCGACGCCGAAGCGCGCGGCCTTGAAGTCATCGACGCGACCTGTCCGCTGGTGGGCAAGGTACATAGCGAGGCGCGCCGCTACACCGACAAAGGCTACGAAATTGTTTTGATCGGCCATCGCGACCATCCGGAAGTGGTCGGCACCATGGGACAGGTAACGGGCCGGGTGCACCTGGTGTCTGAAATCAGCGATGTTGAGGTTCTGGCGCCGGGGGATACGGAAAAGCTGGCCTATGTGACCCAGACAACGTTGAGCGTCGACGATACGAAACATATAATCGATGCGTTGCGGGCTCGGTTTCCGGCCATTGTCGGCCCCGACCTGAAGGATATCTGCTACGCCACGCAAAACCGCCAGACGTCTGTGCGCCAACTTGCGACGGCGGCGGATGTTGTTCTGGTCGTCGGCGCCAAAAACAGTTCGAATTCGAACCGATTGCGTGAAATTGCTGACGGTTTGGGTGTTCCAGCCTATCTGATCGCCGACGCTGGTGAATTGGATTTGAATTGGTTGGTGTATGCACAAAGGGTAGGTTTGACAGCGGGCGCATCGGCGCCTGAATCCCTCGTGAAGGGTGTAATCGACGCATTGTCGAGTGCATTTGACGTCACGGTTACGGAATTGGACGGCGTTGTGGAAAATATTCACTTCAAATTGCCGTCAACGTTGAGCACGGCGGTTGATTTGGCGGCGTCTGCGGACTAATTGATATCCGACAGCTGGGCGGCGGTTTGGCGAAGTAACGGGAAAGAAGCGATATGGTCCCGCTGATACAACAGATGCGCGTTGGCGCTTATATCATGAAGCAGCGCATCAAGGGCGTTGCGCGCTACCCGCTGGTTTTGATGTTGGAGCCGCTGTTTCGGTGCAATCTCGCCTGTCCGGGTTGTGGGAAGATCGATTATCCCGACGATATCCTGAACAAACGGTTGAGCGTTGCGGAATGTATTGAAGCGGTGGAGGAATGTGGCGCGCCCATCGTGTCCATTCCCGGTGGGGAGCCGCTTATTCATCGCGATATCGCCGAAATCGTGCGAGAGATCGTCGCACGGAAGCGGTTTGTATATCTGTGCACCAACGCTCTGCTACTGGAGAAAAAACTCGATCAGTTCACACCCAGCCCCTATTTGACCTTTTCCATCCATCTGGACGGACTTGGAGAGGAGCATGATCGCGCGGTCGATCAGGATGGCGTGTTTGAAATCGCGACGCGCGCGATCAAGGCGGCGCAGGCGAAAGGTTTCCGGGTTAATGTCAACTCGACCCTGTTCAACAATGTCAATTCCGAGGGCATGGCGGAATTTTTCGATCACGCCATGGAGCTCGGCGTCGAAGGCATTACGATTTCGCCGGGCTACGCCTATGAGCGCGCCCATGATCAGCAGCATTTTCTGACCCGCCAAACGACCAAGCAGCTGTTCAGAGATGTATTTAAGCGCGGCGAAGGCAAAAAATGGCGGTTTAGCCAATCCAGCCTGTTTCTGGATTATCTGGCGGGCAATCAGGACTATCAATGTACGCCATGGGGCAACCCCACCCGCAACGTCTTTGGCTGGCAACGTCCCTGTTACCTGTTGGCCGAAGGGTATGCGGAGAGTTTCACCGAATTAATGGCGGAAACCGAGTGGGATAATTACGGAACTGGCCGTTATGAAAAATGCGCCGACTGCATGGTGCATTGCGGATATGAAGCGACCGCCGTCAACGACACTGTGGCGAACCCGTTAAAGGCGTTGAAAGTATTTTTAAAGGGACCGAAAACCGATGGCCCCATGGCGCCGGAACCG
>JBLHZD010000257.1:0-6003 GCA_047631095.1 Alphaproteobacteria bacterium
GACAGCGACCGGCCCGAAGCGACGTTTGCAATCGTCGCCGATTTTCTGGAAAACCGAAGCAAGTTTCTGGTCAAAAGCACGCCCGGCCTGCTCTACCGCTAGCCGGACGCCTGAACCCACATAAACCTTATTCCGCCACCGCTTGCGCCGGTTTGCGATCGCCCGCGTAGAAGGGACGCTCGCCGACGACAGTGACACGGTGCATTTCACGCCTTTGGCCGGAATAATCGTTGATCGCGTGATGCAAGGTGCAGCGATTATCCCAAAACGCGATTGAGCCTTTACGCCATTGGAACCGGCAGGTGAATTCGGGCCGAGTGGCATGGGTCCAAAGATACTGCAGCAACGGACGGCTTTCTTCTTTCGTCCAGCCTTTGAAATTTTTGGTGTAAGTGCGATTGACGAACAACGCTTTTCGACCGGTCTCCGGAATGGTCCTGATGACCGGATGCTCGACCTTCGCCGCCGCATCTATACCAACCCGAATCTCCATCGATTTCGTGTTATCCTTGTTATGTTGCGCTCGATAGCTATTGGGTCCGTATGTATCTTCCGCGCTGTGGATGGCGACCATGCCATCCAGCATCGCCTTCAAGCCATCGGATAGTGAGTCATAAGCGAGGCACATGTTGGCGAACATCGTGTCGCCGCCATAAGAGGGCGTATCCAGCGCATACAGGATCGACCCCAAGGGCGGACGTTCATAAAAAGTGACATCCGAATGCCAGCCGCCGCCGAAATTTCGCGACGTGTCTTCCGCTTCTTTTATGACCGGTAGAATTTCCGGATGTTCCGCCAGCCCCGCCGCAAAGGGATGAATATCGAACGCGCCAAACCGGGCGCTGAATTCCAGATGTTGTTCCGGCGTAATTTCCTGATCCCGGAAGAAAATAACGGTGTTTTCGTCGAACGCCCGTCGGATCTCGGAAAAGGTTTGGTTATCGAGCGATTTCGACAAATCGACATCATGAATTTCGGCGCCAAGCGCGCCTGAAATCGGTCTCACCTCAATATTTTGATAGGTCATTAAACACTTCCTTTCTGGCCAATAACGCGGCATTCCCGATTAATGCGGCGCAATTCTTCGATCCCGTCGGCGACCACCGCTTCGCCTGGCGTTTCGTGTTTTTCGGAATCGAGTTCGGTCATATCGACCCAGCCCGCATAGATATGCCGGGTGCGGTCGGTAATAATCCCGGCGCCCAGCAACGTTTTCACAAGGACCCGAAATACATTCGCGCCCTCCTTCAACTCCGACCGGCGCACGTTATCATCGAATTCTTCGCGAACGGCCTCGCGCACCCATTCCCATTCCAAGCCAAATTCTTCGTAAATCACCTGTTTCTGGCGGATGTTCACCAGATTAAACAGGAGCGTCTCGAAACATTCCGCCGCCCAATCCTCAATGACGTTTTGCTCCGCCGGCGTCAGGCGTGAAATCGTCCGTTCCGCCCAGATTTTGCCAAAGCGGTGGTGAAACGCTTCATCCGTCATCACCAATTGCACCAACCGCTTCAACAAGGGGTCGTTGGTATGGGCGTGCAAATTTGCGAAGGCGCCCATCGCCAGGCCTTCCAGCAACATTTGCATACCAACCAGCTTTTTATAGACCACCGGCGTCGTCACCAAGTCATCCAGCAAATCACCCAGCACCGCGCCAACCGGGTACGGCGTGCCCCAACGCACCTCGATATAGCGGTTGAAGGCGGTGACGTGCCGCGCCTCCTCGCGCGCCTGATTGGCGGCGTATTCCTGTGCGCCAGGGTCGTGCAATATTTCACAAAGACTGGTGCTCAGGCTCAGCGCGCCTTGCTCCCCATGCAAAATGTTCGACAGGGTCCAGCGCGTCACCGCATTGCCCAGACGGATTTGCGCGCCCTCGTCCAACCGGTCGCACACCGCGCCGCACAGCTCCGGCGTCCGGTCGCGCGGCATCAATAATTCGCTCTCCATATCAAACGGTGTGTCGAAATTCAGATACGCCGAATCCATGGGGTCCCAGAAATGATCGTGGGTTCGGGAAATTATTTCATCGAACGCGTCGGACCGTTTGCCATATCGATCAACCTCCAACATGGCGCGAAAAGAACCCGACGGCACCGTGCTGTATACGGAATCTCGAACGAGATGCTCATCTGTCATGCGCGCCGCCCTTCTGCAGAAATTTCCGGTATGCGGATTAAATCATGAACCAATACAATTGTCCGCACTTTATCCCCACACCAACGCCGCCTATGATCTCCATCGGGCTTTCCAAGCAATTCAGATGAGGTGGAGCGACATGCAGAACCGGCAAATTTTCTTCGTCAAACAACCGGTCGGCGCGGTGACGCCAGATGTGTTTGACTTGCGCGACGCGCCCCTTCCCACGCCGGGCGATGGCGACGTGCTTGTCCGCAACATTTATCTCTCCTGCGACCCCTATATGCGCGGTCGGATGGATCCATCCTCCGGTTATGGCGTTTACTTTGATCTGGACACAATTTTGCCGGCCCGCGTTGTTGGACAGGTTCAGGAGTCCAAAAACCCGGACTTTAAAGTCGGCGATTTCGTCTGGGGCTTTCTGGGCTGGGAATTGTTTACGCTGGTGTCCGGCGGCGAAGGGCTGCGCATCATTGACCCCAGCCTGGGGCCAATTTCTCACGCCATCACCGTGCTCGGCATGCCGGGTCGTACAGCCGAAGTCGGCATTTACGATCTGGCAGACCCGCAACCCGGTGAGACGGTTTATGTGTCATCCGCCTGTGGCGCGGTTGGTCAGGTCGTTGGCCAATTGGCGAAGATGAAAGGCTGCCGCACCATTGGCAGCGCGGGTTCTGACGCCAAGGTCGAGCACCTTGTCAAAAACCTCGGCTATGATTCGGCGTTCAATTATAAAACAGTTTCATCCATCGGCGCGGCGCTGGACGAACATTGCCCCAACGGGATCGATATTTATTTCGACAATGTCGGCGGCGAAACCCTGGCGGCGGTTCTGGAACGTCTTAACAACGGCGCGCGCATTCCCGTTTGCGGTCAGATATCGCAATACGACCTGGAGGAGCGCCAGAGCCCGGTTGATCAGGACGCCTTATTGGCGAAGGCGAACGCGACTCTGACAAAATTCAGCATCTATAAATTCATGGACGGCTTCGACGCCTTCCCGCCCCGCATGTCCGCGTGGATGAAAGCCGGAAAGGTCGCGTATTTTGAAGATATCGTGGATGGCATCGACAATGCGCCAAGCGCCTTTATCGCCATGATGAAAGGCGACAATATCGGCAAGCGCCTGGTGCGCGTCAGCGACGATCCGATCTTATAAGGCCATCCCAATAAACAAGGCTCGGTTTACTTTCCCTTGAACACTGGCGGGCGTCGTTCCCGCCAGGACTGGTGCGCCTCCGCAGCGTCTTCGGTGAATTCCAGCGCCATGAAACGATAGGCGTCGGCCAGAGACGCGTCTTCGATATTGGGAATGTCCATACCGCGCAACAACGACTCTTTCACCATACGCGCGGCCAGCGGGGGCATATCGGCGATATGTTGGGCGACGCGCAGGGCCTCGTCCATCATTTCCGCATGCGGCGTAAGCCATTGCGCCAGACCAGTGCGATACGCTTCCTCCCCACTCATCGGAAATCCCATCGCCATACGCATCGCCATGCCCTTGCCAACCCAGCGGGCCAGTCGCGCCGATCCGCCATAAGCTGGAATAATGCCAAGCGCGACTTGCGGCAACCGCCATTCGGCGCGTTCCGATGCCACGATCAAATCGCAAGAAAACGTGATGATGCAGCCGATGCCAATAGCGTAGCCATTCACCGCGCCAATGACGGGTTTGGAGAACTCCTGCAACGCGGTGAACGGGAAATTGCGAAACCGCGGCAAATCCTTGAGAAACTGCGCGGTGGATTCGCTTTTATGGGTATTGGGATCTTTCAGATTAGCCCCGGCGGAAAACGCGCCGCCCGCTTCGTCCCCCGTCAGGATCATGCAATGGATATCGTCATCGGCCTCCATCACGGCCAGATACTCGTCCAGCCCTTCATAAAAGTCCGGCCCCCAGGCATTGCGCGCTGCAGGTCGGCTCAAAGTCAAAACGCCAATATGATCTTTCTTTTCATAAAGAACCGGCATGTGCATCTCTCCCTGAATGAAATTTCGCTTGAATATGTCCGGACACTTTAACACCGCGCGTGAAAATGCGACAATGCGGACGCGACAATCATAAAGTGAAACGTCACCATTTTGCACACAACATTTAGGACGGAGAGAGCGGCATGGGAAAGCTGGACGGGAAAACAGCGCTGATTACGGGCGCCAGTCGAGGCATCGGTCAGATCACCGCAGAATTATTTGCATCCGAGGGTGCCAAAGTCATCGTCGCTGCGCGAACGCTGAATGAAGGCGATCATATGTTGGAAGGTTCGCTGGCCCGAACCGTCGCCAATATCAAAGGCGCCGGTGGTGAAGCGCTGGGCGTCGCGGCCGATATATCATTGGAGCCGGAATGCCTGATGCTGGCGGAGAAAGCCAAGGCCGCCTTCGGAAAAATCGACATCCTGGTGAACAACGCGGCGCTAAATTATTACCAGCCCTATATTGATTACCCGACCAACCGGTGGGTCCGTTGCTTTTTGATTAACGTTCACGCGCCCTTCATTCTGTCCAAGGCCGTATTGCCGGATATGGTCGCCGATGGCGGCGGCGCAATCGTCAATATCAGCTCCGGCTCCGCAATCGGGCCAGGCCGTGGCCCTTATGAAGACCAGACCAATCGCGGTGGCACCATGTATGGCGCGACCAAGGCGGCGTTAGAGCGCATGACACAGGGCGTCGCGCAAGAAATGTCCAGCCATGGCAATATCTCGGTGACGGCGCTATCGCCGTCCCGTGTGGTGGCCACGCCGGGCACGATCCATCACAGCCTGGTCACGGGCTATGATGACCCGCGTGGCGAACCGCCTTCGATGATGGCGCAGGCCGCCTTGTTGCTGGCCAGCGAGCCGGTGGAAAAAGTGAATGGCCGCGTCACCTACGATCAGCAGATTCTAAAGGAATTCGGCTGGCTGGAAAACGCGGTAGGCCGCGGCGTCGATACCGACGGGTCCGGATACTCGAAAATATAAGCCTGAAAATGGAAACGGCGGCGCTGATGCGCCGCCGAACCCACGATCAAAAAACGTTCCGTAAAAATTCCGGCGCCTAAAACCCGTTCACGACTTTAAGAGGCAGCTCACGAAATGGCCGGGGCTGACTTCTTTCAATTCCGGCACTTCGATCTTGCAGCGTGGCTCCACATAGGGGCAACGCGTATGAAAGTGACAACCTGATGGCGGTGTAATCGGGCTTGGCACATCGCCCTGCAGGATAATTTTATCCCGCTTGATTGTCGGATCGGGGATTGGAACCGCTGATAACAGCGCTTCGGTATAAGGATGCTGTGGATTGGTGAACAAGGTTTTCTTGTCCGTATATTCCACAATCCGCCCCAGATACATCACGGCGATATAATCGCTGATATGCTCCACCACCGCCAGATCATGGGCGATGAACAGATAGGAGAGTTTCAGCTCCTTCTGCAAATCCATGAGCAGATTGATGACCTGCGCCTGAATCGAAACATCGAGCGCGGAAACCGGTTCGTCGCCAATAATCAGTCGTGGATTCAGCGCCAGCGCGCGCGCGATGCCAATCCGTTGTCGTTGGCCGCCCGAGAATTCATGGGGGAAACTATCCATTTGCGCGCGTCGCAGACCAACCCGGTCGAACAATTCCGCGACCATGTCTTCCTGTTCCTGACCCTCGGCGATGCCATGAACTTTCAGCAATTCGCCCACAATATCACCCGCTGACATTCGTGGGTTCAGGGACGAATAAGGGTCCTGAAAGATAATCTGCATTTCACGGCGGAATTCGCGAAGGCTGGGTTTGTCCAGCGTCGTGATATCCGTGCCATCGACTTCAATGGACCCTTCCGTGGGCTCTATGAGCCGCAAGACAGTTCGGCCTACCGTCGATTTC
>JBLHZD010000258.1:0-6002 GCA_047631095.1 Alphaproteobacteria bacterium
GCAACGATACGGTCGTCCGGAAGTAGTCGTGACGGACCGGCATCGGTGCTGCTGATAATACGCCCCAGACTAATTCTGTTTTATGCTGAATCAGGGTGTTCCCCGAAGTCGGCTGTGGGTCATAAGCGGCCCTGAAATGCGCGGGCGTTTGACCTCCGCTTACGTATCCATAAGCAGAAGTGGCAACGTCTCTAGCAATTTTAACGAAGCGGCAACTCCGCGACGTTTGGTCATTGATCGTCCTTCAAATTATTCGTGGCTGGGTCATCGGCGGTGGAGTCATCTCCCAAATCCCACAGCAAGACGCGACGGCCATTGTCGGCGTTATTCCGGCTCGGGCAGAAGGATTGCCGCGCGCCACCGGATGTTTCAACAGCTACGGCGTCGGCGGATATCGCGATGATACGCTTGTCGCCAAGTAACCAGATCAACCCAGCAGTGTGTATCGCCGCCTCCGGTTTGCGCCGGTCAACGCCAAAGATATCGATTGCGGTCCAACCCAAAGCCGACGCCTTCGCAGCCCAGAGATCCGCAAAGCGCCCGGCGTTATCGACAACCTGTCGCCAACAATTTTCAGACACGCCTTCAGGGCACGACATGACGCATAATGTGGCGAGACCTTCCGCCCACTCCTGCGGTATTTCACCGTCGAATTCGATGATCGCGGCGCGTTCTTCAAATTCCGTAGATTCTACGTCTGCCCCTGCTAAAGTAGCTAAAGTTGCTAAAGTTTGGGTGCTTTGGGGTATCTGAGTAACAACTTTAGCAGCTTTAGCAGGTTTAGCGGGGGTAGGTGCGGATTCGAGCGAAATTGAACGAGGGTCGAATTTAGGAAAAAGGTTCATGTTTCACCTCGGATTATTTTCCATACGTCGCGACGGTTTTTGCCATCAATGACGCTGCCGCCGTCGACTGGGGCCAACCAACCATGATCCACCAGGATCGCGACGATTTGCGATGCCGTTTTCTTGTCACGTATGGCGGTTGGCCCGTATTGATAAATGTCAGGCAAGGAGACTTCGGGCTTGTCCCAGCCGGTCGTGAGCCAAGACAGGGTTTCTTGCGCAAGCCGCAAGCTTTCGCTTATCGAACTTGCGGCGAATAACCGTAAGGCTTCACCGGCATAATGTTGGGCAAGGTCAATCCCTGCTTCCATGTGAAGGCCGCTCACCTCTTCGGCGTCCAGATTCTCAACCAGCGTCAGGACGGCGGCTAAACGGGCGCTATGTTCCGCCAGTTTGTTCGCTAACCCCTTGATGGGTGCCATTGGTCCGCCAGGGCCTATCAATCCTTCAACGTGATTAGAGAACGCAATCCATTTGCCTCGCGCTTCCTGAGATAGCGGTAGGGTCCTTGGGGCAAGTTCGTTCGTCGTCCCTTCGGCGCACAGCTTTGGCACTTCAAGAATTGACAGAAGCCGCGCCCAATATTTTTTGAGGGCAACGTCCATATCTGCATCCGCTTCACGCCAAAACCGTGGGCCAGACGCCGCTAGTGGCGCGGTCACCAGGACGCGGGACAATAGCCCCTGGTCCGCGAGCACAGGATCAGACAACATCATCGCCATGACGCCGCTTTGCGCCATCAAGTGCATGGAGACGCGGCGGCCAGGGAGCGTATATGCGCCGTCGCCAGCACGGACGCGCTTTATGGGCGTTCCATCCCAAAAACATGAAAGCCCCGCCGCCGTGCGGAGTTTATTTTCCGTCGTCATTCCGTGGCCGCCGATGAATTGCCCACCTTCAGCAGAAAAGACGCCAACGTTCGGTTGGCCTGGGGCCAACATTTTAACCAGCCCCTCATAGGTCGGTTCGCCGCAAACCACGATAGGCGTTAAGGGGGGAGCTTGGGAGCCGCGCCAATGTTCTCCAGGGCCGCCCTCTTGGAAGCTTGATCCGGATACCTTTTTTTGTCGCCAAGGATTTGAACGCGTTGTTTTTCCCAGGCCTCATTGTCGTTTAACCATGCGAGGTGATCATCAACGTGCTTTTCTCGAAGCGCCTCTTCATGTTTGGACACCGGCCATAGCGCCAAGTCATCAACTCGGGATTTGCGTTCACCGGAATCCGCCACCGTCAAAAAAAAACACGATGTGGGGCGCTTTTGACCTGTCGGCAACTCAACATCGGCGTGTCCCTGAACAGCCAGTGTGGCGGCGGCGAGAACCGATTGAGCGCACATTGCCTCGGGGGCCTGACTCTGGTCATGGATGGCGGCGGCGGCTGCACCCAACAGGCCATTAAGCGCGGCGGTTGGGAACGGGTCTGGCGGCGGGATTTCTCGCGCCAACGGGCGCGGGGCGCTGCTAAAGTTGCTAATCTTGCTAAAGTTGGACGGTTGGTGTTCCGTCTCGATTGCGCCAACTCGCGTCATGCCGCCTCACTTTCGGCTTGCGCCTGCAAATAATCGTTGAAGTCACCATAGCCATCGATAGGGCGAACCTTTGTCACCCTGCGGCCCTGGACATGAAATGCGGCGGCGGCTTTTTCTGCGGCTTGCTCGCCCGCCACCCCATTGTCGACGTAAATAACGACACGCGTAACGGTGTCGGGGATGATGACGCCAGCCAAATTGGACCCACACGCGCACCAAACCGGGTCGCCATACATTTGCATTGCGCTCAGGGCAGTTTCGATGCCCTCGGCAATGCCCAGCGTGTCGGTTGCGGCGGCTAATCTGACGGCCTTGCCGGGACAGCTTCCCAGCGCCAGTTTTGGGTCCGACACGCGCGCCTTGCCGCGTCCATCCGGCAATAAATAAGTTCTGTGGACGCCGACAAAGTTACCGTCTGGACCTTGCATGGCCGCGATCATCGCGGGGAATTCCAAACCGGTTGGATAATGCTTCAGATTTTGATGGCAACGGATCGAGCGCGGGATACCCAGCGTAATGGCGCGACTGCTGCAAAGATATTTCTGAACAACGGTTTGCGCCGGGTCCCGCGACGCTTTCCAATATGCGCAGGCTTGTTTGCGATTGCGGGTGCCTTCAGCGGTCTGTAGGAGACCCGCTTCCGCCCGCGCCTCAACATATCGCTGGACGGCCTGAGGGTTGCTGACGCCGCTTGTGAGGCGTTCGATGGCGCTCTTGAAATCGACACCTTCAATGGCTTGCACGAAGTCAATTACGTCACCGTGCGCGCCGCACCCGAAGCAATGATAGAAGCCTTTATCCTCGTTCACCGTGAAGGACGGCGTGCGCTCATCATGAAAAGGACATAGGGCTTTAACTTCACGGCCCTGGCGGACGGTTTTTACGCCGTAGCGAAGGACAACTTCGGATAAAGGGACCGCATGGGCGGCGTCAATATCCAGGTATTGGGTATGGGTTATCAAAGCCGAATCCCCCGAATTAAAATTACGTTTCGTTCGGCGGGCAACCGGACACCGTCGCGGCGGTGCCGCCACCAAGATTCGCGCAGGGTGATATTGTCAGGGTGCAGCGGGTCAAACTGCGGCGGGTTTTCGAAATACGGGCGGGGCCGTCTCTGTGCGATGGTCATTTCGCGGCCTCGTATTCAGCCGTTGACGCCATCGGGGCCGTAAGTTGTTCTTCTACCCAATCGTCGAGTAGAGAAACCGGATACAATACCAGTCTCCCGTCTTTCCGAAATTTTGGTCCTCCGCCAACGCAGGCTAGTTTTGCCAAAGTTTTTGGCGTCCGACATATGCCGTGTTGGCTTTTTAAATAATTGGATGCCGCCGAACGGGTGATGTTGGGCGGAAGGTGTTCAAGCACAATGTCACAGGTCATTTTATATCCTCATTAAGTTAGGCTCGGTGGGGTGCGTCGCCTTGGCGCGACGTTCATTCCGAGCGGGTTAATGAGGGTAATTAAAACGCGATATACCTGCGATATCTACAATATGGGCCGGATACGATTGGACACAAAAGGCGGACACGAAAGGCGGACATCAATCATTCGCTGACGGATTGTAATCCGGCCACTTTCTCAAAAGGCGGCGGCGGACCCTCTCTATAGCCTTTGTCAATTTTTCTCCTGTCTCACCGTTAGCTTCCTCCAACGCAATCTCGGATGCCGCCCCGTTTTTGCTAAAACCCCGCAAAATTAATATGTTCATTTTATAGAGACGGGCACTGTCATCCTCCGCACCGTCTCCCTTCTTTCTTCCGCGCTTTGGTGACTTAGAGTTTAGATATTTTTGTGCGTGCGGTTGCGTGCAAGATGCTCCAATGGAGAGCCACGCGTTAAACGCTACCTCATTTATAAAAACCGTCGCCTCATTGAATTTGAAATGTTTTCTGTCATCAGGGTCGGCGCGGTACTCGCCTGTATAAAAGGTGAGTTCTTCAAAAAACGAAGTCCAATAATCACATGTTACATCGTACAGGCGTTCGTCGAATTCCATTTGGGCAACAAGGGTTCTTTTGGCTAATGCGTCCCGTATTTTATTTTTTTCTGTTGTCCAGCGGGCTTCATCTTCGGTGCTGGTGGTCTTGTGCCCATCGCGTTCAAACGTTATGACAGCCAATTGAATTTCGGGGGCAGCTAACCGAACTTCAGCGGTGGCATCTTCGGGGCAATCCTTAAATATCTCTCCAGCATGAACTTGGTGATTTTTGGCAGGCGCAACAGCCCAATCGCCATGGATGGCCGCCATCAACTGTTCAAGCGCATCTGGCAGGCTAATCATTCCTACGGGCAGAACGGTCACGTGACAGCCCTGCCGCGCATATCAACTACATCTGCACCTAGGGCATCTTTACCCTCCATACGGGCGGCGATCACCGCTGAAACACTGTCAGCTGCCGCAACAAGTGCGCGATCAACATGGTGACTATAACGAGAGGTGACGGAGCTAAGCCGGTGGCCTAAAAGCCCCGCTATGGTCATTTCGGAATATTCCAACTCAAGCGCGACACTTGCGAACCCGTGGCGTAAGGTGTGCAGGGATACACCTTCTAATCCCGCCCTTTTTACAGCCTCGTTAAACGGCTTCATTCCGATGAGGTGCCCATCACCGCGTGAGGCAGGAAAGACAAATTTACCTTGACTAGGGACATTGGAAAGAACTTCCAAAGCGGCCAATCCAATAGGTCGCGCCTGCGCACCTGACTTTGTTTCTCGTAGTCTCAGACAGTGTGAGTGTGCGTCTATATCCTCCCGCTTTAGGCTTAAAATCTCACCCTTCCGGCAACCGGTCAATGCGAGAACACGAGCGGCATGCATTGTGTGCTTGTTGTAACCTTCCGATTCCAAGTCGTTGAGTGCTTTGCCCAACGCAGCATATTCCTCAGGACGTAAATAACGCTCGCGCTTCCCTGTTTTTGGCCGTTCGATCCCGGAAACTGGGTTGTCGGCTCGAATTCCGCATTTAATCGAATATGAAAAAATGGACCAAGTAAAGAAATAGCTCGGTTCGCGGCACCTGCTCCACCAGTTACTCGTGCGCGCCCATAGGGTCCGGTTTTGAGATCAACCGCAGTTTTGCCTAAGCGAATATCGTGCATGGCGCGTTCGACATCCCGTCGGGTTATATCACATACAAGTTTCGCCCCTAGCGTCGGCTTAATATGGCGCTCAATCCGTCCGATATCATAATAAAGGGTCCTCGGTTTCTTGGGTTTTCCTCGATAGGTAACAAGACCCGCATTGGCGTCCCTCAAGTAGTCGTCACAAAATTGCGATAATGTCGCTGCGGTTGAGGCCACTTGCGCGGCTTTTTTCTTTTCGCTGGCAGGGCAACGCCCCTCGGCTACAGTCCCCAATGTTTTGCGCGCCTCAACCCGCGCCATATCCAAGGTGAGGGGGCCATACCGCCCAAGTAGATATCGTAGTTTCTTGAAGGTGAGAGGGCTTCGGTATTGGACAAAGAAGGTTGCAACGCCGCTGGGTTTGATCCGCAAGAAAAGACCGCGTGGGTTGTCATCCCAAAGGGGACGCTCTTTACCGGTGCGGATAGATTCGGCGATGGCTTTGTTAATTAACGGTTTTCTAATGTGCGTCATGAATGCCTCAGAAACGTTATGATTTCTTTAGGG
>JBLHZD010000259.1:0-5987 GCA_047631095.1 Alphaproteobacteria bacterium
CGCTAGCAGGATATCGCGAACCAGGGCGCGCATCGCCTGATCGTCTTCGACCAGTAAAACGTTTAGGAGTTCAAGATTATAAGCCATGACACTGGTCACTTACGCCGATATGACGCGATGGGCCGACGCAAAATTTTTGCAGGAGCACAGGTTGTACGCAGCAATGCGTTAAAGATATCACGCTCAGAAAATCCATAACGGCAAAATTGACCAATCAACTAACGTTCAACGTGATTGTCATTTTACCTGTTTCTTAAGCGCTAAGAAAGTCAATTTCAAAGCGGCAAACCAGCAAAAGTGAATCTGTCTTTCAATCCATTCAATAAATTACAGAACGATAGTTAACAATATTATAATGCACCTTTTGCAGGAAATTCTGCGCGGCGCCCAGACCAGACGTCGCGTGTCGCTAAGCCCAGACGTTGCGCGCTGCTACGCAAAGCGTCGCATTAAATTGCGCAACGGGTGATTTTGGTCAAATTGTTGCCATAATGCGCCGTTAAATTTATTACTCTGACCGTGCGCCTGAATACAATATCTGGTATTGGTGCTATAATTTTACGCATTTTATAGAGTCTGATGAACGGAAGGTTGAAGAGGTCGCATGGCGGGGCATTCAAAATTCAAAAACATTATGTATCGGAAAGGCGCGCAGGATAAAAAGCGCGCGGGACTGTTTGGCAAACTCGGTCGGGAAATTACGGTTGCCGCAAAAGCGGGGGGACCTGATCCGGATATGAACCCGCGTCTTCGCACTGCGGTATTTACGGCGAAGAAGAACAGTATGCCGAACGATAATATCGATCGCGCGATCAAAAAGGGCGCGGGCGGGCTGGACGGCGATGATTTCGAAGAAATCCGCTATGAAGGCTACGGCCCGGGCGGTATCGCGATGATCGTGGAGACCTTGACCGATAACCGCAACCGAACAGCGTCGGAAGTGCGATCCGCGTTCAACAAGCATGGCGGCAATTTGGCGGAAACCGGCTCGGTCAGCTTCATGTTTGATCATGTTGGCGAGATTGTGTACCCGGCGGATGTCAGCGACGCTGACGCCGTGTTCGAAGCGGCGCTGGAAGCTGGCGCGGAGGATGTTGTCTCCAATGAGCAGGAACACACCATCACTTGTGCGACCGATGAGTTGCACAATGTTAGCGCGACGCTGGAGGCAGGGTTAGGCGCGCCGGAATCCGCGCGCCTTGTGTGGCGTCCACAAACGAACGTGCCGGTAGACGAGGGCGCGGCCTCGACATTGTTGAAGCTCGTTGACACTTTGGATGAGAGCGACGATGTGCAAACAATCTCGGCGAATTACGATATTGCGGATGATATTCTTGAACGTTTGATGTCGTGATTAGGCGGTGTCGCTGATGCGGTTGATTGGCCTGGATCCAGGATTACGGAATACCGGTTGGGGGATTGTCGATGCGGTCGACAATCGACTGACCTATGTCGCCGACGGAACCATCAGACCTAAGGCGAGTCAGGATCTGGCCGACCGGCTACGCGATTTGCACGAAGGACTGGCGGCGGTTCTGGCGTTATACGAACCCGCTGAGGCTGCGGTAGAAGAAACCTTTGTGAATAAAAATCCCGCCTCAACCCTGAAACTTGGCGAGGCGCGCGGCGTCGTTGTTTTGGCGCCAGCGCTTGCGGGATTGACCGTGGCTGAATATTCGGCGAACCGGGTGAAAAAGGCGGTTGTCGGCGCCGGGCATGCGACGAAAGAACAAGTGCAGATGATGGTGAATCGCATATTGCCAGGATGCAATTTTTCCAGCGCTGATTCCGCCGATGCGCTGGCGGTGGCGATTTGCCATGCGCATTACGCCGAGACCAATCGCCGACTTGCGCGAGGCGCGTCATGATCGCCCGGTTGCGCGGCCTTGTTGACCGGGTTGGCGAAGGACAGGCCGTCATTGACGTCAGCGGCGTCGGGTATCTGGTGTTTTGCTCCGGTCGGACATTGTCGAAGTTACCCGAGGTCGGTGGCTCAGTTGCGCTGGAGATCGAAACCCATGTGCGCGAAGACCATATCCACCTGTACGGCTTCGCGGAAATGTCAGAATGCGAATGGTTTCGCTTGCTCACCAAGGTTCAGGGCGTTGGCGCCCGTGTCGCGCTGGCGATCCTGACAGCGCTGGAGCCGGATGACTTATTGCAGGCGATGGCCGCACAGGACAAAACAGCGCTGACTCGCGCCAGCGGCGTCGGACCCAAACTGGCGGGACGCATCGTTATTGAATTGAAAGACAAGGTCGGCGCCATGGCGCTGGGGCCGCTGGCGGGGCTGAAGGAATCCGGTGATGGTGCGCCGGGCGCCGCGGATGAGGCGGTGTCCGCGCTGGTTAATCTCGGATATTCACGAAGCGACGCTTTCAGGACGATAAGCCAGGCCAATCATAATCTGGGCGGCGCCGCGCCCCTGGACGAGCTGATCAAGGCCGGTCTGAAGGAGCTTGTGTCGTGAGCGACGCGTTTGGCTCGAGCGAAGATTCGACCGAGGAGCGGATTGTAACCGCTGCTTTTGGTGAAGAAGATGCCCCGGAATCGCATTTGCGACCGCAGCGACTGGCGGAATTTATTGGTCAGGAAAGCGTTCGGCAAAACCTGGGCATTTTTATCGAAGCGGCGCGCAGCCGGTCTGAGGCGCTCGACCACACCATTTTTTTCGGGCCGCCGGGCTTGGGTAAAACAACCCTTGCGCAAATCGTGGCGCGTGAAATGTCCGTCGGGTTTCGCGCGACGTCGGGGCCTGTGTTGGCCAAGGCGGGCGATTTGGCGGCGATCCTGACCAATTTGCAGCCCCTCGACGTGTTGTTCATTGATGAAATCCATCGGCTCAATCCGGCGGTTGAGGAAATCCTGTATCCGGCGATGGAGGATTTCCAGCTTGACCTGATCATCGGGGAGGGACCGGCGGCGCGGTCGATCCGCATTGATTTGCCACCCTTTACCCTTGTCGCGGCGACAACTCGGACCGGGTTGATCACAACGCCGTTGCGGGAGCGATTTGGCATTCCGTTGCGCCTTAATTTTTATTCGGTCCCGGAATTACAATCCGTCGTAGAGCGCGGCGCCATGGTGTTGGGCGTCGAGGTGGATGCGGAAGGCGCAATTGAAATCGCGCGCCGGAGTCGGGGGACGCCGCGCGTCGCCGGGCGATTGTTACGCCGCGTTCGTGATTTCGCCGCAGTCGCGGGAGACACCCTTATTGACGCCAAAGTCGCGGATGCAGCTTTGGCCCGGCTGGATGTTGACCGGGAAGGGTTCGACGCCATGGACCGGCGCTTCCTGCGCTGTATCGCGGAATCCTATGGCGGTGGACCGGTTGGCGCGGAAACCTTGGCTGTCGCGCTGGCGGAGCAACGCGACGCGATTGAAGAGGTTATCGAACCCTATTTGATTCAACGCGGACTGGTGCAGCGTACCCCGCGAGGCCGCATGTTGACGGCCAATGGTTGGCGGTATCTTGATTTGCCGGTTCCCCCGCCGAGCAATGCGACCCCGCAATTCGATCTGTTGGCCGGTGATGGCGTTGAACCTTCCGAAGGGGGCGCGAAATGACCGCTGGCGCCGATCATATCTTTCCGTTGCGGGTCTATTATGAAGACACCGACGCTGCGGGCATCGTCTATTACGCCAATTATCTGAAGTTCGCCGAGCGCGCGCGGACCGAATTTCTCCGCACGTCCGGTGGTCGGCATCGTGCGTTGAAGGACCAAGACGGCGTCGCATTCGTCGTGCGGTCGGTGACGGCGGATTATGATCAACCGGCGCGCCTTGATGACGAACTTGCGGTGCGAACCCGTCTGACGTCTGTCGGCGGTGCGTCGATGACCATGGATCAAAATGTGGAGCGCGAGGATTGTACCCTCGTAAAGATGTCGGTTCGGCTGGGCTGTGTCGGCATTGAAGGCAAACCGGCGCGAATGCCGGTGGCGCTACGCGCTGCGCTCAAGACTCATCAGTTCAATTCAAATAAACGACGCGAAAACGAGGCGGGTTAATGGATCAAAGTATTATTGCAGCCTCGACATTAGCGGGATCTTCGGCGGGCGTTGAGATGTCGATCTGGGGGCTGTTCATACAAGCGACCCTGATCGTGAAGGCGGTCATGTTGCTGTTAATCTTCGCGTCCGTTTGGTCCTGGGCGATTATTTTTGAAAAAATCTGGCGGTTTCGGAAACTCGATGCGAGCGCATCGCGGTTTGAAGATATGTTCTGGTCCGGCGGATCACTGGATGATTTGTATGATCGCGTCGGTGCGAGCCCGTCTGATCCCATGTCCGCGATCTTTACTGCGGCCATGCGGGAATGGCGGCGTTCCCTGGAATCCGGTTTGGGTCAAAGCACCTCGTCCCTGGGAAATCTCCAGCAGCGGATCGACAGGGTCATGCAGGTCAGCCTGAGCCGTGAAATGGCGCAACTGGAACGCTACATGACGTTTCTCGCCTCCGTGGGTTCCACCGCGCCCTTTGTCGGGCTGTTTGGCACCGTCTACGGGATCATGAACAGTTTCCAGTCTATCGCGATGACGAAACAAACCAGCCTGGCTGTTGTGGCGCCCGGTATCGCCGAGGCGCTGTTCGCAACGGCTTTGGGGCTGGTTGCGGCCATTCCTGCAGTGATTGCGTATAACAAAATTTCGACCGATTTGGGCCGCTACGCCATCCGGCTGGAATCCTTCGCCGGTGAATTCAGCGCCATTCTGTCGCGCCAGTTTGAGGAGGCGTAACCCGTGGCCGGACAACCTCTTGGCGGATATTCACGCGGCGGGCGGTATAACTACACGCGGATGTCGGAGATCAACGTAACGCCGTTTGTCGATGTCATGCTCGTGTTGTTGATCGTCTTTATGGTGACCGCGCCGTTGATGAGCGTTGGCGTACCGGTTGATTTGCCAAAAACTAAGGCCGCGTTGATCACCCAGAGCGAGGAACCGCTTGTCGTGTCTGTCGATGCGAAGGGCGACATCTATATACAGGACACGTTGGTTTCGCTGGAAAAACTCGCGCCTCGGCTTATTGCGATTACGGGCTCCAACCCGGGAATTCGCATTTTCGTTCGAGGCGATAAATCCATTGAATATGGCGCTGTTATGACGGTTATGGGCCAGCTGAATGCGGCGGGGTTTAAAAAAGTATCTCTGCTAGCGCAGTTACCGAGCGACCCGGTAAAGGCGAAATAGGCGTTGGATGAAAATTACGTCGTTCCTTTCTGCATTTCTACATTTGGCCCTGATGCTGTTCGCCTGGCTGGGATTGCCGTCGGCGCGACCGATGCCAATTCCGGTAGCGTCGATCCAGGTGGATATTGTGACCGAAGAGTCGTTGAAGACGCTAAAGACTGCGGCCAAACCGCCCGAGCCCGTGAAAAAAGCGCCACCGCCGCCAGCACCGCCCAAAGTCGCGACCGCGACGCCGGATCCCGTGAAACCACCGCCTGCGCCAGAAGAAGCGGTGGCGATCCCGGATTTGAAACCAGCGCCGAAAGAAACGCCAAAACCGGTCGCGAAGAAACGCCCGCGCCCCAAAGCAAAGCCCAAACCAAAACCGCGCAAGGTCGCCGCCAAACCGCCGCCGCAGAAACCCAAAAAGAAGCCGAAGGCGAAACCCAAACCGCCGCCCAAAAACGATTTCGCGTCGGTTCTGAAAACCGTCGAAAAGTTGAAACGGAAGCCACGCCAGAAAGCGCCGAAGAAAAAAGCGCCGGTCGATCAAAAAACGTTCCTGGCGCAACTCGAGAAAAAGTTAAGTCAGCGCGCTCCCAAGCAGCCGCCGCGTATTGGGGCAGTCTTGTCGAACTCGGAGCTGAATATGGTTCGTCGTCAGATCGAACAGTGCTGGAACTTACCCGCGGGCGCGCGCGGCGCAGAAAACATGGTGGTCGAAATTCGCACCGTGCTGAACCCCGATGGCCGGGTGCGCTCGGCGCAGATTATGGATCGAGGACGGTTGGCGCGCGATCCCTTTTATCGGTCAATG
>JBLHZD010000260.1:0-5977 GCA_047631095.1 Alphaproteobacteria bacterium
AAAACTCATTTATTTTGGTCCGATCTCCGGGACAAATTTAACAACGCTGGAGAAATTCGTGGCATCGACGCCTCGGCCACTCAAGAAAATAGGTAAAGAAACTGGGAATTAAACAAGGAGGCTTTATATTCGCTAATTCGAGAAACAAACAACGAAATCGCATTCTACGAGGAGAGACTGACCATGAGTGACGGAAACTGGCAAGAAGTCGCGAAAGCCAATGACATAAAACCCGACGAGCCCGTCAAGGTAACCGTCGGCAGCGAGGAAATTGCGCTGTTCAATGTTGATGGCGACATTTTCGCAACCCACAATATTTGCACCCACGCCTATGCGTCCATGGCCGACGGCTTTCAGGAAGGCGTTGAAATTGAATGCCCGCTGCACGAAGGCCGATTCAATATCAAAACGGGCAAAGCCCTTTGCGCGCCGGTGACCGAAGGTCTTCAGACCTATGAGGTCAAGGTCGATGACGGCGCCGTGTTCGTAAAAATCTAAATCCACAACCATCGTCCACAACTAATGTATTAAAGGGGGTTTCCATGACAGGGGTTCTTGAAGGCGTTCGCATTCTGGATTTTGGCCGATATATCGCTGGCCCCTGGTGTGGCGGTCTGTTGGCCGACCTCGGCGCGGAAGTTATCCGCATCGACAAGGTCGGCGGCGGTGAAGACCGGTTTGTCGTCCCGTTGACCGATGAGGGCGATGGCGCGATGTATCAGCAAATGAACCGCAACAAACGCGGCATGACGCTGGATAACCGAACACCGGAAGGTCGGGAAATCCTCCACCGCATGGTCAAGGGCGCGGATGTCGTCATCGCCAATTTACCCGAAAAGGCGCTTGTCGCGCTGGGGCTGGATTATGACAGCCTGACGGCGATCAAACCCGATATCATCCTGACCACAACGACCGCTTTCGGCACCAAAGGACCCTTTGCCGAGAAAGTCGGCTTTGATCCTGTGGCCCAGGGCATGTCCGGTCTGATGCATTTGACCGGATATGAAGAACCCATGCGCTCCGCCGCATCCTGGGTCGACTTCAACACCGCCACCTTGTCCGCGCTTGGGACCTTGGCGGCGATCATGTCTCACCGCGCGACGGGCAAAGGCCAGCGGGTGCAAACATCGCTCCTCAGCACAGCGCTGACGACCGCCAGCCCCGCGTTGATCGAACAGGCAATGCACAAAGTTGACCGGGTCGGCACCGGCAATCGCGGGCAGGTCAGCGCCCCGGCCGATGTTTTCAAAACCAAGGATGGCTGGATTTACGTGATTGTCCTGGGCGATTCGATGTATCGCAAATGGGTGGGACTGATAGGCGAAGACTCATGGCTGACCGATCCCCGCTTTAAAACCGATGAAATGCGCGCGGAACACGCCGAACTATTCAGCGAGCGCACGCAAAAATGGGCGGAGACGCTGACCAACGACGAAGCGTTAACCGCGCTGGAGGCAGCCCGCGTTCCCGGCGCGCCGATCTACACGCCGCAACAAGCGCTGGAATGCGACCATATCGAGGCATCGGGTTATTTGACGTCGGTCGAGTTTCCCGGCGCAGGCCAACCTGTTCCCTTGGCGGACACGCCGATACAGCTATCCGGCACGCCCGGCGGTGTTAAAAAACGCGCCCCCAAGCTTGGTGAACATACGGACGAAATCCTGTCGGAGTTGGGATATACATCCGACGAGATCGCCGCGATTCATACCGCTAAAGCCGTCTAGGCGACGCGGTCACGGCTCAAGACGACCGCTCAGGACAGCGCCTCAAGAGGTGCGGCTCAAAACAGCCCCTCAATAGGTCTTGAAGTGGTCGTCGATCCGCTTTTCGCCGGCGTCGCAGCGGACGCGCGGGCGCCCCTCCGACGCGACGCTGCGGATTAGGGGTGGGGAATCCGGCGCGGGCCGCGCGTCCGCGATCTCCAAAATCAATTTCCAGCGTATAGCGCGCGCGAAATCGTGGAAACTGTTGGCCACCACGATAAAGGACGCTGGCCCGGTGATGACGCAATCCTTGTAATAAAGGTCAAGGTCCTCCATCTGCGGCCATCCCGACGGGCTGATCCTGCCGTTGATGATCGGCAAACCATTCACCGTCACACCCAGCGCCTGCGCCCGGGCGCGGGCGTCCGTCACCAGCGCGCCACTGTTGTTCGGCCCGTCACCCGAAACATCGATCACCTGACGGGTGCCCTCAAAACCGTTGGAGGCGAATTGCGGAAGCGCAAATTCAATCGCGCGGCTGATGGAGGTCCAGACGTCGGTGCGGATCGGCGCGTCGGCGACTTTCTTGGCAAACGCCGCCGCGCTGGCGCCGCCCTCGATCAAGGACCAGCCCACGACGGTTTCTACAAATTCCGCCCCGGCGTATTCAATATAGGTGACGGCGATTCGTCCCAACATGCCTGACGCCACGGCCCGAACGACGTCCTCACTTTGCAAGGCGGCGACATAGCCATTGCGCTGCAATCGAGCTTCTTCATCATCCACGCTGCCGGAAATATCGACCGCCAGCACCAGTTCCAGATCAACCGGCGTCAAATCCCGCGCTGTCGCCGTACTAAAAAGAGAAATGTTTGAGAGGCAGATCAACGCAAGCGCAACGCAAAGCAATTTCCACATAAAAATCCCAAATTCGGACATTCCGATAATGGAAGGATGAAGGCATTCGTAATATCGGGCAAGGTAAGGATTTGCAGTGGCTTCTAGAAAACAAAAGTAAGACCAGGCAATCCGGTAAGCGCGAAGAAGCGATTACTGCCGCCCCAAGATAGTCCTGCGGCATGGAGATTCCATTTATAAGCGCCTATAAATTTACATGACCTCAACAACATCAACCGATGCGCCTGTTCCGCCAAGTCTGACGCGCATAACGCTCACGGTCTTCCTGCCCTTCGCGGGCGGCTATTTCCTGTCCTATTTCTACCGGTCGGTAAACGCGATCATCGCGCCGCAGCTGGTATCTGAAATCGAGTTGGATGCGGGCGATCTGGGACTGTTGACCTCCGCTTATTTTTTCGCCTTCGCAGCCATTCAATTACCGCTTGGCGTCATGCTGGATCGGTTTGGTCCCCGGCGCGTTCAAGCGGCCTTACTGCTATGCGCCGCAGCGGGCGCGTTTATTTTCGCCATCGGCGAGACTCGAATGATCCTGATGCTGGGCCGCGCGCTCATCGGGCTGGGGGTTGCGGGCGGCTTAATGGCGTCCTTCAAGGCGATTACGTTGTGGTATCCGCAAGAACGCTGGCCGTTGGCGAATGGTTGTTTCATGGCCATGGGCGGATTGGGCGCCATGGCGGCGACCGCCCCGATGGAACTGGCGCTGACCATAACCGACTGGCGCGGTATATTCGTCGGGCTGGCGATCGCGACGATCGTTGTATCCGTCATCATTTTTACGATGGTCCCGGAAAGAAACGGACAAACGCCGCCCGCCGCCTTACGGGATCAAATTAAGGGCGTTCGGAAAATATGCACCAATAGCGCATTCTGGCGTCTGGCGCCGTTGGCCATGACCACGCTGGCCGCGAATATGGCGATCCAAACCTTGTGGGCGGGCCCCTGGTTCCGCGATGTTGGCGGCCTGGATCGCGACGGCGTCGCCTCCGGCCTGTTTATCCTCGCCTTCACCATGACCTTAGGCTTTGTGTGCACCGGCATGACGGCCGATTTTTTAAGCCGGCGCGGCGTAAGCCTCAAATTGATAACAGGGTGCGGCCTCACCCTGTTCCTGATCGCGCAGGCTCTGGTGGTCTTTCGAGCCGATGTAACCGGGATTATGATCTGGGTGCTGTTCGGCCTGACCATGAATGTCGCCGTGCTCATTTACCCGCAGCTTTGTGCGCATTTCCCTTTGTCTCATACGGGCCGCGTCAATACCTCGGTTAACCTGCTCGTCTTTGGCGGCGTCTTCGCAACGCAATACGGGATGGGCGAAATTATCGACTTATGGCCGGTTGGACCGAATGGCGCCTATGAGCCTGAGGCCTATAGCGCCGCCTTCGGCGCCATCCTCGCCCTGCAATGTCTGGCCTTCCTCTGGTTCCTGATTCCCATCGGAAAACCTCCGCAAAACGACTCCGCATCAACCTGACGCCCTCTTGTTTGCTCCCCTGTTCCGTCGCACACTTGGGGCCAATGCAGGGACACGCTGCAACTTTCAAACAACACTTTAACGGGAGATAATCCATGGAGCTTAAGGGCGCGGTCGCCTTGGTGACGGGTGGCAATGGGGGGCTTGGACAGCGCATTTGTCATGCGCTCTCCAAAGAAGGCGTCAATATCGCGGTGATGTATGCGCGCAGCCGCGACCAGGCGGAAGACGTGGTCCGTGACCTTACGTCCAGCTATCAGATCAACGCCGCCGCCTTTGCGTGCGACATCACCGATGGCGCGGCAGTGAACGATTTGGTGGCGGCGGTTACGGCGCGGTTTGGCCGCATCGATATTCTGGTCAACGACGCCGCCTACAACAAATCGATCCCCTATCAGGACCTCGATGGCCTGACGGAAGAAGCCTGGGACAAGATTCTCGCGGTCAATTTGACCGGGCCCATGCGGATGATCAAAGCCGTCGCCCCCATCATGAAGGTCCAGGAACAGGGGCGTATCGTCAACATCTCGTCAATCGCCGGGCTCGCGCCGACCGGGTCGTCAATCGCCTATGCGGTGTCGAAGGCCGGGCTGAACCACCTGACGCGCTGCATGGCCGTGGCGCTGGCGCCGGAAGTTTTGGTAAATTGCGTAGCCCCCGGCCTGTTGGACGGCACTCGCGCGACCGAGAATTTGCGGCCCGAACAGATCGAAAATGCAGCCGCGGGCGCCTTGTTGAAAAAAGTGGCTGACAAGGATGATTGCGCCAATATGGTCGTGACGATGTGCCGTACGGAAACGATGACCGGCCAGACAACACTCATCGACGCCGGGCGCCATTTCCACTGATCAACAAATCAAGTCTGACATTTCATGGCGCAAAACTGTCGTTACGGTAGAGCGCCCTCACAAAGTTCGCCACACATTGGGGAGATCCGACGATGCCGATATTTGAAAATGGTCCTGTAAAAATTCACTACGAAGAAGCGGGCTCCGGTATTCCGCTGCTGGTCATTCCGGGCGGTGGTCTAAACGCCACCATCGCCGGTCTCGACAACCACGCCTTCAACCCGCTGGAGGAATTCAGCGATACCTATCGGGTCATCGCGCTTGACCTGCGCAACGCCAACACGGGCCAAACCGAGGGCCCGGTCGAAATTGAACGGACCTGGGACGGCTTTGTCGACGACGAGCTCGCCCTGATGGACCATCTTGGCATTGACCGGTTCATGGTGATGGGCTTTTGCATTGGCGGCCCCATGATCTGGAACCTGCTGAAACACGCAGGCCACCGGGTCGCCGCCGCGACGCTGGTGCATCCGAGTGGCTACACCTCCAGCCATCCCGAAATCTACTACAATAACAACATCAAAGGCTGGGCGCCGGAATTCGTCAAAAGACGGCCCGAATACACCATGGAGATGATCTCGGAGTACCTCCATAACATGTACACGAAGCGGGCGGATTTCGTGTTCACCGTCGACCGCGACTTTGTACGCAATTGCCAAACGCCGACGCTGGTCCTGCCCGATGACATCCCCGCGCACCCTTACGCGACGGCGATGGAGACGGCGCTGCTCGCGCCTAATTCACAGGTCAGCCTCTATCCCTGGAAAGAAAATGACCGGAAGATCGAACTCGCGGTGCGACACATCCGCGGTTTTCTGGCGATGAACGCCGCTTCCGTCTAGGCGCGTCCGTCCAGGCGGGTTCGGAAAAACGCAGGGCGGCCTATTATACAGGCCGCCCTGTTTTTATTACCGATGTCCTAGGACAGCTTGATGACCTTGCCGTCCCGATGGGAGCGCTCCATGGCGTCAATGAGCGTATGGCGAACGATCGCATCGTTGAAATCAGGCGTGTCCGTGGACCCTGACTGCATTGCT
>JBLHZD010000261.1:0-5937 GCA_047631095.1 Alphaproteobacteria bacterium
GCTAACGACCAGCACGCCAACGATGATCCCGCCCGGCACGCGCAGGCGATCAAGCACCGTCATGATGATGAAACCGGCGATAAAGAGCAGCACCGGCAGTTCGGTCACATCCCCAAGCGACACCAGAGTCGCGGGATGCGCCACAACGACGCCCGCATTCTTTAACCCGATGATCGCCAGAAACAATCCGATACCAGCGCCAATGCCAAGCTTCAGGGATTTCGGGATTGAATTGATGATCCATTCACGAAGTCCGGTCAGGCTTAACACCAGAAAAATCACGCCACTGACGAAAACAGCCCCAAGCGCGACCTCCCAAGGCTGTTTCATACCCAAGACGACGCCATAGGTCACAAAGGCGTTCAGCCCCATGCCCGGCGCCAGGGCGACCGGCCATTTCGCCCACCACCCCATGATGGAGCTACCGACGAAAGCAGCCAGTATGGTCGCAACAAACACGGCGCCGAAATCCATCCCCGCTTTTGACAGGATCGCCGGATTAACCACAACGATATAGGCCATCGTTAAAAACGTCGCGATGCCCGCCAGAATCTCGGTCCGGACAGAACTGCCCTTCGCGTCTATTTCAAAATACCGGTTCAACCAATTCATAAGTCTCTCCCCTGCAAAGCCTATATTCGCCACCTTAATCCGCGCGGCGTCCGTAAATGCAAACTATTCACCCAAATCCTGAACCGCCGCCGACGTTAACAAATCCACCAAACGACGCACATCGTCGAGCGACTCCAGCCTATCGACCAGACTAATAAGCGATTTGACCGCGTCGGGATGCAAAGGCGTTGAAGCCACCGCCGCATTTTGTCGAAATTTATGAAGATGCGCCTCTCTGGACAAAGGATTATCCGGATGACCCAGAACAGTCTCGATCGTTTGTCGCAGGACGCCTTTGTTCCGCGTGGTTACGGTCATCTCCACGGGCGTTAAAACATTCGGGTCCGAATTGTCCGCCACCGTTATCGAAATTTTATCCGCCAACGCCAGTGTCGCCGGATCTCGTAACGCTGTCGGCGTAAAACCAGACAGACAAACCTGTCCGGATAGCAACGCCAGCGCCGCCACATAAGGCGCGCACAAACGGCCGTAATTAACGTCCATGGTCCCATGCGCCGGGCGCCCGACCAGACGATTGGTCATCGGAGGCAACGCCAGTTCGACGCGCTCGATATCCGCGCCTGTCAAATCATGCGCCGCCCGCAGAAGCAACGCCGCTTCCGCAACCCCATGAGTCGCGCGGCCTGCGGGGAAGGGCTTGTGCGACATTTCCTCGATCCGCCATCGCCGTCCCAGATCCGTAAGGATCCCCGATAAATCGTACGTCTCTTCAATCAGCGAAAAATAGCCGTAGGGGCCCAACAGAACATTTTCGAGTCCCGGCAATCCCGCCCCCGCCATATCGCACGCAACGATGGCGTTGCGCGCGTTGAAGCCGATTTGCATCCCCAACAACATCGAGCCTTCGCTATGGGGCTGCATCGTCCCGCAAAGCTGCGCATATGCGATTGCATACGCCCGAACGAGCGTATCAACGTCAAAACCACGCATTTTACCAACCGCGCTGACCGCGCCGAACAACCCGGCGGCGCCAGGCCGGAAAAACCGCATGGCGGATGTCGCCGCCAATCCCAAATTGCACACGACATCCACGCCGAGGATGACCGCTGACATCAGCGTTTGGCCGTTGACCGAACCGCTGCGTTCCGCATCACTGATGGCGCAGGGCAAAACGACGCTCAGCGCGTGAACCACCGCCTGATCATGAATGCAATCAAACTCGCTGTTATGCATCTGATAGGCATTGCCCATGGCCGCCGCCGGAGTCGGCAAGCGCCTGCCACTGGACCATAAACGCGCATCTTCGCCGGCGCCCCACAGCGCTTGCGTCGCCATCAGTTCCGCCACAAAGGGGCCACTCGACCCAGCCAGACCAACACCCAGACTATCCAGGACAAAAATCTTCACAGCCGCGCGGGCTGAAACCGGGATTTCGTCGTAGGTTGTGGCGACGACGAAATTCGCAAAATCCCGGATCGGGTCATGCATCATATAAATCCCGCTTTGAAGCCCAATACATCAATAATTTACCGGCCCGTTTTAGGGACGCCACACACGCTAGAATACGCACTAAAACGCGAAGCGGTAGATTGCCTGAAGGGTGGTGTCGCGTTGATCCGCCGAAACGCCCGTCGCCTGACGGGCGGGACGGTTGCTATCGACACTGAGAACTTCGACGCTCAGGCGATGATGTTCGTCCGGCCGATAGGAATAGGCGACCGTCCAGGCGTCCCCCGATTCCCGTCGCAATCCCGCGCCAATCCGGTCCTTCACCTGGAATCGGTCATGACGAACGGACAGTCGGTGTTTTTCATCCGCATCAACAAAGCCGCTCAACATTAAATAGGCCGTGGCGAAACTGTCATCCAGACGAACGCCAGAGGGCGCGCGACGTTCGGTTTCTCCGATCAAAACCTAGCTGATCAGTTCGACGCCGAACAGCAAAAAATATCCCACGCCGCCACTAACGAAGCGCGTGCGCCAGGCGCCGCGTTTTCGCCGCGTCGCCGATTCATCCGTCAAATTATCAAACGCCGTAATCAAAAATTCGCCCCCGATCCCGTCATCCTCGCCCCGTGCAAAGATGTAAACGCCCGGCGAATCATCCAGTTCCTTAAAGGGCGCAATATCACCGCGTGGTTGAAACGCCGCACTGTTCGCCGGTTTGGGCAAACGGTCGAACAATCCCGTCGCGCGATCATGCATCGCCCATCCGCGATCATTCAGGATGGTCCCCGATGAATCGCCGCCCAAAAACACAGCCCCACCGAAGGTCATTTGGCCGCCATCGTAGCGATATCGACTGCTCAATTCAGCGCCCGCAGCGCGAATATCCTCTCCAACCCAACTGTTTAACGCCGACCAGGTAATCGTGTAGGGGCTCTGCCAGGCGATATCCGTGTTTTCGAGCGAGATCGGCGGGAAAAATGCGCCCGTTTTAAGCGAAAAACGCCATGGACTCGTCGAAACGGGCGCGTAGGTCGTATATCCCTCGATCACATCCACAGGCAATTTTTGTTCCGCCTCGTGGCGCAAATGCAAATGTCCGCTGAAACCCCAATCCGTATGAGGCCGCAAGATCAAGGACGCTTCGCCCAAGGCGGCGGTGCGACGCGCGCCGTCCCCCCGCTTGCCCCCATAGCGGGTCTTGCCCAGACTAAGATCGAACCAGCTACTTTGATCATCGGTTTGCAGGGCGCGCAAATCGATGAGGCCGTGCACGACCTGATTCGCATCGCCTTCCATCGCCGCAACGGGTACTGCGCCCATACAAAGCGCGGTAATCGTACAAAAAAGGGACGAAATTCGCATTCCCGGTACTCATCTTACAATCAACCGGATGCATACTGACGCACTTTATTCGCCGCCTTCAAGAACTTCTCTAAATCTTCCAGAGGCATTGGCCGGGCGATGAAATATCCCTGCCCCACATCGCAGCCCATTTTCTGGAGACGCTGAAACGCGACTTCATCTTCGATCCCTTCCGCCGTGACCTTAAGACCAAGGTTGTGCCCAAGGTCCACCGTTGAACTCACAATCAACGCATCCTCGGAATTCGTAGCCAGCTCCCGGACGAAGGTCTGGTCAATCTTGATTTCCAATATCGGCAAATCTTTCAAATACGCAAGTTACGAATATCCTGTGCCATAATCGTCAATCGACAAGGAAACACCCGTATCGTTCAACGTCTTCTTCAAGGATTTTGCAACGCTCGGCTCCGCCATCAAGCTGTTTTCTGTAATTTCCAAAACGAGCAACTTTGACGACAAGTTCGCAAGAGACAGCTCATTGGTAATCTGAGCGGGTAAATTCCTGTTGCTCAAATCCAAAGCAGACAGATTAACCGCGATCTGAATATCCCAACCATCCCGACATAACGTCGCGCCATCGCGCAGCGCACGCTTGATAACCCACTGCGTCAACATGCGAACATCGCCGGTTTGCTCCGCAAGCGGGATAAACCTGTCGGGCGGGACCATGCCGCGTTCAGGATGCGGCCATCGAATAAGCGCTTCTACGGCAATGATCGTTTCCGACCCTAAATCGATTTTCGGCTGGTAGTAGAGTTCGAATTGATTCTCCGCCAGCGCGCTTCGCATTTCACCGATGAGCAATAGCTGCTCCGGATCGACGACATCGGTTTCCGGATCAAAAATATACCTGTGCCGTCCGCTGCCGCGCGCCTTGAACTCGGCGACTTCAGCCTGATGGATAAGCTGTTCCCCATTACCGCCCTTGTCGTGAAAGCTGATGCCGAACCTGAGATCGACGGCGAGTTCAAAATCCAGAATCGGAATTGGCTCTTCGAATTGCCCTTCGAGCCGCGCGGTGATTTTTCCGTCTCTGCGCGTGACGCCCCGTCCACCAGCATGCCGAATGTATCGCCGCCAAGGCGACCCAGAATATCATCCTTCCCGATCGCCACCGATAATCGGCGCGAGATTTCCTTAATCATGGAATCGCCCGCTTCATAGCCAAGCGTACTATTTGTTTCCGCCAGCCGGACCACCCCGATGACGATAACAGCGCACGTTTCGTCTGATCGACCGTCTATCCATTCAACAAGATTGCGCACGAACTCCCGCCGATTCAAAAGGCCCGTCAAGGAATCGTAGCGCGCCTGGTAGGAGATTTGCTCCTCGCGCTCGCGAATGCTCGTCATCATATCGTTAAAGGTCGCCGATAACGCGCTGAACTCATCATTCCCCTTCAGGTCGATTTGGTTATCATAATCGCCTTTACCAATGCGCTCGGCCACATTCACCAGCTCGCCAAGAGGTCGCGAGACCCCGCGCGCCAACATGAGCCCCCCTAAAAGCGCCAACCCAAGCCCTCCAAACAAAAGTGCGCTCATGGAAATGAGCAGAGGGTAGGTCCGGCTGATCGCCTCCTGCACCGAATATTGCAACAACAATGCGACATCAGCGTATTCATCGCCTGATTTGATCGGCGCGGCGAAAACGATGTAGGCGGTGTCCGCCAAATCTTCAAATTCGGGAGACGTCGCTTCAGCCACTCTTTCCAAGGCGCCGCCCAAAAGAACCCGATCGACATCATTAAGCGACGTCGCCGCGAGCCGCCATTTGTTTTCGGATCGAAAGGCGAAGGATACGTCCAGCGGAATTGGCGCGCGCAATCGCAACCGCTGCGCCAACGCATCATTGATTTCCAGACCAATCGCGATCCAGGCGATGGGCTCCGGCGCCAACACTGGCACAATCACCAAACGGTACAGCGTCTCGTCAATCGTGGCGATGGCGACCGCTCGTCCCTCCTCTTCCGCTTCCAGCAACATCGCGGGAAAGGGGAAACGGGCCTCCTGAAACCCACGCCGACCCGTGTCGAAGATAACGTCATCTTCAAGCGATATCAGGATTACCCTGTCGGCGTTAATTCGGTCTTCAAGGTTCAAGATCACGGAACGTTGCGTTGGCGTGTCGCCCAGCGCAATCGCTTCGCGGAAACTGTAATCCAGCGTAACGGCGCGCGCGCCATCGGCGAGTTGCGCCGTTAAATCATCGATTTGACGATTGAGTATATTGCCGGCGAACCCGACCTGTTTCCGCCCTTGCTCAATCGCGATCTTTCGAGACGACGTATAGACGCTAACGGAATTGACCACCTGAATGGCGACGAGAATTGCGCCAATAAAAATAGTGAGTTTGGTCCTGAACTTAAGCCGCATATTGTCTCGCGCTGGGCCCGTCTATCTGTCTTTAGTATTTGTAAGGATTATATTTCTTTTTCTTTTTTGGCTTTTTCAACGTCACCACAAGCGCGGATTCCACAACGTCAGCCTCTCCCATCGAAATATCAGTTTTCGGTGTTTTCCTTTTAGAAAACAACAAGGGGTGCCACGCGGAC
>JBLHZD010000262.1:0-5920 GCA_047631095.1 Alphaproteobacteria bacterium
GGAAAGGCCGGCTAAAGTCGCCGGACAACCGCCATCGAAAGCCAAAAATCGCACCAATTTACTGATCCTAGTAAAAACCTTGCTCATATCAGGCCTTATGCAGAGGTCTCACTATTAGAATAATTAATAATGAACCGTAATCTCGATATTAACCTTCTGCGCGCCTTCGTCGCCGTCGCCATGGCGGGCACGATGACCCGCGCCGCTTCTCGCCTTGGGGTCACCCAGGGGGCGAAGTGCGCCTTGGCATCCCCTATGATCTGGTCTCGACCTATCTGCCGATCGCCTTGGGCGCCTTCACCGACGCCAACCCCAATGTCGAGTGGACGTTGGTCGGCGGCGCGTCGATGGAGCTTCTCGCGGCGGTGCAGGACGGCGCCGCTGATGTCGCGGTGGTGGAGGAAGCAATCGATCAGGGAAGCGGCGAATGCCTGAGCGTCGAGCGCCTGCATTGGGTGGGGAAACGAAATGGCGCGGCCCATGCAAAACGACCATTACCTTTGTCTATCGTCAGCGAAGCCTGCGTGTTTCGGCCCGCTGTTTTTGAAGCGCTTGGCGCCAGCGGCGTCACCTGGCGCAGCGTGTACGAGAACGGCAATCTGGATGCGACGATGACGACAGTACGCGCGGATATGGCGGTGACGGCGTCTCTGGCGTCGCTTGTACCCGAAGATATGGACGTTCTGGGCGTGGATACAGGACTGCCCAGCCTGCCGAATTTCGCGATTAACCTTTATCGGAGCGAAAACAATCCAAGCCCCGCCGCTCAGGAACTCGCCCGTCATTTGCGTGACGGCGTCAGAGCGCGTGGGCGCTTGGATTAAGCGGGAACGCCGACTAGAACAGGGCGTTGCGAATAAGGTTCAGTCCGAGAATGAGCAGAAACACATAGACGCATTTCCGAAATAACGCCTGTGAAAGCCGGTCGCGCACCCACTGCCCCAGCGCCATGCCGACAAGGGTTGGCGCGAGGGCAAAGGCGGAAAGGCGCATCGCTGACGCGTCGAGTGCGCCCTGCTGCGCCAACGCCGCCGCCCAGATGATTGTGCCGATCAATAGAGAAAGCCCAGCGGCTTGCACAAAGCGATCTTTTTCGAGGCCGAGCGCTTGTAAATAGACCATCATGGGCATCAACAGCGATCCTGTGGTTCCGGTCAGGAGCCCCGCGCCAAAGCCAATGACCGGCGTCAGGATTGTTTCGCGTTGGGGCGGGACCTTTGGCGCATAGGCGAACAAACCCATGCCCGCATAAAGCGCCACCACAATGCCCAACAAGGCGGGAAACATGTTTGAATCAATTCGAAACAGGATCAAGGTGCCCAGCCACACGCCAACACAGGCGGTCGCATTCAGCAACCAGAAGCGTCGGAGAAGGTCGAGCAGACCGCCGCCCCGCATGATTTGCCAGATATTGGCGACGAGGGAAGGCGCGATCAGCAATGGAATCGCGGTTCGTAAATCAAGGCCCGCGCCAAGAATGGCAATCGCGGTTGTCGGCAGGCCGACGCCAATGGCGCCCTTGATGGCGCCGGCGATCAGGAACGCGACGACGATAAGAACCAGGACGGTATCGTCCATGGGAACGATCCAGCTTATCGCTCGAGACGGCGGTTCATTTCATCATCGCTGATGGCGCCGTCGCAATATCCATAAGTGCCCGGCCCGCGTAATTCGGTAGCGGCGGATTCCACGAGGCTCAGGCAGGCGCGCGAGAGACTGCCGCCGATGGATACGCGCGCGACGCCCATTTCCTGCAGCGCGGCTGTGGGAACCGATGTTGGTCTGGCCAGAATGTTAAGAGGCCCGTCGATTGATTTGACGAGGCGGGCGATCAGATCAGGATCGGCGACGCCCGGAACATAGATGCAGCGCGCCCCCGCTGCATAGTATGCGTTGGCGCGGGCGATCGTCTCGTCGAACATCGCGACTGTTGCGCCCTTATTCAGGAGATAGACATCGGTGCGGGCGTTCAGCACGAAGGGAATTCCAAGAGCGTCTGACGCCGCGCGCCCGGCGCGAATGCGGTCCGTGGCCAAGGTGATATCAAGCATCGAACCGTTCGGGTTCTCGTCGTCCTCTATGGCGTCTTCGATATTCGCGCCCACAGCGCCCGCTTCAATCGCCTGGCGTACGGATTGCGCAACCTCTTCAGGAGCATCGCCGTATCCTGCTTCCATATCGGCGGTCAGGGGAATGTCGATGATATCGGCGCATAGTTTGACGGCGGCGCACATGTCCGCGCGGCTTAAACGATGCCCGTCCGGGACGCCGGCGGCGAAGGCGATGACCGCGCTGGTGGTGGCGATGGCGGGAAACCCAGCGCCGGCCAGGATTCGCGCACTCCCCCGGTCCCAGCAATTCGGCAACACCAATATTTCCGGCGCGTCGTGAAGGGCGACGAACGCCGCCGCCTTTTCCGTGAGTGTCATTGTCGTCATGCCTATGTCTCCCTGAATTCGCGTGTTGGCGAGAGTGTCGCCCATGATTCGCCGGTATTCAATTGCGCAAAGTGGTCAGTTGATTGTCGCATCAGCGCGCAGGCGCTTCGCCATGAAATCGACAAAGGCGCGAATCTTCGTCGACGTCATCCGGCCTTCCTGATGCACGATATGAATTGGCAAAGGCGGGGCTTCAAAATCTGCGAGAACGATTTGCAACCGGCCTTCCGCCACATGGGGCGCGACCTGATAAGACAGCAACCGCGATAGGCCCCAACCCCGCAGCGCCAGTTCGATGACGGCGTCGTTGGTGTTCATGCGCAGGCGCGGCTCTGCGTGGAATGAGAGGGGACCGTCTTTCCCCTCGAATTGCCAATCGGGTGACGCGCCCATGGCGATGGAATGAATAAGGCGATGGCGCGTCAGATCCTCCGGGTGTTTCGGTATTCCGTATTTTTCCAGATAATCCGGCGCAGCGAACAGCACCCGTCGCACTGCGCCCGCGCGGACGGCGATCTGGCTGGAATCCGGCAAATCGCCAATTCGGATGGCGACGTCCAATCCTTCATCCATTAAATTGACAACCCGATCAACGAACAAGGCGTTGGCGCGCATCAAAGGGTGTTGGTCCAGAAAATCGCCCAGAATTGGCGCCACGAACATGCGCCCGAAGAGGACCGGCGCGGTGATGCGTAAATCACCGCGCGGCGCCGCATGGGACCCGATGGCGGCTTCTTCGGCTTCCTCCAGATCCTGCAAGATACGCTGCGCGTCTTGCAGGAAGCGTTCGCCGCTCTCCGTCAATCGCACGGATCGCGTAGTGCGAACGAATAATCGCGTGCCCAGACTATCCTCCAGCAAGGACACCGCGCGGGTGACCGCAGGCGGCGACAGGATCAATGCCCGCGCCGCCGCCGCAAAACCTTCGCATTCCGCGACTTTTACGAAAACCTTGAGAGCGTGAAATTTATCCAAGAGATTATTCCAAAATACTGAATTATGTTTTCACAATTATCATAATTCCCAAAAAATATGGAATTATTTATTTATTGTTCATCAGCCGCGATACAAACTACGCGGCCCCATTAAGACAATACGCAAAAGGAGATTTACGATGAGCCGAATTAAAATTGTGACCAAGGATACCGCCGATTCCGATCAAGCCGCATTGTTGGACGCGATCCAGGTCAAGCTTGGCATGGTGCCGAACTTCTTGGGCGTTCTCGCCCATTCAACCGATGCGCTTAACGCCTTTCTCGGGCTGAACGGCATCGCCGAGGCGGGTCAATTGGATGCGCAGACCCGGGAGCGGATCGCGCTCGCCATCGCGCAGTCCAATTCCTGCGAATATTGCCTGTCCGCGCATACCGCGATTGGCCGCAACGCCGGGTTAAGCAATGCGGAAATGGAGGCGAACCGGGCGGGTGCGTCGGAAGACGAAAAAGCTGCTGCGGCAATCGCTTTCGCACTGGCGGTGAACGCCAATTTGGGCGACGTGACGCAAGCCGAGCTGAATGCGGTTCGTGACGCGGGGCATAATGATGCGGAGATTGTCGAGATCATTACCCATGTGGGCATGAACATTCTGACCAATTTGATCGGAAAAACCGCCCAGGTGGATATCGACTTCCCGAAAGTCTCGCTCCTGGCGAAAGCGGCCTGATCCGTCACAACGTTCAACATCAATCTGGCGAGCGTCGCAGGGCAAGCGGCGCGCGTCAGTCTCTACCCGTCCCACATTTGATTTGAGGAATATATCATGGCCCGCAAATTCGCCGATATCACGTTCACACCAACAGTAAAAGAGGCGCAGGCTCGATATGGCAGCCGCGACGCCAACGAGCGATTCGAACATATCGACGAGACGGGCGATCCGTTGGGCGCGGCGGAAGCCGAGTTCATCGAGGCCCGGGATGGGTTTTATCAGGCCTCCGCCAATGAAGATGGCTGGCCCTATGTCCAGTTTCGCGGCGGACCCGCCGGGTTCTTGAAAGTGCTGGATGGTCGGACGCTGGGTTACGCTGATTTTCGGGGGAATATTCAGTATCTGAGCGTCGGTAACTTCGCCGCGAATGATCGCGTTGCGTTGATCTTGATGGATTACGCGAACCGCCGCCGTCTAAAAATCTGGGCGCGGGCGAAGATCCTAGATCTGGAGGATGACCCGGCCCTGTTCGAGCGGCTGGAGGACCCGACCTATCGCGCGCGCGTCGAGCGGGCCATCGTGTTCACGGTGGAGGCCGCCGACTGGAACTGTCCGCAACATATCACGCCCCGGTTCACGGAATCGGAAATTGAGGAGAGAGTGGCGCCGCTGCGCGCGCGTTTGGAGGCGTATCAAAGCGCCGCTGGCGCTGCTTCGGTGGAACCCGAGTCTGATGGCGTGCTTGGCGTTGGCGATCTGGAGTTGGAAATTTCCGGAATTCGGCAAGTGACCCCGGAAATCCGCGCCTATGAATTGCGCCGTCCGGATTTTGGTGAGTTGCCGGTCGTCACGCCGGGCGCGCATCTGGAAGTTCCAGCGCCCGTGGACGCGACAGAGGGCGAAGCCGCCGTTCTTCAAACCCGCGCCTACTCCATCAGCAGCGATCCGTCCCGGCGTGATATTTATGAAATCGCCGTGCGCGGTGATCCCGAAGGGCGCGGCGGTTCGCAGGCGGTCCACGCGCATTATGCGCTAGGAGGGCGCATCCGCGTTCAATCGCCGCGCAACGGGTTCGCCCTGCATGAGGATGAGCGGCCTGCTGTGTTGATTGCAGGCGGCGTCGGGATAACCCCGATGAAAGCCATGGCGCATACGCTTCACGCTGAAAACCGTCAGTTCCAACTGCATTTTGCCGCCCGGTCGGACGCGCATCTCGCCTTTCGCGCGGAACTGACGGCGCTGGCCGGAAAAACGGCGAATTTTTACACAAGTGATAGCGAACGGCGTCTCGATATTGTCTCTGTGCTGGCGGCGGCGCCGGAGAACGCGGTGATCTACGCCTGCGGTCCCGACCGGCTTATCGACGCCGTACAACGCGCCGCGAAGGCGCTGGGCGTCGAGGATGCCCGCGTTCGGTTTGAACGGTTTTCAACGGCGACGCCCGAAGCGGATGATACGGCGTTTCAGGTGCGGCTTGCGCGCTCCGGAACAGTGGTGGATGTGGCGGCGGACCAGACGCTTCTGGACGCCGTTCTGGAGTCTGGAATTGACGCCAGTATGGCTGTAAATCGGGAACCTGCGGCGCCTGTGCGGTGAAGGTTCTCGGCGGTGGCGAAAATGGCGGTGGCGCGGTGGTGCATCGCGATGAAGCGCTCTCCGCCGTCGAGCGCGATCAGGCCGGGTTGATGTGCCCCTGTGTCTCCCGCGCGACGGGCGATGATCTGGTGCTTGATCTCTCAGTGTCCGTCCGAAAAGTTCTTGAATCATATGAGTCGGATGTGATTCAAGGGTCTTACCGCCGAATGGAGGGCAAGGCTAATGTGGACATCAGAAAACC
>JBLHZD010000263.1:0-5913 GCA_047631095.1 Alphaproteobacteria bacterium
TTTACAAAATTGTTGGCCATAACGGTCAAGATGCTCATTCGACCTTGAGTGAGGGAGAAAGGTCATTTTTAACATTTTTGTATTTCCTTTACGAATTAAAAGGAAGTACATCCGAGAGTAGCTTAAACGAAAATAGAATTGTGGTTTTTGATGATCCAATTTCCAGTTTGGACAATGAGGTGCTGTATATTGTAAGTACGTTAATTAAAGACGTGATTGGAAAAATTTCCTCTGATTCGCCAATTAAACAGGTTTTTATATTAACTCATAGCATGTATTTTTTTAATGAAGTGACGTTTGGAACAGGAAAAAGGAAAGGAAAAAAATTACCGAGTAAAATTTATTGGGTTGTCACAAAAATAAATGAAATCACTTCTATCAAAAAATATAAAGATAATCCGGTAAAATCTTCTTATAAAATGCTTTGGGATGAATTTAATTCTCCTGACAGGTCTATGCTTACTATCAGAAATTCCATGAGAAGAATTCTCGAATATTATTTCAAAACGATAGGTGGAGTTGGGCTGGACCGGTTGCCTGATGGTTTCTTAGGAGAGGAAAAAAGTATCTGCCGCTCACTCATTTCTTGGATCCATGCGGGCTCGCATTTTACGGACGACGATTATACTGTAGTTTCAAACGTTGGAACAATCGAGGCGCAAGCGTCTGTATTTAAGCGTATATTCGAAAATACAGGACATATTGAGCATTACAATATGATGACGGACACAGACTCGACTTGGGGTTAATCATATTGCCTGTGCCAATCCACCTCGGCACTTACCCCCGTGGCCATTGACCTTTAAACGGCGTCACGAGCGCCCGTTCGACCATTTCCAGATGGTCCTGACCGTAGAACATATCGCCATCGACGAAGTAGGTGGGGGAGCCGAAGACGGAACGGGCGATGGCCTCTTCTGTGTTTCGTTTGAAGGCCGCTTGAGTGTCCGGGGTCATGGCCGCGTCCAGCAGGAGTTTCGGGTCCAGGCCGACGCCTTTGATTAAGCTTGCGAGCGTGTCTGCGTTGGACAGGTCGGCGTCGTCGCGCCAATGGGCTTCTAGAAAACTGTGCGCTAGCGCATCGATGTTTTGGCCATCGATGTTCTGGTCGGCTTCAGCCGTGGCGATGAGCACGCCGCTGGCCAGATCCATATTGGCGAAGTGGTGTTCCGGGAAGCCGTCCATGATGGCGACGTCGCACCATTCGGACCAGCGTTCGATCTCGCGTCCGAAATAGTAAGACCGGTGGGCGGTTCCGCGTTCGCGGGTTGATCCAGCGCCTGACGTTGTTACGACGCTGGTGTAGTCAAAGGGCTTGTGAACGATCTGCCGACCCGCCGCGCGCGCGATATCCATAAATTTGGCGGCGCCGAGATAGGCGAAGACGGAATGGGCGGCGTAGAAATATTCGATGACCGGTTCGGGCGCGGCGTTGCTCATGGGGACGGTTCCTGACTGCATTGATACGAGAGCCGCATTAAGCCGGATTGCCGCGGCGCAGACAATCGATTGCGCTTCACCTTATTCTTGAATCGTTGCGCTCGATAGACTTGGCCCGGTCCTATTGGGGAGATTTTACGTGCGCGTTATCATTATTGGCTGTGGCATCGGTGGGGCGGCGTGTTCGTTGGTCCTGCGTCGCGCGGGCATCGATCATGTGGTTCTGGAGCAGGCGACGGAACTGGCGGAAGTCGGCGCCGGGTTGCAAATGAGTCCCAACGCCACGCGGGTGCTGCAAGGGTTGGGCCTCGGTGATGAGATCGCGCGGTTTGGCGTGGAGCCCGCCGCGCATCGCTTCACCGGTTGGCGCAGTGGCGCGGTGTTGATGCAAACGCCGCTGATGCCGCTGGCGAAAGACGTTTTCGGCGCGCCATACCTGCACGCCCATCGCGCGGATTTATTGAACGCGTTGGTCGCGCGCATGGCGCCCGGCAATGCGCGGCTGGATGCGACGGTCGAGTCCGTTGAACAGACATGCGACGGCGTAATGGTTCGGCTGCGCGATGGCGAGGTCGTGACGGGCGATGAGTTGATCGGGGCGGACGGTATTCATTCGCTGGTGCGCGAGCAGGTGTTTCGTCCTGATCCACCACGCGATTCCGGCTGTATTGCGTGGCGCGGCCTTGTGCCCGCCGAGACCGCCAAGGCGTTGGGGTTTGAGCGCAACTCCTATGTCTGGATGGGACCGCATCGCTCCATGATGCTGTACTATGTGCGCGGCGGCGATGTGTTCAACTGGGTTGGCATTGGGCCGTTTAACGCGGCGGCGCGGGAATCCTGGTCGGCGAAAGGATCAAAGGACGCCGCGCTGCGCGAATATGAGGGCTGGCATGAACAGATCACCGGTTTGATCGAGGGCACCGATAGCCTGTTCATGACCGCGTTGAACGACCGGGACCCGCTATCGTCCTGGGTGGAGGGGCGCATTGCGCTCATGGGCGATGCGGCGCACGCGATGATGCCGTTTCACGCGCAGGGCGCCGGGCAAAGCATCGAAGATTCCTGGGTGCTGACGCGATGTCTGGAAGACGTGAAGGAAAGCGGTGACATCAACGGCGCGCTTAAAAAGTATGAGGCGTTGCGATTGCCGCGCGCTAATCGGGTGCAGCAACAATCACGCGCCGCCGAGCATTTGTTCCATATGACCGACCCGGACGAAATCGCTCGTCGCAACGCGCGCTTCGCCCGCCATCAGGCCAAGGGCGTCGATGGGTTCCCGCCCGGTCAGCAATGGCTGTTCGCCTATGATGCGGAAAAGGCGGTGCTGGGAACCGACGATGACTGGCGCGAAATGTCCTGGTGATCGCCGGTCCCGGTCAGGAGAAGTCGCGAATTATATCGCCGAACCGTTCGATGCTGTCACAGGTTTGCGCGTGGTCCAGCCCCGGCCAGCTCATCCGCAGCATCAGGGTGGAGACGCCCAGTTCATCGCGGTATTGCGCAACCAGATCACGCACATGGGCGGCGTCGCCAATGAGGAACTTATCGTCGCGCTCCGCCTCGAAGGTCTCATTCAGCCCGCCGCTTAACTTGTTGTCCCAAGAATCAGAGGCGGCGTATTTACCCACAATGGGACCGCGCGCGGTCGCGGCGGCCAGCGCGTCGGACGGGCCGACAAAACATTCCCGACAGAGCGGCGTCTCGCCTTCCTCGATTGCGTTCGTCGCCAGCGCGTTGCGATAGGTGGCGTACATGCCGCGCAGGGCGGGCAGACCGGAGGTAAAACTGCCAAGCCAGGAATCGGCGATTTTCGCCGCGCGTTGGATCGCGGGCTCAACCGCGCCGCCAACCCAAAGTCCGCAGCCTTGCGGGTTGCGTGGGCGCAGGGACAGCCCGCAATCCTCGACGTGAAAATATTTCCCGTGATGGGTGACGCGCTCTTCTGTCCACAAGCGCCGGATCAACTCGACCCCTTCGACCAGCCGCCCGACGCGCTCCTTCATCGGCACGCCCAGCCCCTGAAACTCCGCCTGCCGGTAGCCCATACCCGCCGCCAGCACATACCCGCCCTCGCTCATCCAGTCGAGCGTCACCGCCTGTTCCGCGATGGCGACCGAGTTTTGCATCGACAGCAGAAGGATGCCGGTGCCCAGCCGCATACCCTCGGCCTCCGCGGACAGGCGCGCGAGTAATTCATGGGGCTGGAACATGCGCATGGGATGGGTCAGAAAATGTTGCGGAACCCAAATGGATTCAAACCCCGCCGCGCGGGCGGCCCGTACCTGCGCGGACATATTGGCGATGGCCTGGCCGATATCCTGATCCGGGCTGAATTGCGGCGAGACGAAATATCCGAATTTCATGTTTTAAACATCTGTGTCGTGGAGGATTTAAAAAAATAATTGAGCTTGGCGGAGATTATTTCTCAATATTACTGTTTAAAGGCCTTATGTTTTTCTTCAGAGATTAGTAATAGCGCTGCAAGGTTTCCAAATTCTAATGAATTGTCATTGTGCCCTAGATCCTTGCGAATTGACCGTAGCATCTGTTCAATCTGGACTAAGGATTCTTGTTCATTTCCCGAATTTAACGTACCTCCTTCTAGCTCATTCCAGAATTCTATTACGTCTGTTACACCCCATATAATTAGGGACTTTTTGAACAATATAATCTTTTCTAAAGTTTTTTTGTCCGAGGTGTTTTTTCCTGTTTTTTCCGCCATCAAGAAATCAAAGAATAGGTCAATAATTAAAGTATATGCTGCCCGTTTTTCAGTGAAATGGCGTGAGTTTATCTCTCTCTTTTTTGTTTGGTAGTGGGTAATTATTCCGGCTGAAAATACTCCAAAGAGTCCAATTAGACCTGCTTTAATACTGGGGTCAGAATTCCCAAAATTGATAAAAAATACCCAAGCCATCCACGCGGAAAAAATTAGTGCAAACACTGAAAGTACGATTCCTAAATATCTATTCACCTTAGGCCTCAAAACTGAATAAATTTGGAGTAGTATAACGGTAGTGCGGCCATCTCGGAAGAAAAATTCCCGTGAATGTAGAAGGTGCCTGAATAAAACGTTTTGAGATAAGCTAAGAAAATGGCGGGAGACACTGCTGCCCCCGCCATTTTGACACTCAGATTAGATCTGAATCAATCCGCCAAATCAATCCATCGGCATGCCCGGATGGACATTGCGCGAATTGGCGATGTCGATGAAGCCCGTTTGCAGGGCTGGCATACCGTTTTCGGCGATCAGCTCCGGCGTCCAGCCGCCATTGTGGTGGACCATGCGGATGGGGCGCGGTTGGCTGTACAGGGACAACTCGCCCGCGCGCTGATGGAAGATCTGACCGTTGACGTAGTCGGAGCCTTCGGAGGCGAGGAACGTAATCAGCGGCGCAATCGCGTCGGCGCGGCTGCGGGTCAGGCGTTCGTCGCGGATGGCCGCCTGCGCCGCATCCTTGGGCGTTGGCACGGAACGCGTCATACGCGTATCGGCCGACGGGCAAATCGTGTTGCAGGTGATGTTTTTGTTGGCGTTTTCCATCGCGATGATGCGGGACATCCCGGCGACGCCCATCTTGGCCGCGCCATAGTTCGCCTGACCGACATTGCCCAGCAGGCCCGAGGTCGAGCTGCACATGATGATGCGGCCGTATTCCTGCTCGCGGAACAGATTGATGGCGGTCCGCACGACGTTGAAGTGACCATTCAGATGAACGTCGATCACGTCTTTCCAGTCATCGGGAGACATTTTGTGGAACATGCGATCGCGCAGAATGCCGGCGGGGTTGAAGATAATATGCAATCCGCCCAGCTCGTCGCGCGCTTGTTGCACCATGTCCAGACAGTCTTCATAGCTGGTGACGGAACCGAAATTGGCCGCTGCGTCGCCGCCGCCCGCTTTGATCTCATTGGCGATTTGCTGCGCGGGGCCTTCGTCGCCGCCTTCGCCGCCACCGCCCACGCCCGGGTCATTGATCAGAACCTTGGCGCCATTCGCGGCGAACATTTTTGCAACTTCGGCGCCGACGCCCCGACCGCCGCCCGTGACGAGCGCTACGCGACCATCCAACATACCCATGTCCTAAACTCCTCTAGAATTCCTGTGTTTATCCGAAGCGCATTTACCTTGAAATTCGCTGCTTGCATGGTGGCGCGCACCTTGAATAGTGTCAACACCAGACGCCCGATTTGTACGGACTTTTTCACCTCAATAAGAGCCGGGCTCGGCTCTTATTGAGCGGAATTACTGAGACGGGCGACCGCCGTCGATCGTCACCCGGTGCATGGATCGGCGATGTCCGGCATAGTCGTTCAGCGCGTAATGCTGGACGCACCGATTGTCCCAGAACGCGACGGAGTTCTTCTCCCATCGGAAACGACAGGTGAATTCCGGCCGCGCGACGTGGGCGTAGAGGTAGTCCAGCACGGGTTTACTTTCTTCTACGCTCATATTCGCGAAGTTTTTGGTGA
>JBLHZD010000264.1:0-5903 GCA_047631095.1 Alphaproteobacteria bacterium
AATAATATGACATTAGCTAGGCTCTTCGTCCAGCAGTGAAGCATTTCTAACAGGCGCTGCCTTGTACATTAGAATTACTACAAAATACAATATTTATGGGCAGCAGCTCAAATAATCACAAAATCCATTGCAATATTCAATAATTTGTGTCCAAATGTATTATTGCCTCTAGATGTAGTGGTTTCGTCCCTAGAACGTTTAAATTACAAAAAGACGCTAGGTAGAGACCGATGAAATAATGAGGTGGTTATTGAGGGAAAGTTTGGCGTGCGCCGCACTGGGGAGTGACCTCGCATCCAACTGTAAAAAACTTGAACAATAGATGGTCGGGGAGACCTTAGTTTATGCGAATCGTGCGCCGTTTCACCGTAGAAGGTGACTCACCTTATGCTGATATAGAATTCCGACAAGCCGCAAGTGAAATCCGGAATCCGGATGGCTCTATCGTTTTCAAACTCGACGGCGTGGAAGCGCCGACGACCTGGAGCCAGGTTGCGTGTGACGTCTTGGCGCAAAAATATTTCCGCAGGGCCGGCGTTCCAGCGAAATTGAAAACAATCACGGAGCCCTTAGTGCCTGACTGGCTATGCCGACAGGAAGCGGACAAACGCGCGCTGGAAGAGCTCCCCGAAGAAGATCGGTATCTTGGGGAGACCAGTTGCAAGCAGGTCTTCAAGAGACTGGCGGGCACTTGGACTTACTGGGGTTGGAAAGGTGGACATTTCGACGCTGAATCCGACGCCCATGCGTATTATGACGAAATGCGCTACATGCTGGCGCAACAAATGGCCGCGCCGAATTCACCTCAATGGTTCAACACCGGCCTCCATTGGGCCTATGGCATTGATGGCCCGGCACAAGGGCATTTTTACGTCGATTATCAGACCGGCGAACTGACGCGTTCAAAGTCCGCCTATGAACATCCGCAACCTCACGCCTGTTTTATTCAATCGGTCGAGGATGATTTGGTCAACGAAGGCGGCATCATGGATCTTTGGGTCCGCGAAGCGCGATTGTTCAAATACGGTTCGGGAACCGGCAGCAATTTCTCTAATATTCGCGGTGCAGGCGAATCCCTGTCAGGTGGCGGCCAATCATCCGGGTTGATGAGCTTTTTGAAAATAGGCGACCGTGCCGCGGGCGCCATTAAGTCTGGCGGCACCACCCGGCGCGCTGCAAAAATGGTCATTGTAGATATTGATCATCCCGATATTGAAGAATACATCAGCTGGAAAACAACCGAAGAAGAAAAAGTCGCATCTCTGGTTACTGGTAGCAAAATTAACCAATTGCATTTAAACGCCGTCATGTCTGCCTGCCATGAAGCGGCGCTGGACGATGCAAAGAACGCCGACGCCAAATTTGACCCCAAACAAAACAGCGTCTTGAAAAAAGCGATCCTCGCAGCACGCAAATTCATGGTGTCGGAAAATTATATCCAACGCGCCATCCAGTTTTCGCGCCAGGGTTTCACATCCATCGACTTCAAGACATACGACACCGACTGGGATTCCGACGCCTATCTGACCGTGTCAGGCCAAAATTCCAATAACACCGTTCGCGTCACGAACGAATTTATTGAGTGTCTGGAAAACGACGGCGATTGGAACCTTATAAATCGTAAAGATGGAACGGTTGCGAAAACACTGCCTGCCCGCGCGTTGTGGGAAAACATCGCGCAAGCGGCCTGGGCGTCTGCCGATCCCGGACTGCAATACGACACAACGATCAATGACTGGCATACCTGCCCGGAATCTGGGCGGATCAACGCCTCCAATCCATGTTCCGAATACATGTTCCTGGATGACACAGCGTGTAATCTGGCGTCTTTAAACTTGAAGGCCTTCCAAACACCCGACCTCAAAGTCGAAGGCCCTATCCAATTCGACGTCGAATGTTTTGAACACGCAGTTCGCCTGTGGACGATTACCTTGGAAATTGCGGTTCTCATGGCGCAATTTCCATCCAAAGAAATCGCTGAACGTTCGTTCAGATACAGAACGTTAGGACTGGGTTATGCGAATATTGGCGGTTTACTTATGGCGTCTGGCCTGCCTTATGACAGTGACGAGGGTCGCGCGACCTGTGCAGCGATTACCGCGCTCATGACCGGAATCGCCTATGAAACTTCAGCGGACATGGCGGAGGAATTGGGCCCCTTCCCTGGATACTGCGACAACGCCAGCTCCATGCTTCGGGTTATCAGAAATCATCGACGTGCCGCACATGCGGAAATTTCCGGCTATGAAGGTCTGTCGATTAATCCTGTCCCCTTGGACCACGCCCATTGTCCGCAAGCATCGATATACCAAGCTGCAACCAACGCATGGGATCGCGCCTTAACGAAAGGAGAGGCACACGGGTATCGCAATGCGCAAACCTCTGTAATCGCACCAACGGGCACGATTGGGTTGGTCATGGATTGCGACACGACCGGCGTTGAGCCAGATTTCGCTTTGGTGAAGTTCAAGAAACTTGCTGGCGGCGGTTACTTTAAAATTATCAATCGGACCGCGCCGGATGCCCTGCAGAAACTGGGCTACTCGGACGCGGAAGTCGACGAAATTGTGTCCTATGCAGTCGGTCATGGGTCGTTGAAATGCGCACCAATTATCAACCATGAAACCCTGGCCGCTAAAGGATTTACACCAGGTATTTTAGAAAAGATAGAGACGGCGTTGGCCAGCGCCTTCGACATCAAATTCGTATTCAACAAATGGACATTGGGCGAATCGTTCTGCATTGAAAATCTGAAATTTTCGCCGCAACAACTGGATGATTTAAGCTTCGATATTTTGCTAGCGCTTGGGTTCAGCACAGAGCAAATTGACGCTGCAAATACTTATTGCTGTGGTGCCATGACGCTTGAGGGCGCGCCTTATTTAAAGAACGAACATCTCGCGGTATTCGATTGCGCCAACCCTTGCGGACGTTTGGGCAAGCGGAGCCTTGGTATGGAAAGCCACATTCGCATGTTGGCCGCAGCACAACCGTTTATTACTGGCGCTATTTCAAAAACGATCAATATGCCGAACAACGCGACAGTGGAGGACTGTAAAACCGCATACATGCTGTCCTGGAAATTAGGCCTAAAAGCCAACGCCCTTTATCGCGACGGCTCCAAACTCAGCCAACCGCTTTCCGCATCTATTCTTGATGACGACGACGCACTCGCGGAAGCCATCGTTGAAACGCCTCACGCAGCAATCCCAGCGGTATCAGAAAAAATTGTTGAGAAAATCGTGGAACGGCTCGCGCGACGCCGCCTTCCTCACCGACGCAAAGGGTACACGCAAAAGGCAATTGTTGGTGGGCACAAAGTGTATTTGCGTACGGGCGAATACGAAGACGGCAGTTTAGGCGAAATCTTTATTGATATGCATAAGGAAGGCGCCGCGTTCCGATCCTTGATGAACAACTTCGCCATTGCGATTTCAATAGGGCTACAATACGGAGTCCCGCTGGAAGAGTATGTCGACGCGTTCACCTTCACCCGCTTTGAACCCTCCGGCATGGTCGAAGGCAACGATATGATTAAAATGTCGACGTCAGTGCTTGATTATATCTTCCGTGAAGTCGCGATCAGCTACCTCGCGCGTGAAGACCTGTCACATGTCCAACCGAGCGATATATTACCCGACAGCCTGGGTGGCGGCGAACATGAAGGTGCCTTGTCGAATGACACCGCAGAGACGATTGCAGCCATCCAACGAATCACCAGCACCGGCTTTATTCGCTCTACCAAATTTGTGGCACCAAATATTCTGGCGAACACATCTGCTCTTTCCACCGACACAACCAGCAGCGGCGCGCAATTAACAGCGACAGCCACAGTTCAAACCGCCGTTCCCGTTAGTGAAACCGTCGCCATGGCCGTTGATGACAAATTGACTCGGGTGCGCCAGGCAAAAGCTCAGGGCTATGAAGGCGACGCCTGTGACGAATGTGGAAATTTCACATTGGTTCGGAATGGCACTTGTATGAAATGTGTTACCTGCGGCGCGACGAGCGGTTGTTCGTAATCGCGCCTGACAAGCTCCCTGTAAACTGGGGTTTGGCGAAACGCCAACCCCTTTTTTTTGGCTTAACCTAAAACCGTCACGCTGATCGCAGCGTTTTGAAAAAAATACCTCTATTCGCTAGTAGTGCAAGCCATGGCCGCAGCGTCAATAGGCCGTCAGAAAAATTCCAGACGCCTGTAAATACTTCTGAACAACATCCTGCCACCCAGCAAACGCATTGAACATATTTCGTAGAAAGGACGAGGTAAAGAAACAATGAGACTGTTAATCGTAGGAAGCCTCGAAGGACATATAAACACGGCAGGCCAAATTGCGATTTCCAAAGGCACCAAAGCTGCCCACGTGGATTCGATCGACGAGGCGCTTGAAACGGTCAGGTCTGGGCAAGGCGCTGAACTTCTTTTCGTCGATATTAAATTAAATATTGGCGACCTCTTGACCCGGCTTGCCGCTGAACGTATCAGAATTCCCGTCGTGTCTTGTGGCATAGGGACAAACGCTGACGCCGCCGTTGAAGCGGTCCGGCAAGGTGCCAAAGAATACATCCCACTACCGCCGGATCCCGAATTAATCGCTGCCGTATTAGAAGCCGTCACGACGGAAAATTACGCCATGATCCATCGCGACCCCGCAATTACAAATATTTTGAATTTTGCAGATCAAATCGCATCATCCAACGCCTCGGTGCTCATTACCGGGGAATCTGGTACAGGTAAGGAATTGATGGCGCGTTACGTCCACAATAAAAGTAAGCGCGCGGCACAGAAGTTTACCGCCGTGAACTGCGCCAAAACCCCAGAAATTCTGCTGGAATCTGAATTGTTTGGCCATGAAAAAGGTGCTTTTACCGGTGCAATTGCCCGTCGCATTGGTCGGTTAGAAGAAGCCCACGGCGGCACATTATTACTCGACGAAATCAACGAAATACACCCCAGACTACAAGCTAAATTATTGCGCGCGGTGCAGGGACTTGAAATCGACCGGGTCGGTGGAACAACTCCGATTAAAGTAGATGTGCGATTATTGGCCACCTCCAACAGAAATCTGGAAGAGACTGTCAGAAACGGTAGTTTTCTAGAAAATTTGTTCTTTCGCCTGAATGCCGTAAATCTTCGTCTTCCAGCATTGCGGGAACGTCCGTTAGATATACCAGTGCTCGCAGAACATTTTGTGGACAAATATTCAATTTCCAATGCCAGGATAGATCAGATAATTTCCGCCGACGCCATGGAAATGTTATGTCAGCACCCGTGGCGAGGAAATGTCCGTGAACTTGAGAACACCATGCATTGCGCTGTTCTTCTTGCGCAAGGCGGCGAAATTACCGCTGAAACAATTGCATTGAACAACGCAGGGTCAATTACAACAAGTATACAGGTCGCACCGATAGCCGCTGTTTTGCCAGCGGATGCAGCTGTCAGTTTTGTCGCAAGAACGATAGCAGAAAGTGAACGCGACTTGATCATTGATACCCTGCAACACTGCTCGGGCAATCGAACCCATGCCGCCAATATACTCGGCATATCAATTCGTACGCTACGAAATAAATTAAAACTCTATAGTGAAGACGGCGTACCTGTGCCCATGCCCGGAGAGTCAGAGACCTGCACACAATATTGAACGCCGCCCATAGATTTTCATCTTCAATGGAGTAGCCTGCCGCGATGACCGACGCCGCACCCGAATATACATCCGGTGACGCTACGCAGGCCGGCCCCAGATTATTGGTGGGCCCGGCAACCCGACCGTATGTCCGGTCGGTGATTGAGCGTTTCATCCTATCACTGTCGTCATGTCAAAAAATGAAATCCATCCTAAAGTCCGTATCAAAACCGTTGGTCAGATCTAGTGCATAAATTTTAATGAGACTGAAAACCTACC
>JBLHZD010000265.1:0-5891 GCA_047631095.1 Alphaproteobacteria bacterium
TAATTTCCCGACACGCCTTTTTTGAATTGAGTATCTTCTCTCGGCATAACCTGTTCTCCACCTGATTAATGGCGGCGCTCCGAGCCCCAAAATACACCAACGAGGTGTGGCTCGTACGCTCGACCATCCCAACACCAAAGCGGCGCACGCAAAGCGCCCCTAACATTAGCTCTGATTTTAACATAGTGGGGGGTTATATGGGGGGTTAGTTTATAAAAATATTGGTAATTGTATGATTTTAATGCGTTATTTTTAAGTGAATGGCGGAGAGACAGGGATTCGAACCCTGGGTACTTTTGCAAGCACAACGGTTTTCGAGACCGCCCCATTCGACCACTCTGGCATCTCTCCGCGATGGCTGGGCCCCGTATTTTGGTCAAAGGGGTAATTGTTCCAACCTAGGCCGGATTACCTAGCGTAGCCGCGCGGGGTGTGTCCACCCCATAATACCGATATTCGCAGGGGCGCCGGTGGCTTCGCGCTTGGCGTCTGCTATCGATAGGCGTTGGAATGCGTCGTCATGGCGTTGCCGCGCCGGGAGAATTACACGTATGGTGCCAACCTTTTAGCGCAACTCGGGTTGACCGAACATAACGCCGGTCGTGTTAATCAATTGTAAGAGCCGGTTCGTTGTATGGGGACGTCCATATTTCAATGACCAAGTCTTATTGCCGATACAAGACAGGTTCAACGTTAATTGCGAACATTTCCAAAGTAGAGCATGTCGTATCAATGGTCCCTCTAACCGGCCGCCAATAATGCACCGGTGATGTGTCTAATTTTGATGCATCGTGTGGTATATAGGCCTCTATTTCTTGGAATCCATTTTTCTTTATGGTCCCTCGGAGCACTTGTTCACCGGTTTTCGTCGACATAAGCCCCGATTTTAAAGTTCTCACGAATTTTTTCCCCGACCTTCGGATCGAGATTTCCGTAGTATGCAAGCCATACCATTCGAAACTATATTGCGCTTCCCAGACACCTGAAAGGTCACAAATTTGTTGCCCGCCAATAGAAATAAGGTGGGTTTCGATTGGCTGCGACGGGACGTTTGTTGGTTGAACCGGTTGTTCAATCGAAACTGTATCAGGGGTTTTTCCGGCGATACAGTTTTTGGATAGGGAAGCCTGTTCGATAGCGACCTTTTCTCCCTTCAGGCGGGTATATTCCGCGGCCTCGGGGCCATCGCCGCCTTCCAGAAATAATAATGCTGGCCAGAATAATATTAAGCCGACGCTCATCTGCGCCTGATCGTTGTCGGAAAGTGTTTTCACCTTTTTATACAAAATTTCAATTCGCTCGGTTACGCGATCAGTTTCCAGCCTAAGTTGGTCGCAGCGATAGGACTGATACTGGGTTTCCGATACGTATTGCGCCGCAATTTTTTCTGGCGCCGAAGCGCAGCCCCCACAAGTAGACAAAATATTACGCTTCCAATTCGGCGCAAGACAGATTCCCCTATCGAAAATTTTAACATTTACCGACCCCGTACAGATCTTGGAAATCTATCAATCTTTAGTTGTAATAAAAAGGCTGCACTGGATTCGGTTGCGACTATTGGCGCGAGCATGAAGTTGCAAGCGGCTGATCCCAATGAAATATGAAGCCACGACACACGAGTCGTTCGATGCGAGGTCGGGCGTTTACTGGTGATTACCTTAGGAATAGGCCATCTTGGACACGCCGTGCCTATCAAAGGCAATTAACCAAGCGGGAGGTATAATGGCGGGACCGTTCAGTGGATTGCGGGTGTTGGATATGACGACGGTTGTCGTCGGCCCCTATGCGAGCCAGATGCTGGGAGATCTGGGGGCCGAAGTTATCAAGGTCGAAGCCCCGGATGGCGATTTGACGCGCACGGCGGGACCGAGGGTTAATGCGGGCATGGCGTCAAATTATCTTCAACTCAACCGAAACAAGCGCGCCATCGCCCTCAATTTAAAAACCAAGGGCGGCGCGGACGCCTTGCGCGCCTTGCTGCGCGAAACCGACCTTTTTGTCCACAATATGCGGCCCGAACCCCTGACGCGGCTTGGCTTCGATTACGCTAGCGTTCGCGACCTGAAACCCGACATGGTGTATTGCAATATCTGGGGCTTTGGCCGGAACGGACGCTACGCCGGGCGGCCGGCCTATGACGATGTGATTCAGGGGGCGGCGGGGCTGGTCGCGTTGGAAGGGTTCGGCGGGCAAAAGGCGCGCTATGTGCCCTCGCTAATCGCGGACAAGACGACCGGCCTGTTCGCGGCGCTGGCCATGTCCGCCGCTTTGTACCATCGGTTGGCGACGGGAGAAGGCCAGGAGGTCGAAGTGCCCATGTTCGAAAGCATGGTGTCTTTTACAATGCTGGAGCATCTATGGGGAGCGAGTTTCGCGCCTGCCATAGACCGGGTCGGATCGGTGCGCCACGCCACCCCGCTTCGTTGGCCCTATGCGACGAAAGACGGTCATATCTGCGCCATGCCCGGCAGCGACAAACACTGGCGTGGGTTAATCGACGCGCTGGATCGGGACGATATGAGAAACAACCCAATTTTGAAAACCCGGGAGACAAGGCGTGAAAATACCGAGGCGGTCATGGCGCTTATGTCAGAGTTGATGTTGACCCGCACCACGGCGGAATGGATGGCGCTTCTGAACGACGCCGGGGTGCCGTGTATGCCGATTTCCTCGTTGGAGGATGTGGTGGCGGACGAGCATCTGGCCGATGTCGGGTTCTGGCGTGAAATGGATCATCCAACGGAAGGCGTTATTCGGCTGATGAACCCGCCTTACACGCTATCAAAATCCCCTGCTGAAATTAACCGTCCGCCACCGCTGTTTGGCGAGCATACGCGCGCGATTTTGGCGGAGCACGGGTTTGACGCCGAGGCTATTGAAACGCTGGTTGCGGAGGGCGCAGCGCTGGATGGCGAGTCGCAGTAGGCGTAAGGCATGATACTGGAAATGGAGCCGAACAGAGACGCCGTGGGTCTGAACGCCGTCAAAGAGGGCCTCGTAAATTTGCCCGCCCGGGCGTGAGGAAACAGGTCTGAGAGTTGGCGGTTTAACCTGGGATTGTTTTGGGGCTGTATGCGCGTTTAATTCCGGTTACATCTAAGGCTAAATTCACCACCCAAATTAACGAAATGTAGGAGCGCCGAATGGTGGACAAATCAAGCCATAAAGATTTTGGGTCTTATGACTATATCGTGGTTGGCGCCGGCAGCGCCGGGTGTGTTCTGGCCAATCGGTTATCGGCGAATGCGTCGGTGTTGATGTTGGAGGCGGGTGGCAAGGATGATTACATCTGGACTAAAATCTCGGTCGGGTATTTGTATTGCATGGGCAATCCGCGCGTTGATTGGTGCTACAAAACCGAAGCCGAGGCGGGGCTGAACGGTCGCGCACTTGATTACCCCCGCGGCAAGGTATTGGGCGGGTGCTCGTCCATCAATGGCATGATCTATATGCGCGGCCAGGCGCGCGACTATGATCAATGGTCGCAATTGGGCAATCCCGGATGGTCGTGGGATGAGGTGCTGCCCTACTTCCTGAAATCCGAAGACCAGCATGTTTTGCCGTCGGATGAGATGCATTCTTCCGGGGGCGAATGGCGCGTTGAAAACCCACGTGTGTCGTGGGAAATTCTCGACGCGTTTCAGGAGGCGGCGGCGCAGGCGGGCATTCCTAAAACCGAAGATTTCAATCGCGGCGACAATGAGGGCTGTGGTTATTTTCAGGTCAATCAGAAACGCGGCGTGCGCTGGAACACATCGCGTGCGTTTTTAAAAGACATCGCGAAACGAGACAGCTTGCGGATCGTCACGCATGCCCACGCGACCCGCATTGATATTCAAGACGGTCGGGCGACGGGCTTGTTTTTCGACGTGAAGGGCGAGCCGCATCGCGCCAGTGCGAACGCTGAAGTGATTCTGGCGGCGGGGTCAGTCGCCTCCCCACAATTGCTGCAATTGTCGGGTATTGGTCCCGGCGCCGTCCTCCAGGCGCATGGAATTGAGACCCAACATGATCTGGCGGGCGTTGGCGAAAACCTGCAGGACCATTTGCAGGTGCGGTGCGCGTTCAAAGTGGAGGGCGTGAAAACATTGAATGAACGCGCCAATAGCCTGATCGGAAAAATGAGCATTGGTCTGGAATATCTTCTGTTTCAGAAGGGCCCGATGACGATGGCGCCGTCGCAACTGGGCGCCTTCGCTAAAACCGACGCCTCCTATGACACGCCGAATGTGCAATACCATGTGCAGCCCCTGACGCTGGATGCGTTTGGCGAGCCGCTGCATCCGTTTCCCGCTTTCACCGCCAGTGTTTGTAATCTGCGGCCAGAAAGCCGGGGCGCCATTCATATCAAAAGCCCGAACCCTTACGCCGCGCCTGCGATCCAACCCAACTATCTAAGCGCGGAGCGCGACAAGAAAGTGGCGGCGGATGCGGTGCGGCTGACGCGCAATATCGTGGCGCAGCCAGCGTTGCAAAAAATTAATCCCGAAGAGTTTAAACCAGGGCCGGCGCTCGCGACGGAAGAAGAACTGGTGAAGGCGTCCGGCGATATTTCCACGACAATATTTCACCCGGTCGGCACGTGCAAAATGGGATCGGATTCCAGGGCCGTCGTCGATAGCCGCCTTCGCGTCCACGGAATCGCTGGGTTGCGGGTCGCCGATGCGTCCGTCATGCCGACGATTACGAGTGGCAACACCAATTCGCCCACCATCATGATCGCAGAAAAGGCAGCCGAGATGATACTGCAGGACCGGCATGCGCTATAGCGGCGACGGAACGTTTTTGGACATATCCATTGGATCATTTTCTGACGCCGCGCGATCCGCGACAGGGACGGCAATTGTCATTGACGTCTTTCGCGCGTTTACGGTCGCCGCCATTGCGTTGTTAAACGGGGCGTCGCGCATCGTTATGGTCGATGATCTGGACGCGGCTTTGACGTTGCGTGACCAAGGGGTCGGTCAGTACTGCATTGGCGAGCGCGGCGGCGTTGCGCCGCCTGGGTTTGACTTCGGAAACTCGCCCGCAGAGATGTGCGATGCACAGTTTAAGGGCGACACGCTTATTCAGACGACGTCAAACGGGACGCGTGGCATTCTGGCCGCCAGCGGGGCGAAGCGGTTGTACGCCGGGTCATTGATTACGGCGGACGCGACCGTGGCCGCAATCCTGAACGGCCCGCCCGACCCGGTGACCATTGTGGCGATGGGGGAGCTTGACCAGAATCGTACGGAAGAAGACGAGCTATGCGCCTTGTATCTTCGCGCTGGATTGCTGGGGCGGCGCCCGGATAAGGCGGCTGTGCGATCTGTGATTGAAACGATGAGCCCGCGACGTGACGGCGGCTCCATCAGTGCGGCGGATATCGCCTGCTGTCTGGAAATAGGAACCGCACCCTTCGCCATACGTGTATCGCAAGAAGATGGATTGCATGTGGCGACGGCGGAATCCGCGCAAACATAGAGGAAATAAATTTAGTGGGCTCCTATTCTTCAAAAACTAGAACATGGGCTGCAGCCGTCACGGTCGCAATGTTCGCGCTGTCTGGAAATTTGTATGGCGACGGATTACCGCCAGGTTCAGGGAGTCCGGGAAAGATTATACGAGACCCCGTAACAGGAAAAATTAAGTCTATTCCTCGAAAACAGAAAATTCATGTTTGCGTCGCCATGACGCAAAGTCAGGATTGCGACACGACTGTTCTTCAAACTGGCGTCGATGACGTTGCGCTTGGGGGAACCGTAATCCTGCATTCAGGAAAATATCCGCAAGCGGCGAAAGTGAGAACAAACGATATTTGGTCTTGTCACGGTTTAGTTCCGGATACTTGATAGCGAATTTAGCAATCAAGGAGAGTGACCATGGGACAACGATACGGTGAAGAATTC
>JBLHZD010000266.1:0-5837 GCA_047631095.1 Alphaproteobacteria bacterium
TTATATCTTGGCCCTGTTATATTTTAGCGACGACCAGTAATTCCACCTGAGTTATCCCCCTGACTTCGATAAGGAAATCGATCAGTTGGCGAGTCGCCAGGCTCCCCTCCTTTATAAGCGTGACACCGCTGGCGGTGACGACATCTTCAACGACGACAGAACCGACCTGTACGCTCTCCAACGGCGTCGCAACGCCCTGATTGCGAACTTCGTTGGGAACACTGGCGGTCGGCAGCGTCGACAAATTATCCTGGTCAAAGACGCCGTCGATTTCCGGCATTTCGATAAGGCGATATTCATCGACGCTCTTATATGTGGTTTCCTTCATAAAAATTTGGTTCATCCGCGATACTAGATCCACGCGCGACACCGGCTTTGGAATATACCCGTTCGCATCGAATTCCATGGCGGTCATAAGAAGTAACTCGTCATCAAATCCCGACAACATGATGACCGGCGTTTCCCGGTCCACATTCGCTTCGCCCAGCCGAACGGCGCGAAGCAGCTCCATGCCATTCATTTTCGGCATGTTGAAATCGGTGATGATAAAATCTATTTTGCGTATTTTCTTTAACGCCGAAATCGCACTTCTGCCATTCGGCGCCTTGTCGATTTTCCCCGCCCGCGCTGCATTCAACGCTTCATGGATTAAATGCAGCATGAAATCATGGTCGTCCACGATCAGAAAATTAAACCGATCCGCCAGTAATTCCTTATCTTTTCCAAAACTCATCCGGGTTCCCAAAGTTCAAAGGCCGTCCCGGTCTGGTGGTCAGACACATGGACACAAAGCCGCTAAATATCAGGGCATGACATATATCTTAAGATTTAATTATTAGTATACATAATTTTATAAGTCGCGGATGGATTTAATTTAATCGCCGCTTTTTATCCGTACGGCGCCACGCTCGATGACATAGGTCTTATCCAGCAATTCTGCGACGTGAACATCATTGGATTCCGCGATAAAGACGGACACGCCTTCCAATTTCAAACTGGCGAGAATTTCACCCATACGACGGGCGAGGACCGGCGCGATGCCTTCGGTTGGCTCATCCAGTAAAAGTAACCGCTCCCCCACCATGAGCGCGCGCGCCAACGCGACGAGCTTCTGTTGGCCGCCGGATAAGGACGTGGCCGCTCGCTTTTGAAATTCTCTGGTTTCTGGAATCAGGCTGTAGATCCATTCCAGTCGATCGCGATAATCCACAATATCCGTCGACCACACCGGAATCAGAATATTCTCTTCTGCGGTAAGCTCAGGCACGAGTCGTCGATCCTCCGGCATATACCCGATGCCAAGATGCGCCCGACGATGAGCGGCGATTTTAGTCAACGCGGCGTGATCGAAGGTCATCACGCCGGACTTCGCCTTCAACAAACCCATAATGGCGCGAAGCAGCGTCGTCTTTCCCGCACCGTTACGGCCAATTAATCCCACCATTTGTCCGGAGCCCAACGTCAGTCCGACGTCGCGCAAAATCGGGACCGAACCAATATCAACATCGAGGTTTTCGATCGTCAACATGCGCTAACCTCGCTCGGCCGCGCGTTGGTGGTCGCCGCCAATAACAAATTCGAGAACCTTCGGATCCACCAGCGCCTGCGCTGGCGGCGCGTCACAGATTATTTCGCCCTGATAGAACGCAATCACCCGACCGACATAGCGCTCAATGATTTCCATATCGTGTTCAATGAACAAAACCGTCACATCGTCCGCTTTCAGAGCATCCATGATGGTATCCATGATGTCGAATTTCTCTTCGATGCTGACGCCGCTGGTCGGTTCGTCCAGCAAAAGAATCCGGGGGCGCGACACCATCGCCATCGCGATATCCAATAGCTTTCGAACCCCTTGCGACAACGTGCTGGCGACGACGTCTCGGTGCTCGGCGATACGATAGCGCGCCAGGGTTTCATCACAGCGCAGCAAAAGCGCCGGCCGGTCGATCGCCCTGAGCGCCTTAAACCCTTCGCTGTCGGCGATCGCCAGCGCAGTCAGCACATTGTCAAACACCGTCATCGTCGCAAACACCTGACTAACCTGGAAGGAACGGGAAATACCCGCCCGTGTAACAAGGCGCGGCGCTTTGCCGGTGATATCCTGCTGATTAAATTCAATCACGCCGCTGCTTGGCGCCAGATAGCCCGTCACCATATTGACGAATGTCGTCTTTCCCGCGCCATTCGCGCCAATAATGCCGACAACCTCACCCGCGGCGACATCGATATTGATGTCCTTCGCCGCCACCACAGATCCAAAGGTTTTTTGCAGATTCCGGACGCTCAGGATGGGAGAAGCGGTCATTTACCGGCTCCTGGCTTGCGGGAGAGAACCGACCATACCCCGCCGGGCAGAAAGAGAATAATGCCCAACAAGGTGGCGCCAACAATCATTTGCCAGGCGTGGGGCGCCAGTTCAAACGCATAGGTCCGCAGAAGCTCAAAAATCAGCGACCCGATGAACGGCGCCGCAACGCTGCCCGGCCCCGACAGGATCGTGACAAAGACCAGCTCGCCGGACGCAGTCCAGTTGACCATCGAATCAGGGTCAACCTGCCCAAGCGCCATCGCCGTTAGCGCGCCGGCGGCGCCCGTCAGCACGGCGGAAACCACGTATTTGATGTGAATCGCGCGCGCGACTGAATAGCCAAGATATTCAACGCGAATTTCGTTGTCCCGGATCGCTGTGGTCAAACGACCCAGCGTAGATTTCAGATAGAATTGAACCAGAACCGCCGCAATCCAACCAATGATGCAAATGAGTACGAATAAGGGGTATTTGCCCTCCGGCGCGATCCCAAAGAAGGTCGGCGCAGAAACGGCGAAACCGTCGGTTGATCCCAAGGCCTCGGTCTTCACCAAAATACCATAGAGCACCATTGAAAACGCCAGATTGAGCATGGCGAAAAAGATGTCGCGATAATTCCGAAGGATAAAGCCCAGTAACACGCCGACGCCTCCGGTAACGATGATCGACGCCCCAAGCCGGATAAAGGCGTCGCTAACGCCCAGGTTGATATCCAGAAGCGCGACGGAATAAGCGCCCAAGCCGAAATAGAGCGCATGGCCAAAAGACACCAGACCAGTTCGCCACAACACCAACAACCCCAGGATGGCCAACGCGCGCGCAAAACCAAACATCATCTGGTTCATCAGCCAATCGGGAATGAAATATCCGCCAACCGCCGCGACTGTAAGCGCGATGGAGAGGCCAAGAATAGTGCGGTCGCTGAACATGGCCTAAATCTTTCGCGGCTTGGCCGGGGCGAACAACCCCTCGGGCCGGAAAACAAGAACCACGGCCATCACCGCGAACACCACGAACAGCTCTATTTCAGGTAGTTTATGCACCGCAAGCGCCCGCAGCAGCCCCACCAGAACCGAGCCGATTAACGCGCCCGGGATGGAGCCCATGCCGCCGATCACAACGACGGCGAAGGACAATACAATCACATCCACGCCAAACCCGGGCGTCACCGATACCGTTGGCGCAATATAGGCGCCGCCCAGCGCGCCCAGAGTCGCGCCGATCACAAAGGTGGCGATGTAGACCATCGTCACGTTTATGCCCATGGCTTCGCTGATTTCCCGGTCGTAAATAACCGCCACCAGCAGCTTGCCCCATCTGGTTCGGTTGAGGCTGTACCAGCATATCAGCGCGACAAACGCCGCCAGGCCAATCAGGGTCAGACTATAGACGTCGCGCGTGATGCCACCGATTTCGACGCTTTCCAGCAACGCCATCGGCTGATACGCGAAATAGGGGTTAACGCCAAAGACCAGAAGAATGACGTCCTCAAGCACCAGAAACAGGCCATACGTCGCTAATACGATCAGGACCTCGTCGCGTTCGTACATCTGGCGCAGGAGGCCCCGTTCGATCACAAGGCCCAAAATCAGCCCCACCGCGATGGCGGATAAAAATATGATGACGAAGCCAAAGGCGTCGGGCCAACCCATATCGGAGAATTTTCCGATAAAGAACGCCGCCGTATACGCGCCCCAGGTGTAAAAACTGGCGTGTGTAACGTTCAAAATCTTCATGACGCCAAAAATGACCGTCAATCCAACCGACACCATAAATAAGTAGGAAGAGTATTGCAGTCCATCGAGCACGATAGTAATAAACGTCTCCATGGCTCAATTTGGTCCTAAAAAATTAAAAAACCGGAAAATATTAAAAATCGGACGCAGCGTCCGACCCTAAAAAAATGGGGGGACGCGGTTATCGCCGCCTCCCCCGAATTAACATCTTATTGGCTTAGCACTTCGCGCCTTTCATGCCGCCCTTGATCCAGTCAACGCTGCTGACGCCTTCTGGCGGCATCACGCATTCTGCGGGAAAGAACTTCACGTCGGTGACGCCAGGCTCACCATTATCGTTGTCGTATTGGGTGATCCCATAGCCGTTTTCGGTAATCGCCTGATGGCCGTCGCCGAGCGCCATTTTCACCGTCGTGGAGAAACTCTCAAACTCTAACCCGGTGAAAGCCGCAATCACCTGATCCTGTGTCGGGAAGCCACCGGCGGCTTTAGCTGCGTTATCATAGGCGATCTTGGTCGCCAGCACGGCTTGGCCGTACTGGTATGACGGCCCCGGCGGATAGGCGCCGTAGCGGTTTTTATAGGTGTTCACGAACCACTCGTTCAATGCGGTCTTTCGATCCCGCACCAAAATCCCATAGGGCCCCCGCGCGCCGAGCACGAGTCCGTTCGGCATTTTCTTGCCCAAACGGTATGAGGCGGTGCCGCCAACGGTCAGAACAACTTTCTTTTTCTTGAACAATCCGCGCGCCGCGCCCTGGAAGATAAAGGCCTCCAGATCGCCACCCCAGAAACTTGAATGCACCAAATCAGATTTGTCTAACGACAACACTGAAATTTCGGCGCCATATTGGCCCGCGAAAATCTTTGGGAATTGCAGTTTGGTGGACGCTTTGGAGGACGGTTTCAAATGTTGAAGCGCCAGATCAAAATCCCGCCAGGAATCCTGCCCCCACGCATAGTTTTGATTGATGCCGGTATAGCTGTTCACGTCGCTGAGCGCGGTATTCACATAATGCGCCGCCGCCACGTTATCCGCTGTGGCATGCGCCATGGTGCGGAAAATATACTTCCTCGATTTTTCCTCAAAGACCCGCGGCGTGCCACAGGTGGCGAACACCGTCAGTGTCTTCAACTCCTCGATCACCGGCGCAAGCGCAACGCAGGACCCGGAAGAGATGTAGCCAATCACCACATCCATACCGCGCTTTTGAATCAGATTGCGATACTCGGAGACCTGCTTTGTGGAGCCGCCGGACTCGTCAATGAAATCAACGCTGGCTGTTGCGCCCGCGAACCCTTTGGTGTTGTAGGGTGCGGGCAACTTCCCGGCGTTTATCGCATCGATGACAATCTCCGCGCCATTGCGCGACGGCACGCCAAACGGGCCCGCCGCGCCGCCAGAAAGAAACGCCGGTACGGCGATCTTGATCTTATCCTTGGCCAAAGCGCTGCCCGCCGCGACCAATGCCGCCGCCGCAAAGGCCACGCCGACCCAGCTAGAATTTGTAAAATTTCGCATAGCGATCTCCCAATCAGACAAAAACCCTCGCCGCCAGCTTAGGCAGGGGGGCAGACCATGAGCAAGAAGCCATTCTCAACCGTTTGGTTTTTCCGGTTCCGGTCGGAGCGCAAACGCTTTGTGATCCCGGATTTCCTGCGTGCTCAACCCTTGAAGTTCGTGCGGAAAAACGAGCCACTCGGATGTTTCGTACAGAAAAAAATCAGGCGTAATATCGACGTCCCGCTTACCCGGTTTGTAGTACACCGTCGCGACTTTCATCGTGGGC
>JBLHZD010000267.1:0-5809 GCA_047631095.1 Alphaproteobacteria bacterium
TTGCGCCGTCTGGCGTATGCGCGACTTCAGGGTGAAACTGCACACCGTAATAATGGCGCGTTTCATCAGCGATGGCGGCGAAGGGCGCGCCATCCGTCACCGCAACCGGCGTAAAGCCTGGCGGCAATTCGGTCACCCGGTCACCGTGGCTCATCCAGACCTGCTCACGCGCGCCCGTGGACCAAACCCCCTCAAACAGGGCGCATTCCTGTGTAACATCCACAAACGCGCGGCCAAATTCACGGTGATCGGAAGGCTCGACGCTTCCGCCCAACTGGGCGCACATCGCTTGTTGTCCGTAGCAAATGCCGAGTACGGGCACACCCGTTTCAAAGATTGCATCCGGCGCGCGGGGCGCCTCGGACGACGTCACACTGGCGGGACCACCTGAAAGAATGATCGCCTTTGGACCATACGCCGCGATTGAATCGGAAGTTACTTTATTAAAGGGATGAATTTCACAATAAACGCCATTTTCCCGAACGCGCCGCGCGATGAGCTGCGTCACTTGACTGCCAAAATCGACGATAAGCACCCGGTCGGTCATTCTGTCTTCATCCCTTTCCAATACATACAGCGCCCGTTTAAAGCGCCGCTGTTACGCTAATATCTTCGCCAAATGCGACCAGCCATACCCGAATTCCCGCACGCCCCAGACGCTTTCGTCTCGTTCAACGGCCTTAACGCCGCCTTGGCGTTCATAAAAAAATCGCGCCGGGTTCGATCCCAACACCCAGACAATCGTCGATTCATGGCCGCCCCGCCATAAGTCGCGAAACGCACCGCGTAACAAACGACGACCCAACCCAAAGTTTTGATGATCAGAGGCGACATAGAGCGTATAAATTTCACCTGAATAAGGCAGGTCTGGGCTTCGGTTTGGTCCGTATCCGGTAAAACCGATTACCTCTGTTGTGGTCTCCAAAGCGCCATCGACCTGCCGCGTGGCGACCAATGCAGCGTCGCCCGCGCCCAACAAGGCGCGCCATTGCCGCGTTTGCGTATCAAGAGACATCCGCACCAACGCGTCATCCGGCAGAATACCAGCATAGGTGGCGCGCCACATTTCAACATAGATTTTAGCGATGGCGGCGGCGTCGTCCGGCGTCGCCGCCCGAATGTCGCCGACCATCAACTCATCCGCCCACATGATCGCACACGGCGCGGCGGCGCTCCCAACTTTGACAAACCGCCTTACGATTGAGCACGGTAATTCGGCGCCTCGCGCGTAACGGTAACATCATGTACGTGCCCTTCACGCAATCCTGAATCCGTGACCCGTATGAATTTGCAATTCCGCTGCATCTCACTCAACGTCGCGTTGCCGGTATAACCCATCGCCGCGCGCAACCCGCCAATCAGTTGGTGAATAACCGCGCCGACCGCGCCCTTATAGGGCACCTGGCCTTCGACACCTTCCGGCACCAATTTTAGCGCATCCGTAACTTCCTGCTGGAAATACCGGTCTGCGGAGCCCCGCGCCATCGCGCCGACAGACCCCATACCGCGATAGGATTTATAGGGCCTGCCCTGAAACATATGGACCTCACCGGGCGCTTCGTCCGTGCCTGCGAAAAGCGAGCCGACCATCACGCCACTGGCGCCTGCGGCGATGGCTTTGGCCAAATCGCCAGAGTACTTGATGCCGCCATCGGCGATAATCGGAATATCCTGTTTGCGACCTTCTCCCACCGCATCCATTACGGCGGTCAGCTGCGGCATGCCAACGCCGGCGACGATCCTGGTGGTGCAAATCGACCCCGGCCCGATCCCGACTTTTACCGCGTCAGCGCCACAATCAATCAACGCTTTAACCCCGTCTGCGGTCGCCACATTGCCTGCGACGACTTGGGCGTAATTACTTAATTTTTTTACATTTTCAACGGCGGTCATCACGCCTTCACTATGGCCATGCGCGGTATCGATGACGATGACGTCACATCCCGCGTCCAGCAGCGCCTCCGCACGGGCGAGGCCTTCCTCACCAACGCCAACGGCGGCGGCGGCGCGCAAGCTGCCATTTTCATCCTTGCACGCCGAGGGATGTTGCTGCGCCTTGTCGATATCCTTGACCGTAATCAATCCGACGCAATGGCGGTCATCATCGACGACAACCAGTTTTTCGATTTTATGCTGATGAAGAATACGTTTGGCTTCTTCGCGGTCAACGCCTTCGCGGACAGTGACTAATCCCCGGCGCGTCATCAATTCGCGAACCGGTTGATCCGGATTGGTGGCGAACCGCACATCGCGGTGGGTCAGGATACCGATCAATTTACCGCTTCGTTTTGCAACAACCGGAATGCCCGAAATGTGATGCTCGCTCATCAACGCGAGCGCATCGGACAATGTCTTTTCCGGGTTGATCGTAATCGGGTTCACCACCATGCCAGATTCGAAACGCTTTACGCGGCGTACTTCATCCGCCTGGCGTTCCAATGTCATATTCTTATGCACAACGCCGATACCGCCAGCTTGCGCCAACGCAATCGCGAGACCGCTTTCAGTCACAGTGTCCATTGCTGACGAAATGATCGGGATACCAAGTTCGATTTTCTTGGTCAGAAAGGTTTTCGTAATCGCCTGGTTCGGCAATGTGCTCGATTCTGCAGGCACCAGAAGAACATCGTCAAAAGTCAGAGCTTCGCGAATTTCCATATTAGGGCCCCTGTGCAGGCTGACGCTGAAATTTTCCGCATAATACAGCCGAAATGCACAAAGCCAAGAGACGAATGACAGTTTTCGACCAAAAACTGCACGTCCATCACAAATTACCTACGAAGAGGGTTAATTTCCTGCGCTTGAACATGCTCTGACGGGCGGCGCCATGAGATGTGAGCTCTGAAACCACTTCACGAGTGGCCAACCAACGCCCTGCCTATTTCGACGTTTCTTCGGACGTAACCTCTGACGTCGTCTCTGACGGTGCGCCGCGAAACCCCAGTCCCACGACATAAAGTTCGGCGGATTCTTTACGGCTCGCTTCGGGTTTGGCGTGCACCACTTTGGTGAAGCTGCCGCGCAACAATGTGAGAAGCGAGCGTTCCGTCCCACCCTGCAGCACCTTGGCGACAAACCCGCCGCCAGGCGCCAGTATGGTCACCGCGAAGTCGAAAGCGCATTCCGCCAACGCCATAATTTTTAAATGATCCGACGGGGCGTGTCCGGTGGACGCCGCCGCCATATCCGACATCACGACATCGGCCAGCCCGCCAATTTTTTCTTTCAACATCGCCGGGGCGTTCGCGTCCAGAAAATCACCTTCGATAAAGGTAACGCCGTCGATCGGATCAACCGGTGTTAAATCAATACCAATAACGACCCCTTCCTCCCCGACAATGTCGATCGCAACCTGCGACCACCCGCCGGGCGCCGCCCCCAAATCCACAACCCGGGCGCCACGCTTTAAAAGATCAAAGCGTTCGTCGAGCTCCATTAATTTAAAGGCCGCGCGGCTTCGCAGCCCTCGGCGTCGCGCCTCGCTAACAAAAGGGTCATTCAATTGCCGTTGAAGCCACCGTTGCTGGGAGTTGGTGCGTCCCTTTTTTCGTTTAAGCCGCACTGTCGGGGTGCGCTGCACGGATACATGCACGCCTGAGGCGCTTTTTTTGGCGCCGCTTTTACCCGCAGAATATTTAGAAACACGACCGCCGCCTTTTCCAGCGCCGCCGCGCGAACCTTGTCTATTCGTCATAAATTATCTCGGTCATACCTGTCTGAACAATACTAGTTCGGGTTATGCTTCTCTGAACCATCGCGCCCCTTGGACTCATGATCCGCATCCCGGATGAGGTCGTGTAGAATGCCTTCGCGCAGCCCTCTGTCGGCGACGCGCAACTGTCCGATTGGCCATCGGCGGCAGATCGCCTCCAGAATGGCGCAGCCCGCGACAACCAGATCAGCGCGTTCGTCACCGATACACGGATGCGCCGCCCGACCAACGCAGTCCTGCGCACGGAGACGGTCGCTCATATCGCGAATGTCATCAAATTGCAAAAACGCGCCATCAACAACTGATCGATCATAACGCGGCAAACCAAGATGCACGCCCGTCAGGGTCGTCACGGTGCCAGACGTGCCCAGAAGCTGCACCTCATCGCGACGCACCATCGCGGCGATATGATGTTGTTTGCAAAAGGGCTGCAAATGCTCGTCCACTTCCGCGACCATTGAATTATAGGTCTCTACAGACAAGGCGCCGCCGCCATATCGCTCGCTGAGATTTACGACTCCGTAGGGGAGCGATATCCAACCCGTTATGTCGGAAGCGCCTTTCCGGGCGTCCATCAACATAACTTCCGTACTGCCCCCGCCAATATCAAACACCAGCGCGTGCGGCGCCTTTTTCTCGATCAAAGGCAAGCATCCATTCAGCGCCAGCCGCGCTTCTTCGCCCGCCGTGATCGTTTCCAGCGCAACGCCCGTTTCCTGAACAACCCGTTCGAGAAAGAATTCGCCGTTATTGGCGCGGCGGCAGGCGTCAGTCGCGACATTACGCCGTCGGTCCACGCCCCTGCGGCGCATTTTGTCGGCGCATATCTTTAACGCTTCAATTGTACGGTCCATCGCGTCATCGCTAAGACGCCCGCTTTCGCTAACACCTTCGCCAAGCCGTACAATTCGCGAAAATGCGTCGATCACGCGAAAGCCGCTGCGCGTCGGTCGCGCTATCAAAAGTCGACAATTATTGGTGCCAAGATCAATCGCGGCATAGGTATGGGCCCAACGCCCTTCCTTCGCTCGCCTGGCGGGACGTCTTCTGTCCCATCGCGGTCTGACATACGTCGTCATCGGCCACGCGCCCATTTTGTTGTTTTTTACGGCCATCCCCCTCGAAAACGCCTACAATTTTCGACGGGATCGCCTTTTTTTCTTGGCGTGGAGTGTACGCCAATCCGCAGAACGTTCAATAGCGAGCCACGTAAAAGCGACGCAACAAATCATCCCATTTTGGATTAAAACTATTCCCAGCGCGGCGTTCGTGATAATCTCCCCTACACATTCGGGAATCGATGTGATATTCAGGCCGCCCGTTGGGGAATAGTTTAACGGTAGAACGAGTGGCTCTGACCCGCTTAGTCCTGGTTCGAATCCAGGTTCCCCAGCCATCCTGATCTTTCCCGCCTACATACCCGTCCTATGACTTCCGCCAACGAATGGATAGTTGGCCGGAGCGCGGATGATTTGCGACCACCGGGTTGGCGTAATGATCGTGGAAAAATTCAATTTACGAAACACCATAGCGCCCCCTCCTATCTATGCTTGTTGAAGACGCCCCATTATCTAAAATAGATAGGTGGAATAAATAAGGGGATGTAAGGGATGGACGCTGAAAACCAGGACGCAGAGCGCCCTTTTGCCGACGAGAAGCAACTCGCTCGCCTCAAAAAAGATGTCCGCCAATGGAATTCCTGGCGAGAATATCATCCAGACACACCTATACAACTTGCAGGGGTCAATCTAGAAATTGCCAATCTCGGAGATGCGGATCTTAGAGAAGCAGATCTCAGAGTGGCCAGTCTCAGAGGAGCCTATCTCGAGGGGGCTAATTTAGAGGGGGCCACTCTCGAGGACGCCAATTTCGAGGAAGCAAATCTTAGGAGAGCTAATCTCGGAGGAGCAGATCTCAGGAGCGTTAATCTCGGAGGAGCAGATCTCAGAGAGGCCAATCTCGGGAGAACTAATCTCGAGGAGAGCAATCTCAAAGGAGCAGATTGGACTTGTCCCGAAAAAGTGCCGGATACTTATATCATTTACGCGGCCATCCTTTCAAACGCGAGAGGGCTTTTGCCAGCTAACGTCGAATGCC
>JBLHZD010000268.1:0-5772 GCA_047631095.1 Alphaproteobacteria bacterium
CCCTTGCGGTTTGCTAAAGATCGGGCGCTGCAGATAAGGCCGCTTGGCTCTGCGGCCGTAATTTTGGCGAATTCGATTCGATTAGCCGAACATCTAAACTGAGAACCCACCCAGCTTGGTTTCCAGATACTCGGCAATACCCTCGCCGCCGCCTTCCCGGCCCAATCCGCTTTCCTTCATGCCGCCAAATGGTGCGGCGGCTGCAGTTGGGTTGATGTCATTGATGCCGATAATGCCAAATCGTAATCCTTCGAAGGACCGCATTGCGCGAGCGATGTCGCGGGTATAAATATACGCCGCCAATCCGTAATGAGTGTCGTTTGCCATTTCCAACACATCGTCGTCATCTTTAAACGCAATAATTGGCGCAACTGGGCCAAAGGTTTCCTCCCGGTAGATAAGCATGTCCGGCGTCACGTCCCGCAACACCGTGGCGGCGAAATAATGACCCTTATCGAGACCACCATCGTTTAACCGCACGCCTCCACAGAGAACCGTGGCACCCTTGGCCACCGCGTCATTCACTTGGTTTTCAACCTTGGCAACGGCGGCTTCATTCACCAACGGACCAATGGCGACCCCATCTTCGGCGCCATTCCCCGCACGCAACTTTGTAACGCGGTCGGTTATGGTTTCGGCAAAAGCGTCGACAAGGTTTTCATGCACAAAAATCCGGTTCGGGCTGATGCAGGCTTGGCCCGTATTCAAAAATTTCACCAACGCAGCCCCTTTCGCCGCATGGACCGGGTCGGCGTCGGGATACACGATGAACGGCGCATGTCCACCCAACTCCATAGAAACCCGCTTTAATTGCCCTGCCGCTTTTTGCGCCAACATTTTGCCGACCCTCGTCGACCCTGTGAACGTCAGCTTACGCACCGTCGGATTTGTCGTGAACGCCTCGCCAATCGGCGTGGGGTCCAGCGCCGTCACCAAATTAACGACCCCAGGCGGCACACCTGCTTCGTCAAAAATTTTGAACAGTTCAACCGCACAAAGTGGCGTTTCATCGGACGGTTTGAGCACAATGGTGCACCCCGCCGCAATTGCGGGCGAAATCTTGCGTGTCAGCATCGACAACGGGTAATTCCACGGCGTCACCGCGCCGACGACGCCGACGGGTTGATGGCTTACGATAAACCGCTGATCCCCACGCGGTGCCGGAATGGTTTCGCCGTACACCCGTTTTGCTTCTTCCGCATACCACAATAGGAAATCAGACCCATATTGGACTTCGTTACGCGCCGCACGCAAGGGCTTACCCTGTTCCATCGTCATGGTTTGCGCCAGGTGTTCCTTCCGCTCTTGCATCAATTCATAAGCGCGGTACAGGATTGCGGATCGTTCATATGCGGTACGTCCCGCCCACCCCTTGAAAGCATCCGACGCCGCCGCGATGGCGTCCGTCACATCCGCCGCGCCGCCATCGGGAACCGAACCAACCACATCTCCATTCGCCGGATTCGTTACGTCGAACCGTCCGCCACCTTTGGCGTCTCGCCATTCACCATTGATATACATTGGTTGTGCTCCTGTTGATGTATTCGATTTGTGTATTAACCGCGAAGGAACGCGCCGCCCGCATATTGTGCTGAGGCACCAAGTTGTTCTTCTATGCGGATTAATTGATTGTATTTCGCCAGCCGATCGGACCGCGATAGCGACCCGGTTTTGATTTGCCCTGCATTCGTCGCAACTGCGAGGTCGGCGATGGTCGAGTCTTCAGTTTCACCGGAGCGATGTGAAATAACTGACGTGAAGCCCGCCCGATGTGCCAATTCCACCGTCTCCAGCGTTTCCGATAGCGTTCCGATCTGATTGAACTTGATCAGGATCGAATTGCCAATTCCCTCCGCAATACCGCGCGATAAACGTTCAGGGTTCGTGACGAACAAGTCGTCGCCCACCAATTGAACCTTGTCACCGATTTCCCGGGTCAGTGTGGCCCACCCCTTCCAATCGTCCTCGCTCATACCGTCTTCGATGGACACGATGGGATAACGGTCAGCCAAATCCGCCAAATAGGCGACCATTGCGTCAGAATCCAAAGACTTACCTTCACCTGCCAGTATATAAGCCCCATCTTTGTAATATTCTGTCGCGGCGCAATCGAGCGCCAGCATCACATCCTCGCCCGGTTTACGACCGGTTGCTTCAATCGCTTTCATCACAAAGCCCAGCGCTTCATCTGTAGAGCCGACATTCGGCGCGAAACCGCCTTCGTCACCGACATTCGTATTGTGACCTGCATCTTGCAGGGCTTTTTTCAATGCCTGGAACACTTCGGCTCCGACTCGAACGGCTTCGGCGATATTGGGTGCGGCCACCGGCATAATCATGAATTCCTGGATATCGACCAGATTATCCGCATGCGCGCCGCCATTAATTATATTCATCATCGGCGTGGGCAGCAAATGAGCATAGGCCCCACCAATATACCGGTATAAAGGCAAGCCCGCATCTGCGGCTGCCGCCTTTGCGATCGCCAGGGACACGCCGAGGATCGCATTCGCGCCTAAACGTTCCTTGTTGTCCGTGCCATCCAATTCGCACAGCAGCGAATCAATTTTAACCTGATCACCGGCATCCATTCCAGACAACAGGTCAAATATTTCACCGTTTACTGCGCTGATCGCCTTGTGGACTCCCTTGCCGCCATACCGCGCGCCTCCATCACGTAATTCAATGGCTTCATGACTGCCCGTCGAGGCGCCGGACGGTACTCCTGCGCGCCCAAAGGCCCCGCTTTCCAAAGCAACATCGACCTCGACCGTCGGGTTGCCTCGGCTGTCGAGAATTTCACGGGCAATTATGTCAAGAATGGCGGTCATAGGGCGAAGATTCCTTCAGATTGAAAAATGTGCTTAATTCGAGGGACGAATCTGTGCTTTCGACAAGGCGTCGAACGCCATAAGCGTTTCAGCCAAGGCTTTAAATTCCGACAACAGCACCATGTTCGGGCCGTCCGACGGCGCCGAATTGGGATTTTCATGAGTTTCCAAAAATACGGCGGCGACCCCAACGGCAACGGCAGCGCGCGCCAGGACCGGCACGAATTCCCGCTGCCCTCCAGATGTTGCGCCCTGCCCGCCCGGTTGTTGCACCGAATGGGTCGCGTCAAAGACGACCGGATATCCTGTTTCCGCCATCGTGGGCAGCGATCGCATGTCGCTAACTAAAGTATTGTAGCCAAAGGTCGCGCCCCGTTCGCACAACATCAGATTTTCGTTCCCGGCCTGAGCGCATTTTTGCGCGACATTGGCCATATCCCATGGCGCCAGGAATTGCCCCTTTTTGATGTTCACAACCCGGCCTGTTTTTGCCGCCGCAACCAACAAATCGGTCTGGCGGCATAGATAGGCCGGAATTTGCAGGACATCGACTGACTTGGCGACAATAGCGCATTGATCGGGTTCGTGAACGTCGGTGACCACGGGGCAGCCTGTTTTCTCACGTACCTCTTCAAAAATTTCCATCGCCTTGCTCAAACCAATGCCCCGGGGGCTGTCGATAGAAGTGCGGTTCGCCTTGTCGAAAGAGGATTTGTAAATTAACCCAAACCCAAGTTCATCGGCAAATTCCTTTAGCGCAAGACTGGTTTCCAGCGCGTGTTGACGGCTTTCCATGGCGCAAGGACCGGCAATTAACGTCAAGGGCAGGTCGTTGCCAATGGTCAGGTCGCCGACGGTGATGTGTCGTTGATTCGTCATGTGAGTCCGAATTCCTTAATGCCCGCTTACGCTTTCCACCTCGTCACGCCCACGAAGGCGGGAGTACTGTGGGGCGCCGGCGTCTAATTTCCTGCCTTCTCAGGCCCTGGGCGTCCTATTTCTGATCTTCACAGAAATGGCGATGATTAACGACTTCTCAATCACTTCCAAACCTTAAACCAACCGGGACTGATTCACCGCCGCTTTCACAAAACTGCTAAACAGCGGGTGTGGATCGAAAGGCTTTGATTTCAGTTCCGGATGGAATTGCACGCCGATGAACCACGGATGATCGGGAATTTCCACAATCTCCGGAAGATCGCCCGCCGGGGACATGCCGGAAAAGACCAGACCATGTTCTTCCAGCCGTTTCTTGTAGTTGATATTGACCTCGTAACGGTGCCGATGACGTTCGTCGATTTCCGCTGCGTTGTCATAAATTTCCGCGACCCGAGACCCTGGCGCCAACACGCACGGATACGCACCCAACCGCATGGAACCTCCCAAGTCATCCCGGCCCGTGCGGCGTTCTACAACATTCCCCCGCGTCCACTCAGTCAACAATCCAATCACAGAGTCTTTACACGGGCCGAATTCCGTCGAACCGGCTTTTTCGATACCTGCCAGATTTCGCGCCGCTTCAATCACCGCCATCTGCATACCGAAGCAAATGCCAAAATACGGCACATTTCTTTCGCGCGCAAAGGTGACAGCGGATATTTTTCCTTCCGAACCGCGTTCGCCAAATCCACCCGGCACCAAAATGCCGTCACAATTTTCCAGATAAGATACAGCGTCTTCACGTTCGAAAATTTCCGATTCAATCCAGTTTAAATTGACACGCACATTATTGGCGATACCGCCATGGGTCAGCGCCTCGCTTAGGGATTTATAGGCGTCGAGCAGATTGGTGTATTTGCCAACGATCGCAATATTGACTTCACCTTCTGGGGCTTTAATGCGGCTAACCACATTTTCCCAGCGCGACAAATCAATCGGGTCAGGTTCGGAATCATCCCACATGTTGAAATATTTCATGACCTCAACGTCGAAGCCTTCTTTATGATAACTGCCGGGCACATCGTAGATTGACGCAACGTCGAGCGCGGGGATAACCCGGCTTTCGCGAATATTGCAAAACAAGGCAATTTTACGGCGCGCATCCGGTGGAATTTCCCGGTCGCAGCGGCACAGCAGAATATCGGCTTGAATGCCTACATTTAGCAATTCCTTGGCGGAATGCTGCGTCGGCTTAGTCTTTAATTCGCCGGCGGAAGGAATATAAGGCACCAAGGTGAGATGGACGTATAATGTCCGCTCCCGGCCCAATTCATTACCTAATTGGCGAATTGCTTCCAGAAACGGTAAGCCTTCAATATCCCCGACCGTGCCGCCAATTTCGCAAATCACAAAATCCTCGTCATCTAAATCGCTGACAACGAATTCCTTTATCGCATCGGTGACGTGGGGGATGACTTGTACCGTGCCGCCCAGGTAGTCGCCGCGCCGTTCCTTGGCGATGACGTTGGAATATATCCGCCCTGTCGTCACATTATCGCTGCGGCGCGCGGGAACGCCAGTGTAGCGTTCATAATGACCGAGGTCGAGATCGGTTTCCGCGCCATCATCTGTGACAAAGACTTCGCCATGTTGATAGGGGCTCATGGTCCCGGGATCGACGTTCAAATACGGATCCAGCTTGCGCAGCCTAACGCTGTAACCACGGGCTTGCAGCAAGGCACCAAGCGACGCAGCAGACAAACCTTTGCCCAATGAGGAAACCACGCCGCCAGTGATAAATATAAAACGCGTCATGGACCAGCAGCCTAATTGATTTACATCGCCGTTCCCATGAAAATATCATGAAAATCGACCTGAAAGCCGGAAACTTTACTTACTTAGAAAGCGGGACGCCAACAGGTTCTTTAACAGGTGCGTCTGGAACGCCTGTCATGCCAGGTCGATCTAGAATAGAGGACGGTTCGCGCGTGTTGTTAGCTAGAATAGCCAGAGTGATACTTGTTCCCATAAAACCCGCCGCGAGAATTGCCGTCGCGCGCGT
>JBLHZD010000269.1:0-5744 GCA_047631095.1 Alphaproteobacteria bacterium
GATGCCGGTCCGTCACGACTACTTCCGGACGACCGTATCGTTGCATCGCCTTGCGCATAAGTTCGTGAAGCAGCTTTTCGACCTGCCGCAGCGAAAGCGGAAACCGAACATACATCATCACCGCCAAGCGGATAATCTCGGGCGACGTCTTGAAATATCGGAAAGGATTTTTCATCCGCCGAGGCTACGGACGTCAGCTCCCCGCATCAAGCCAGATTCCCCTGACAACACCGCTCATTTGACTCTGATAAATCCGGAACAATGGAAGCGTACCGCCCAAATTTCCGCTTCCTAGGATTTGTACGAGGTATCAACCTTATCGAGCTTACGCAGCAGCGCTGGCCATTCGAGTTTGCCGGATGGTCGGTGCCCATTCGCACCGACGGCGGCGCGCGCGCGATCCATTGTTATTTTCTGCACTTCCTCGGAGATTGGATGAAGTTCTGCGCCGCTCTGCTGGAAGGCGAGCTGCATACGGCATGCCCGTTCGGCGCGATACATCCAGACGAAGGTTTCGCCAATGGTCCGGCCAACGGTGAGCAGACCGTGATTGCGCAGGATCAGGATCTTCTTGTCGGCGAGATCTTCGACGATCCGTTTTCGTTCGTCATGATCCAGGGCCGGTCCCTCGTAATCATGATAGGCAACCTCATGCAGCGCCAGCAGCGCATGCTGGTTGATCGGCAGTAATCCATTCTTCTGCGTCGCGACGCTAGTGCCAGCAGGTGTATGCGTATGCATGACGCAGGCTAGGTCATGGTTCGCCATGTGCACGGCGCTGTGGATCGTAAAACCGGCTGGATTGACTTTGTAATCTGAATCGTCAGTCGCATTGCCGTCGAGATCAACTTTGATTAGGCAGGACGCGGTGATTTCGTCAAACATCATACCGTAAGGGTTGAGTAGGAAATGATCTTCCGAGCCTGGGACCCGGGCGGAAATATGTGTTCCGATCATATCGGACCAGCCATACATTTCGACGAGGCGATAGGCTGCCGCGAGGTCGACCCGCACGTCCCATTCTGCATCCGAAATATGACTGCCAACCGGTTTAAGCGCTGTGACCATGTTCCGTTCCTCTCATGTTCATGTCTTGGTGAGAATTTGAACCAAGTATTGCCACGCGCCAGCCCTTTGACAAGGCGCGTTACGTCAAAATAGGGTGTAGCTACCCGCCATCGCTAATTTTATGGACGTATGAGGGCGCAGACATAAAAATAACGATGGCGATGATCAACTCAAGGCCTGATAAATCGCATCGGTTGCGTCGAGAAAACGGTCGTCTTGACCGGCATGACCGATAACTTGCAGGCCAATTGGCAGCCCTTGAGGTCCTGTGTTGAGCGGTAAGTTGACCGCTGGACCGTACAGGCCCGTCCATATGCGATTAAACGGTGGGTCACCAATTGTCGTGACGTCTGCTGGCGCCTCCCCAGGCGCGCTTGGCGTAATCAGTACGTCCCAGGCTTCGAATAACTCGGTGTAGCGCCGTCGATAGTCGACGAGCTTCGCAAGGCCGGCCTGGTATTCTGTTGGCGTGACCTTCAAGCCATTTGGGACACGGTTGTTGAGCATGTTGTCGCTCAATAACTCCGGATAGTTGACCCATTCATAGGCCAGGGTACGTGAAATTTCATAGCCCGACACCGCGTCAAAGCCTTCGATTGCGCCGTCAAAGCCGTCAGGTAGGTTGAAATCGGCGATTGTGGCGCCCTTGGCTTCCAAGTTTTTAGCGGCGCGCAGCAAACATTCTTGCGTTGGTTCGTCGGCGAGACGCCAGTTCGGCGTGCGACACACGCCGATACGCAGGTCACCAATCGGGGCTGTTTGAATGGGGCGGTAAGGCGTATGGGTCAGAACCGCGCGCAACAGCGCCTGGTCTTCCAAAGTTCGGCTTAACATGCCTAATGTGTCGACGCTTCTTGTGTTGTCGTGCACGCCAAGTGGATTGTAGTCGCCATAAGTTGGTTTGTATCCGACACAGCCGCAAAACGCGCCCGGTCGTACAATCGAGCCCCCGGTTTGCGTCCCAAATGCGACCGGGACCATGAAGTCCGTTACGGCTGCGGCTGACCCGCTTGAAGAGCCTGCGGGTGAATGGGCGGGATTATGGGGGTTTTTGGTTTTGCCGGCGCGCTGGGCCGCAAATTCCGAGGTGACTGTCTTGCCCATCACAAGCCCGCCGGCGCCCCGAACCAGAGAAACGCAGGGCGCGTCGGTGCAGGGCCGGTTGTTCTTGTGTATTGGCGAGCCGTGCGTCGTCGGCATATTGCGCGTGTCAATGATGTCCTTGACCCCAATCGGGACACCATGAATCAAACCTTTGGAGGGACTGTTATCGAGCACTTTGGCGGCGGCCAGAGCCATGTCCGGGTCTAGATATTCCCACGCGTCCACTTCAGGTTCCCGTTCCGCAATTCGATCAAGCAGGGCGCGCGTTACCGCTTCGCATGACGTGTCACCCGCCTCGATGGCGGTGGCTATTTCAACGGCGGAGAGTTTGATGAGATCCATGAATTATGTTCCTTAGGCGTGAGAGAACCAACGTTTACGTCTTGAATTATGGGAATTAACAATAGGCAATCTATATCGAAAGGCTATGCTTCATTAATTTCCGCTTCATGCTGGTCGTTTGGGCGGCGAGAGTTCGATGGCGCCGCCTTGTTCGGAATTTAGACCGCGCTATAAATGGATGATGAAACGCTAGGGGGGGGGTATGGAAAAATTTGAAACGCTTGAAATCGAGTTCGGTCAAGGATATGCGATTGTCCGCCTTAACCGGCCGCCGGTTAATGCGGTCAACCGCGCCATGCGGAATGAGCTGACCGCTTGCTTCACCGCATTGTCGCAGAACCGTGACATCGGCGCGGTGGTGCTGTCCGCCACCGGGGACCGGGCGTTCTGCGCCGGGGTAGATCTCAAGCAACGCGCCGCCGATAAAGCGCCAACTGAAGACATGGATGTTCGCCAGGTGATCGATCCTGCATGGGAATGGCGGCAAACCCAATATTCGATCCAGAATTGCACAATTCCCGTCATCGCTTCGTTCGAACGCGCGGCGATCGGTGCGGGCTTCGGCCTATTGGGCGTATGTGACTTGGTCATCGCGGGTGACAAAGCGACTATTGGCCTGACCGAAATCAATGTCGGCCTGCTTGGCGGCGCCTCCAAGGCGTTGCGGCTATTTGGCCCGTCCAAGGCGCGCCGTATGCTGTTCCTGGGCGAGATGATCGATGCGCAGGAACTGCATCGCCTCGGTGGAATTGAAGAGGTCGTCCCCAGCGGCGGCGCCGAAGCGCGCGCGGTCGAAATAGCCACGGAACTGGGTAAGAAGAGCCCCATCGCGCTCCGGCTCGCTAAGGAATCTATCCTGCGCATCGAGCGTGACGACGTCATGCAATCGTACCGGACGGAGAACGACTACACGAACCGCTTGGGCGGATTTAACGATTCAAAGGAAGCGACCCGCGCGTTTAATGAAAAACGCGCGGCTAAGTGGACGTGGTCGTAACGGGAAGTATACGCCTAGCCTTTACCATGAATCCCAATGGACGACCTCATTCAGCGGACGACGTTTTGCCGATCTAAAGTCGACGCCTATTGTGTAGGCGACCGGCATGAGCCCTGCTTGAACGAAATTTTCAGGTATTCCCAATAACTTGGCGGCGTCGTCTGCGTATTTGAGATGTAGCGTCGTCAACACGGAGCCAAGACCTCTGGCGCGCAACGCCAGTTGGAAACTCCACATTGCAGGATAAATTGATCCCATTAGCCCGCCCCATGCACGAGGCGGGGCGTCGGCGGGAATGTGACTGGCATCGATACAAGGTATGACATGTACAGGAACCTCTTGGAGGTGTTCAGCAAGATAGCGGGCGGAGTCGAACACACGGCTATCCTGGTTCACGCCGTTCGCAGAGGCATCGCGATATGCATCGTCTAAATATGTGCCTGCGCCTTTTCGGTAAAGGTTCGCTAGTGCACCGCGCTTTTCTGCATCCATCACCACAAGCCAACGCCAACCCTGACGGTTTGATCCTGTGGGGGCTTGCAGCGCCAACTCCAGGCAGTCTGTAATGACTTGTTTCGCGACCGGTTTCTCTAGATCCAGACGTTTACGCACGGCCCGCGTCGTGGAAAGCAGTTTATCGGTAATGGTTAGATCAAAAACGCTCATCGATCTCTCCCTGTAAATTTATATGAGTCGGGCTTACCCGCCAACCGGGGGCGCGCAACGCGTTGTGAAATGCCGTTAATTTCCGGTGAAATTTGCCGATCGTTTTTCCCGAAAAGCGGTGACGCCTTCTTCGTAATCCGAACTTTGTCCCGCTTGTTTTTGCAAATAGGCTTCAAGTTGAAGTTGGTCCGCGTAATTGTTTTCAAGGCTATCCCAATACATGCGACGGATGAGGCCGAGCGAAGAGGGCCCGTCCGCGAGACGTTGGGCCATCGTCATGGCGTCGTCGGCGAGTGCGCCGTCATCGGAAACGCGGTTGACCAAGCCCCACTCTAAGGCGGTTTCGGCTGGTAATTTTTCCGCGAGTAACGAAAGCTCCATGGCCCGGGCAACGCCGACCAGGCGCGGTAAAATCCAGGACGAACCGCAATCAGGAACCAGGCCAATTCGCGCAAAGGCTTGAAGGAAATACGCGGACCGCGCCATCAACTTGATGTCAGCGGAAAGGGCGAGACTCATGCCGGCGCCTGCCGCGACGCCATTAATTGCCGATACAGTAGGAATTTTCAACGCCCGGAGCCGCTCAAAGGCCGGATTATACCATGCCTCCAGGTCAGAAGGTATATCGCCCCGCAATTCGGCGGCGCGGTCTCGCGGTGGGCTGTCGGGATCGTTGAGGTTTGCGCCAGAGCAGAATGCGCGCCCTGTCCCGGTAAGGAGGAGGCAACGCGCGTCACTGGCTTCGATTTCATTCAGCGCCGCCGTCATATCCTGTTTCAGTTTAAAACCGAAGGCGTTTAACGATCCGGGGTGGTTCAAGGTCATGACCGCAACGCCATCGATTAACTCAAGTAAAACTCTACCGTTCTTCATGGGCGGGCAATCCAATTGAAATGTTGAAAGATGATATACGTCAGCATAAGGGGCGAAGGTGCCAAATACTAGAATGCAGCCATTTATCAGTAGGGATGAAATGTCGAAGTTTACAGAAAAAGTCGCAATAGTGACAGGCGTCGTAAAATGGCCGGGCCCTGGCGCATATTATATTTTTGCGATGAAATCGCATTTTCCCGGCAATGCTTTATCACCACAGGGTGTGAAATTTTTCCGATGATCGACCAGCCCAGAGAGTGTCCGTCGTCATATAAATTGGGACAATCAGCGGCCTGATCTAAAGGAGGTTCTGGTTCATCTGGTTCAAGGTATTAAGCGGCGTATTTGCGGTATTGCAAGCGCCGGTTCTCCATCGTTTTGAGTTTGATCCTTTCCCGTTGTTTTAAAATAGCTTGGCCACGCCCGAAGTAGACGTCTGCGGGCGTGAGATTGTTGATGCTCTCGTGGTATCGCTGATGATTGTAATGATCGACGAACGCTTCGATCTGCGCTTCGAGGTCTGCCGGGAAGAAGTAGTTGTCCAGCAAGATGCGGTTTTTCAAGGTCTGGTCTTGTCACGGTTTAGTTCCGGATACTTGATAGCGAATTTAGCAATCAAGGAGAGTGACCATGGGACAACGATACGGTGAAGAATTCAAACGGGAAGCTGTACGTCTTGCACTGACGAGCGGGC
>JBLHZD010000270.1:0-5688 GCA_047631095.1 Alphaproteobacteria bacterium
ACCGGTCAGACAACACCCGGGCAGTTTTGTCGAGAACGGACGGTTTTGTGTTGGGCAATTCGGTTTGAATTAACCTGGCGCTCAAAGATTTAAAGGGCGCGATGCGAATTAAACCACCATCCTGGGATGCTATTGATGCGCAGGCGTTGGAGATGGAATCGGGGACCGAGAAGGGAATAATTTTAATGGTCGCAACCATTTGTTTGGGCTGCACCACTTCAAATGGCGTTAAAGCTGCAATCGTCGCCGATTCATGGACAAGGTTGATGTTATCCAGCGCATCGGCGTCGTAAACGAGCAACCCGTGGTTTCGCGCGAACAGATTGACCCGACCGGTAAACGCGCTTGACGCCTCTGTATTGTCACCGGCCGCGGCCGCAGCAATAAGCGCCGCCGCGCTGTCTTCATCCAAATCACCGTCTTCATAGCGGACCACAGTTATGGTTTCGTATTCGGCGTCCTGTAACTTTTCGATGTCTTCGGCTGTTAAGCATCGGCCTTTTTTGAACACCCGCGCGCCCACGCGTAACGAATGCACGAGCAGCGCGCCTTCGGTATCGGCTATGGGCGCGTCGTTAAATATCATGCGGCTTGCTTCAATTTATAACGATGCAAGATTTGGGTAATTTCACCCATAATAGACAGCGCTATTTCGGCGGGGGAAATGGCACCTATATCTAACCCGACTGGACCGTGGATGCGGGCGAAATCCGCATCTGTGAAACCTTCATTGGAAAGACGTTCCCGACGCTTGCCCGCTGACTTTTGGCCACCGAGCGCGCCGATATAAAATGCTTTCGAACGCAACGCTACGGTCAGGGCGGGGTCGTCCAGCTTTGGGTCATGTGTCAGGGCGACAATCGCGGTGCCTGCATCCGGGTCGAGCGCTCCCAGGGCCTCATCTGGCCAACGCGAATCAACGGTCACATTGGGGAATCGTTCCGGCGTTGCCCAGGCGCTGCGTGGGTCGACGACGATGGTTTCAAACCCTGCGAGCCGCGCCATTGGGACGAGCGGTTGCGCAATGTGCACCGCGCCGACGATGATTAAGCGTTTGGGCGGATTGAACGCGCGTATGAACAAACGATTCCCGTCGATATCTACGGTTTTGCCCTTGTCATCCGCAATGACGTTGTCCATCGCCGCACTGACGTCTTTGGTAATTTTTATGTCTCCGGTAGCAGCGCCGTCGACGACCAGTGATTGCGCGCCGGTATCGACATTGGTGATTAGCACGGTTTCTGCTTTGGCGTCCCGTGCGGTGAGCAGATCCTGCAGGATTTGCGATTTCATGGCCGTGTCTCCTATAGTTACTCTACCCGCTCGACGAAAACTTCGACCTTGCCGCCACACGCCAGTCCGACTTCCCAGGCCATTTCATCGGTGACGCCGAAATCAAGGAGGCGGGTCTCGCCATCTTTGATCGCAGCCAGACCTTCGCCGACGACGGCACCTTCGATACATCCGCCTGATACTGAACCAATAAATGCGCCATCATCTTTAATCGCAAGCTGGCTGCCAACAGGGCGTGGTGAGGAGCCCCAGGTGGTGACGACGGTGGCCAGGGCGACGCCGTGATTCGACGCTTTCCAAAGGGCTGCTTGCCGTAAGATATCGTCATGATAGGTTGAAGGTTCTTCAGGGACTGTTTGTTCGGTCATGCTGCGCGCTCCCGCCACTGTCTCATAGCATCGTTGGTTCTGGGACCGGTTTCACCCAACACGGAGACTATCCGCGTCAGACTATTTAAATTATGAACCGGTCTGAAGTCGTCCACGTAGGGTAATAACGCCCGTACCCCTAAAGACTTGGGTTCGAACATATCATAACGCAATAGGGGATTCAGCCAGATTAATCGCCGACAGGACCGATGCAGGCGTTCCATCTCCCGTGAAACACCATCTCCGGCGTCCCGGTCTAGTCCGTCGGAGATGAATAAAACCACGGCACCTTGACCCAGAACACGTCGTGACCAATCTTGATTAAAATTATGAAGACATTTCCCAATCCGGGTGCCGCCGGACCAGTCTTCCACCGCGCCGGCAACTGAATCCAACGCAACGTCGATGTCTTTCTGCCGCAAGTACCGCGTTACATTGGTTAGCCGCGTGCCGAACAAAAACGTGTGGACCCGGTCGCGGTCGTTGGTGACGGCGTGCATGAAGTGGATCAACATTCGGGCATAACGGTCCATTGATCCGGAAATATCGCACATAATAACCAAAGGGGGGCGACGTTTCCGGCGACTTCGCGTCTTTAGTGGAATGATGTCGCCGCCATGGCGCAAGGCGGCGCGTAGCGTGGCGTGCAAATCGACCCGCGCGCCGCGTGGGTCGGTGCGGAATCGACGCGTTGGGGTATCTTGCAAGGGCAGACGCATTGATTGGATGGCGCGTCGCGCCGCCGCCAATTCACCGGCGGTCATTTTTTCAAAATCCTTTTCATGCAAGACCTCTTCGCGGCTCCAGGTCATCGCGGCGTCGAATGTTGTTTCTTCTTCGTTTCGGTTTTCAGTTTCGGTGTTCTGGCGTCCGCCTTGCAGTCCTTCCGCGAGGCGTGGCGAAATTTCTTCCTGGTCCATATTTTCGTCGCCGCGGAATCCCGGGAGCACCAGCGACATCATGCGTTCCAGGATTTTTGGATTGCGCCAAAATATATGGAAGGCCTGATCGAACAAATCACGTTGGTCGCGCCGATTGACGTACACGGCGTGCAGGGCCCAGTAAAAATCATTTCTATTACTGACGCCAATCGCTTCAATCGCTTCGATGGCGCGCAACACGTGGCCGGGGCCGATGGGTAATCCAGCGGCGCGCAGCGCGCGTCCAAAATGCATTATATTGGCCGCTAGAAATCCCCGATCATTGTCCGCATCGGTCATGCCGTCGGCACCGCCGTCTTCAATGCTGCGTTGACTTCACTCAGAATTCGACCGGCCTCGCTGCCTTGAATTTTTACGATGTCATCTTGATATTTCAACAATGCGCCCAGGGTGTCGTTGATCCCGTCGGGATCTAATTCTAGCCGGTTTAATTGATTGAGACTATCGGCCCAATCGATAGTTTCGGCGACCCCCGGTGATTTGAACAAATCGAGGGCGCGAAGCGATTGGACGAAGCCAACAATCTGGCGTGATAAACGCTCCGGGGTGCCCGGCGCGCGGACTGCGAGAATTTCAAGCTCCCGTTCGGCGTCGGGATAATCGACCCAGTAGTAAAAACATCGACGTTTCAACGCGTCGTGAATTTCCCGCGTCCGGTTTGATGTGATAATGACAAGCGGTGGGTTTTCGGCGCGCATGGTGCCAATCTCGGGAATGGTAACCTGGAATTCTGACAGCATTTCGAGAAGATAGGCTTCAAACGGTTCATCGGTTCGGTCCAACTCGTCGATTAATAGGACGGGTGGGGCGTCAGTGGTCGCGTCCAGGGCTTGTAATAAGGGGCGTTTGATCAAGAAGCGTTCGGAGAAGATATCGCGTTCCAACAAATTGCGGTCGCGGTCGCCCATGGCTTCGGCCATGCGGATTTCAATCATCTGCAGGGAATAGTTCCATTCGTAGACGGCGGAGGCGATGTCGAGGCCTTCGTAGCATTGCAGGCGAATGAGCTTTCGGCCCAATGTCGCCGACAATGTCTTGGCGATTTCGGTTTTGCCAACACCCGCTTCGCCTTCCAGAAATAATGGCTTTTGCAAACTCAGCGATAAATACAACGCTGTAGCAAGGCTACGGTCAGCGACATAGTTGCCCTTCGCTAGGAGCGCGAGTGTTTCTTCAACGGACTGAGGTTGGTCCATATGCTATATTATCCTTGAAGTAAAATGCGGGCTATTTTTGGTGCCACGCACCGCTAGAATTTTGAACATAAGCGCCTGGGGGCGCACGTTTAATAAGTCGCTTGCCAACGACGGATTCGACCTTTCATAACGATGTATCGTCCTTCTTGGCCACAGTTTGATATTTTTTACGCCGTTTGGCATTAAGTCTGTTGACCAACTGCGTCACGCGGACCCCGGGACTGGAGACGGGGATCACATATCCACGCGCGGGTTCCCCGACGTTGGCGATCCGGACCGCTGAGCCCAGCTCGCCTGCTTGGGCAGTCCCGCCGTAAAATATGACCCCGAATAAAAGCGGCACCAAGAACCGGAGTGTGATCCAATTCGACAAGCGGTTCATGGTTAGAACAAGCCTTTGTTATAGTGGAAGAGGTCATCGATATCATTTTCGACCTTGATACGGACTTCCTGTTCAATTTCAACATTCAAATTAATAACGATGAGTTTGGCTGGGGCATGAATTTTGATCTGTGGTGAAAATGCCGTCAGGCCGGTTAGCAGGGCAGCGAGGACGATGATACGTTTAGATGATACGTTTAAATGTATCCATTCTGTAAATATGGCGTGCCTGGACTCGAAACGCTACCCCGCGCTTTGAATTTATCAGGCCTAGAGTTAGAAGGGTAAAATGTAGTGTGGCCCATGGCTTTGTTTGTGCGGACATCCTAGTCTTTATGAAGATCTAATAACGCCAAAGGGAGACGAATGATGACGGAACGCGGTAGTTACGATCCAGAAACCCATCAGGTTATGACCTTTCATGATGCGGTCCCCGCGTTCTTGGGCGGCGCCGACACCCCACGCGCGTATCTTGAGCGCTGTCTTCAGGTCATTGCGGACAAGGAACCCGCAATTCAGGCATTTGTCAGTACAAACCTAGACGGTGCCCGCGAAGCGGCGGACGCTAGTAGTGCCCGTTATAAGAATGGTGGCCCTCTATCGGGAATCGACGGGTTGCCGATAGGCGTCAAAGACTTGCTGGAAACGAAAGACATGCCGACCCAGATGGGATGTGATGCCTTTATTGGAAATTTTCCAAAACGCGACAACGCCGCTGTTTGGGCGCTGCGTGAAGCCGGTGCCGTGGTGTTATGCAAGACGGTGACGGCGGAACTTGGTGGGTCAACGCCGGGGGGGCCGACAGTCAACCCGTTCAACGCCGATTGCACGCCGGGTGGGTCGTCATCCGGGTCGGGCGCGGCAATTGGGGCTGGAATGTTACCCGCCGCGATTGGCACTCAGGTTGGAGGGTCGATTATCCGTCCCGCCGCGTATTGCGCCAATATAGCGCTGAAGCCAACGCAAGGCGGAATCAACCGTGGCGAACGCCAGGCGACGAGCATGAGCACCCATGGCGTTCATGCGGGAAGCATTGAGGACATGTGGCGCACTGCGATTGAAATTGCCAAGCGCGCCGGTGGTGACCGAGGGTGTCTTGGTCTGTTCGGGCCGGACGCTCCGCCCGCCGCCTATAAACCGGAAAGGTTGATTGTATTGGAGGGTGACGGTTGGGCAGTGACCGACGACAGTAGCAAATCGGGGTTTGAAGCCCTGCTGGAGCAATTGTGCGCCACGGGTGTTGAAATTTTGCGGCGTGGCGATCACCCCTATGTAGACGCGTTGGAGCGTTCGGTTGAAGGGGCGGGGGAAGTTTGTGGATCGATCACCGGTTGGGAAAATCGCTGGGCTCAACGAAACATGGTGAACGAACATCCCAACGGTATTAGCGAACGTTTGAAATTACGCCTCGCCAAGGCTGAGGCGATGACGCCGGATGATTATCGTGCGATGCTGCAACGACGAGACGCGGCGCAGCGTTGTCATGAAAGTGTGGCGCCGTTCGCCGAT